>JAFGOE010000068.1 GCA_016926625.1 Candidatus Zhuqueibacterota bacterium
ACTCCCGGGATCCTGTGCGACATAAAATCGATTGCACGCCGGGCAATTGCGGCTACCTGATAGAAATCGTCTGAACTCCGATCGTAAGCCGCATGGATGACTACCCGCCGCCCATTCGGATCTCCATCAACTGCCAATGAAACAGCATCCCAGAGGTAATGATCGCTTAAACCAAGCGCAAAATCGCTGACATTTTGAGCGCTGTAGCGCCAGGTATTGCGGCCATTTGATCGTGTAATCTTATCGTTGACCTCTGTCGAATCAACAATATGTACGATGTCGTCAGAATTCTGAGACATTCGATACCGTTTTAAATAAGTCTCCTCAAGCACATCCTCAGGATTATTTAAAACGCCCGTGGCCCATGCCACATAACCATCAGGGACCTCGATCGATACCTCATAATCCCCAAAGTCGTTATAGAACTCCGCTGTGCCTGTATAATAAAACGCATTCCAACCATCAATATCGTCGTATACAGCGATTCGCGGATAGAAATACGATATGAAAAACGATGTCGAATCGACGACGCCGGTTCTCATGTGTGAATTTTCGTTGAGGCGATAGTGCCACGATATCTGTGCATTTAAAGACTCCCCGGGCAATAATGAATCCGCGAGCCTGACCTTCATCAGGGTATGAATGTGCCTGACGAACATATTATCGGTCGAGCCATTATAATCGAATCCGTCGATGATCAACTTTTCAATCACAATCCCTTCTCCTTCGTCATCCGGATCGATCGAATAATCCCGCTTCATGCCTTTCTTAAAATAATTGGGAAACAGGTGGAAATATAGCTCGGAGAGTGTATCAGGACTGGCGTTTTCGTAACTTATCGTCTCCTGCCCCGTGAGAATACGTGTCTCCGGATCAAAATCGATGTCGATCTTGTAATCAGCGCGATTTTGCCAATAGTCCGGACCCGGTAGTCCATCCATCGAACGCGTCTGCTTCTCATAAGCCGCACGGATGTTTCGCGGCAAGTACAGTCCGTCTGCGGCGTTAAGGAGTAACGGATATACCAGGCCGAAAAAAATGACTTTAAAACCTAGATTTTTCAATCTCATCATACGAATAACTCCATATTATATCGACCATGAAACGGAAATCTACACCATGTCCTGTCGTGATAATGCGGCTGATCCAATGCATTGATCAGCCGCCTTTTATTCAAACAACAGGATTAACGTTATTTCAGGAACCGTATCTCATCTTTGCCTCATCATAAACCGCTTGATATTTCTGGTGAATCATGTTCCTGTCAAATTCCCAGAACTCCTCCAGCATCTGCTCCAACTCCTCATCGGTAAAATATCTTTCTGTATCCGGAAAGAATACGGCGTCCTCCTTTTTGATGTGGGGCGGGTAAAAATCGACCAACGCCTGCAGTTTTTCGACGATCGTATCGATACGGGCGATATCACCCTGCTGATACTTTGCTTTCGCCTGAAGTAATTCTTTTACAAGCATACGACCGTACTTATGCTCCTGTATCAATTCATCCATGATCTTGCTGTTCTCAGGCGACATCTTCTTAGATTGCAGATCGCGGAACAGGATATCCTCCTCTTTACCGTGATGCGTCTGATCGGCATAGGTGCGAATGAAATCAGCGACGTTGTCGATGAACTCAGGGTCAACATGCTTATCAACTTTTATTTTATCGATTTGAATCCTGACAATTTCGATCATCTTCTCTATCAAACGATGCTCGATCATTAAGGGTCCTCTTGGCTTCATAATGACCTCCTGATTCAAGTTACTCTGGTTATAACGGACATGAGATTCAATTAAATAGTACAACTCCAATCCATAACCGGTCGTTCCTCCTTTTCTATAATTCTACCGATTATGGGTTACTTTAACATACATCGAAATACATAAAAATGCAAGCGACTTTCGTACGATCCGATCGTCACTATTTGAATAATTTGCTTGTTATTCATAAATTTTATTCGTATAATTATTGATTCATATTTAATAAATATATATTTCAAGGAGAAACTATGAAATACGCCGTTTTAGCAACGTTACTTTTGGCCACAATGATATATGGCTGCTCTGGATCCGGGGACAATAAACTCGAAAAAGGTACGACAATCTATGATATAGCAAAATCAGTATCCGAAAAAATACCCGCTCTCAATCCGGATAAAAATCAACCGCTCGTAAAAGGTAAAGACATCAATATCTCAGTCGGCGATCTTTTTACCAACCTGCAGCAGAATGCAGGTAATCGATTCGAGCAGATAAAATCGTTCGATATCGAACGAACCAGGGGAATCCTCACCAACACACTGAAGAGCATGTACGAAAAAGAATTGCTCCTCAACGAAGCAACGAAGGCCAACTTTACCGTCTCCCAGGCGGAGATCGACAGTGTTATGAACATGCAGTTCGAACGTTACGGTGGGAAGGAAAAATACGAGGAGTTCATGGCAAACCATGGGATAGACGTCGACTATGCCATATCGAACCTCAAGGAAAGTATGATTATCAGTGATTATTTAGATACCACGCTTAAGGACAAAATAGCCGTCACCGACGAGGATATCAACGAAGCCTATAACAGCGATAAAACAGCTTCCGTCCAGCATATTCTCCTGACCACACAGGGTAAATCAGACTCAGCGAAGACAGAAATCTACAAGGAGATGGAACGAATCCTCGAAGAAGCAAAATCCGGCGCCGATTTTGGAGAGCTTGCAAAGAAATATTCGGAAGATCCCGGTTCAAAGGAAAAAGGCGGACTGTATGAGGACTTCCCGCGCGGTCAGATGGTGAAACCGTTTGACGAGGCGGCCTTCAATGTGCCAATCGGCGAATTGAGTGGCATCGTGGAAACGGAATACGGTTACCATATCCTGAAGATAATCGATCGTAAAAAAGAGACGAAACCACTCGAAGAGGTTCGTGAACAACTGCAGAACAAATTGGAAAACGAACATCGTCGCGAGTTCTATGCAAATTTAATGGACGAATTAAAGGAAAAAGCCGATCTCAATATTGTTGAGTTCTAGAAGAGACGACGGCTAATCCCTTTCATTGCGAACAGTTCTCGCAAAGCGGGAAAATCGAGGCAATCCATTGCTTACGTGCAGGGGATTGCCTCTCCCACAACGCGGGATAACAATGACAAGCGCCATACCCTTCATTACGCACAATCCTCTATGCCTTCCAGTACACATGTCTCTGCACGCTCCTGCGGGACGTCCTGAATCATAAGTAATAGGGATTGCTTCGGCAAAGAATACGTCGCACGGTGACATTATAACTTGATGGTCCTCACACCGCCAGTCTTCTCCCTGATCCATTTAAAAAACATATTCTCAAATTATTATTCCGCAAATTCACTTCCATGTTGGTACAATTTAGCAGAACAGTTCATTCGACAATCATTTCAGGGGGAATTTTCATGAATTTCAACAAGCGGATTATGTTGATCGGCATCGATGGAGTAAATTTTGAGCTTCTTAATCCGTTGATTATGAATAAACGTTTGCCTCACTTTCAGCAGATCATGACCCACGGCTCTTCCGGGTCAATCGACTCAATCCTTCCGATTCATTCAGCTACCAGTTGGGTGTCCATGCTTACCGGCAAGAATCCGGGGAAACATGGTATCTACGATTTTTTTGACGGATTCGATAGTAAGAATAAGAGGCGTATTATCGATAAGTCGAATATCAAATCGAGGACGGTATGGCAGTATCTTGACCTGTTCAATATGAAATCGGTCGTCGTCAATTTACCTGTGACTTACCCGCCATCGCCCTTGAACGGTATCATGGTCAGCGGGATGCTGACGCCGCCCAATCAATTGTGCACCTATCCATGTCACTTGAACAAGTCATTGAAAGCCGATGGATATAAGATCGACCTGTTTCATGAGGTTTTCGACACCGAATCGACATACTATGAACAGGCTGTCCATATCATGTCGACCCGCCATCAGGTGTTTACAAAGATGCTGAGCGATATCGATTGGGATTTCGCGGCGATCGATTTTACTTCGATCAGTCGCTTCCAACAGAAGCTGTGGTACGACATCTCGTCGATCGAAAATCTCTACGTCAAAGCAGATGAACTTCTCGGCGAACTCATCGACGAATTCGATGACGGAAATACGACGTTCATCATCGTTTCAGATCACGGTTACAAATCGGTGGAAAAGAAATTTTTTGTCAACGAATGGCTGTGGGAATCAGGATACCTGTCCCGTTATATCAGTACCCAGGAGGCCACTATCCCAAATTTCTGGACCGAAAAATTTGGTCACAACGGTCATAACAAAAAATTAGCCAGGCTGCTGGCTGAAGCTAAAATAACCAAGGATAACATCAGTAAATTTTTACCCGACTTCCTGGTCGAAACCCTGAAGACGATATCACCGGATAGATTGCTAAAAGCCTTTCCCAGAGAAAATTTGATTATCGACTGGAACGATACACGAGCGTACTACTCTTCCGAGTATAGTCAGGGTATTCGCATCAACCTGAAAGGACGCGAGCCTAACGGTATCGTCAATCCAGGATTCGAGTATGAACGCTTGCGTGATGATATCATTCGGGAACTATATCGTCTCCGCGATCCGATGACATTCCAAAATGTGATCGATGTCGTTTATCGTCGCGAGGAACTATTCCATGGCGATTGCCTCGACCTGGCACCCGATGTCATCTTCGTTCCTCGCAATTACGACTATGTTTTAAAACCATCGAAACGGACGAGTCGTTCCTTTATCGGCAACGCAAAGGACCTGTACCCTATCTATTCGGCACAGTGTCCCAATGGACTTTTCATGATCTACGGACCCGACATCAGCCATGGTGCCAATATCAACCATATAGCGCCCTACGACATTACACCCACCATACTCGATTTCCTTGGTCTGCCCCTACCCAAGGATCTGGACGGTAAAGTGCTACGAGAGGTTCTGGCCAATAACGAATACTTCGCGCCAGACGAGCCCGTTACTGTACCGATCTCAGAATTGAGCGATATGGATCGAGATCGGAACTTTGAGCGAACAAACGCCATGATCAGTCAATTTATGTAGTGAACGATCGGCGCCCAATTTTTCGTCTTATCCTATGGGTGCCGACAAGAATACAAATTTAAATCAGCTAAATTGTGTCATGACTCCGATCGGTTTCTGAAGTGATGATCAATTTAGCTTATTTTTTATCTACCTCTCTGCTTCCCTTACCACTATGATTATCTAAATTTAACTAATTAATTCTATTTAAGTTATAAGACTGATGAACTATCAGCGCGGTTCAGTTTCATCGCTGTATTATTTTTTATATTGTTTTTACTCACGTTATCGATATTATTTTCTCCAGGTAAAAAATGTATATTTTTTTATTAAACTCATTTTTTACTTGACATTTACAAAATAAAATGTTATATATAGAGTGGTTTAAAAGGGGATATTTTGGGTAATCGGCGCTAATTTTGGGAGATAGATCACGCCGAATGGATTAATTTCCCTGACAACCATGTTTCTGTGAATATTGAGCTATGAATAGGGACGTTCCTTGCTTCATGATTTATCGGGATGAAACGATCGTATGACCTGTGATAATATACAATTTTTATGGAGCAAAAACAAGGTCAAATCATCTCATACCCTGTAAATTAACCTGATATTAAATCACGACCAACGAGCGATCACAGATTCTCTATACCTGATATCTTATAGGAGTTAGCTTAAGAGCATTATGGCATTACTCATCGGAGAATATAAATACGCAATCGATGATAAGGGAAGAATTAATATTCCTTCCAGATTCAGGAAATCGCTGGGCGGGGATTCCGAAAGCACGTTCATCATCACGAAAGGCAAAGAGGAGGATAAGTGCCTTGATGTTTACTCTTACGATGTTTTCGAAAAGAAGATAGTCACCAAGCTGAACGAATTTTCGGAATCAGACGCTGCACAACGTTATTATACGTCGTTGAAAGGATCGAACTCTCACGAGGCTCCCATAGATAAACAAGGTCGCATTACTATTCCGCAAAAACTATTGGAATATTCTCAGATAACCAAAGACGTATTGATCATCGGTGCTATCAACAGGATAGAGTTATGGGATCCGGCGGCAAGAGATAATTATCTCAAGCGTATGGCCAATGCAGAAGAGTCGCTCGATAAAGGACTCATGCCGTAAATGGAAGAGTATAATTATCACGCACCGGTTTTACTGAACGAAGTGATCCAGTATTTAGTAACAAATCGTTCAGGAGTGTATGTGGACTGTACACTCGGCGGGGCGGGTCACAGTCTCTCCATTTTAAAACACTTAGATCAACAGGGGCTGCTCATTGGAATCGATCGTGATGAAGAAGCCATAGAGTACGCAAGAAAAAGGTTAATCAGTTTTGAGAATCAGATCATTCTCGTTCAGACTACTTTCTCTGAATTATCGTCCATACTAACCACGGAACAGATTAAGGAAGTCGATGGAATATTACTCGATCTGGGAATTTCTTCCAGACACATCGATAGCATCGAAAGAGGATTCAGTTACCTTAGCGATGCTCCGTTGGATATGCGCATGGACTCCGGACAGGGATTGACCGCCGAGACGGTTATCAATGAATATTCGAGCGCGTACTTAAAACAGATCTTCAAAGAATACGGTGAAGAGAAATTCGCGGGAAAGATAGCGGCTATGATTGATAAAGCCAGACAGAAACAACGTATCAGAACGACGGGGCAGCTCGCGGAGATCATATTTCAGGTAGTGCCCTATAAAATGCGAATGAAATCAGCAGCTCGTATCTTTCAAAGTGTTCGGATTTTTATCAATGATGAGCTTACACAACTAAGAAACATTCTGACCCAGATCCTGCCCTGTCTGAAACTACATGGCAGGGCGGTCACTCTGGCTTATAATTCTTTAGAGGACAGGATGATCAAAGAGTTTATGCAGGAGAAAGCTAATCCCTGTATATGTCCTCCCGACCTCCCTGTGTGCGCTTGCGGACGACTGCCCCAAATACGCATATTGACCAGGAAGGCGATACAGCCATCGGAAGAGGAACTGGCCCGTAACCCGCGCAGTCGGAGCGTAAGAATGAGATGTTTAGAGAAAATCGCATGAAGACACGTTCTAAAAATATCGTAAAAAAAAGAAAAACCACGATCAGAGCGAGGACTTCCTCCGGCTCTTCAATACTGAAGAGCCTGAATGAGGTCAATAACAAGGCGGCAAATCGCGGATCGTTCATCATCATATTATTGATCATCATCATCATCGCCGGATTGATGATCGGATCGATATGGCAAAAGGTGCGATTCAGCCAAATGGCCGCTGAAATCGAGTTACTCCAGCAGCAGGAGCACGAGTTAGTCGCATCGATCGAAAGCAAACGGGTGGAAGTATTTAATCTGAAGAACGACAACCGTATCGTCAATATCGCTACAGATCATCTCAATATGATCAGTAATCCACCGTTCGAAGTGCTTTCGCCCGGTGAGTCTGAAATCAATAAATATGCGGACATGGTGTCGCAGTTAAAAGATGAAATTCAGCACAAACAAAGATAAATTCGAAGTGAACGATGAGTAGAGTTGAACATTACATAAACAGGATGATTTTTATTATTTTGTGTCTCCTGATCTTCAGTGCCGTCCTGGTCATCCGAATCATTCAGATCCAGTTGATTGAACGCGGATACTATTTAAAATTTGCCGAGGAGCAATATAAAAGCGAAAAGAAACTGGATTCGAACCGCGGGGAGATTTTGGATCGCAATTTACAATATCTGGCTGTAAACAAGCCTGTATTCTCCGTGGGAATCGATCTCTCAAAATTGACCGATCCTTACGACGCAGCCAGTAAATTATCGGAAACGTTCGGGGACAGCATACAATACTATTTCACTCTGCTCACAAATTCAAAAAAATTTATCTGGATCAAACGAAGCATCGAAGATTCACTCACTCACAAGATTCAATCGTTACAGATACCGGGTATCTCTATCGTCAGAGAGACCAGACGAGTTTACCCGGAAGGCAAGATTGCGGCTCATGTGGTGGGTTTTACGGACATCGATATGAACGGTCTCAATGGTATCGAGCAATCCATGGATCACATGCTTAAGGGAAGTCACGGCCTGGCGATCAATCAGAAAGATGCGCTCGGAAAAAACATCGCCGGCACATCACACCCGGTTCAGGAGGCGAAGAGCGGAAAAAATATTGTCCTCACAATCGACATCTCTTTTCAACGGTATGCGACCGAAGAGCTGGAGAAGACGCTGTCCGACTACGACGCTGAAAGCGGAATCGTCTGTATCATTAATCCGCAAAACGGGGAGATCCTGGCGATGTGCAATCTGCCCACCTTTGATCCGAATGATCGTAGCCGATCTTCGAATCATTCGTGGCGAAACAGAACGATCACCGACGCTTTTGAGCCCGGGTCAACGTTTAAGCCGATCTTCATGTCATCGCTTCTCGAAGAAGGGATTAAGAAACCGGATGATATCGTATTCTGTCACAATGGGAAATATACGATTTACAACAGAGAAATTCAGGACATACATGGTTACGGTTGGCTTTCGATCGATAAAATAATCGCCAATTCGAGTAACATCGGCATGTCGAAGCTATCACTCGAAGTAAAACAGGACATTATTTATCAATACGCACGTGATTTCGGATTCGGCGTGAAGACCGGCATCGAGTTGATCGGAGAGATACCCGGTACCTTAAAAAGCACGCTCGACTGGAGCCGCCATACTCCGATAGCCATGTCGACCGGATACGAGGTATCGGTCACCGCACTGCAGATGGCCATGGCATACGGAGCCATCGCAAACGGCGGTAACCTGCTGAAGCCGCAGATCCTACTGGCGGATTACGAGTCGACTCACCCGATCATTCGCCGCAGCGAACCCGTGGTGATACGCCGGGTGATGTCCACGGAAACATCGCAGATGCTGGTGGACATGCTGAAGGAAGTCGTGGACGACGGTACCGGCACACGCGCACAGATAGCCGGAATTGATGTCGCAGGAAAAACAGGGACCGCCTGGCGTTATGACCCGAAGTTGAAAGAATATTCTTATCGTGAGTTTCGTTCGTCGTTCATCGGATTCTTCCCGGCTTATGATCCGGAGATTCTGATTCTGGTCATGATTGACAATCCGCGTGGCGACTATTACGGTGGTATCGTGGCAGCCAGTACATTCAAACGAATCGCCCTGAAGATTATCAGGAAAATGCAAATCGAATCTAAACCGTCGTTCAAGAGCAAGATCATCCTTGCCGAGGCGAATCAGCCGCATGAAAGCACGGTTACGTTACCCGACCTTGTTTCCCGGCGTATCGATTTCGCCACCGAAATTCTTGATGATATGGGACTCGAGTTCAATGTCATGGATAACGGTGACATCGTAATTTCTCAGCATCCGGCGCCAGGCAGCCTCGTCGATAGAAACAGTGTCGTTCAACTGAATACTAAGAGCCTGAACGCGAAGGATGACACGTACACGACAGTCCCGAAGGTGATCGGGAAAACAGTGCGGGAAGCATTAAAGAGTTTCGCTCAGTCGAATCTGCATGTTTTGGTGCGGGGAAGCGGACGAGTCGTCAGGCAGGAGCCGGAGGCTGGATCGAGAATACGCCGCGGAGCACGTTGCGTTATCGACTGTGAACCAACGATGAATCTGGCAGAATTTGTGAGTTGGTGACATGAAACTGACTATAGCTGATATCCTTGCTATACCCGTACTAAGAGCTAATTTCATTGGTTCTTCAGCCGAGCTTGATATCGAATTCAACAAGGTTAGCATCGATTCGAGAAATATAGCTCCCGGCGATCTGTTCATCGCGATTCGCGGTGAACGATTCGACGCCCATCAATTCGTGGATGATGTCCTGGCGAAGGGCGCTTTAGCGGCCGTTGTTTCACAACGATGGATTTCCAACAATAAAACCAGAGGAAATCTAATTTCGGTTCCGGATACATTGACGGCCTTACAGGAGATCAGTCGTTTTTATCGCCATAAATTTTCTCTACCGTTGATTGCCATTACCGGCAGCAATGGCAAGACGACGACCAAGGAGATGGTCGCCAGCGTTCTTTCTCAGCAATTCCGGGTATTGAAAAATCCCGGCAATTTAAATAATCACATCGGCGTACCGCTGACTCTATTGATGCTGGCGGATACCTATGACCTCGCCGTGATCGAATTTGGCACGAGTCGCTTCGGAGAGATAAAACGCCTCACCGAGATATCTGCACCGGGTTATGGACTCATTACCAACATCGGTCCCGCGCATCTTGAGTTTTTCGGCTCGCTCGAAGGAGTCGCCAGAGAGAAAACCGATCTATGGAGATATATCGAGTCGACCCGCGGAACTGCCTTTGTGAATACAGATGACCCGTTTCTCGCCGATGCGGCGCCAGGCCAGGGCGAGGTGATTACCTACGGTTTTAATCGCGATGCAGACTTTAAGGGGGAATTGATCGGGTTGAACCACAACGGCTGTGCGGAATTTACTTGTAATGACGTTCAATTCTCACTATCCGTGCCGGGTGAACATAATATGTACAACGCGTTGGCCACGATAGCGGTTGCATCCCGATTCGGGATCGAACTTCCGGTGGTTCGCTCTGAGCTGCTGTCGTTTCATTCGACGTCCAAACGAATGGAGCTCATTCAAAAACACGGGTTGACCCTGTTGAACGATTGTTATAACTCGAATCTTGCCTCTGCTGAGAAGGCGTTGCAGACACTGGCACAGATTCAAACCAAAGGCATGCGTTTCGCAATCATGGCTGATATGTTGGAACTTGGTAAATTGGGCGAAGCGCATCATCGTGCGGTCGGACGCCTGGCGGCTGACTTAAACATCGATTATCTGTTGGCGTACGGTCCTCTGTCACGTTTTACATTCGAAGAGGCTAAACTTAAGCACATCAAAAACGCGTTGCATTTTGATGATAAAAAGCAGTTAATTCAGAAACTAAAAGAACTGATCCATCCCGATGACATCATTTTGATCAAAGGCTCTCGGGGAATGGCGATGGAAGAAGTGACCAGTGCATTACTGACAACGGGGACTAATTGACAATACGGATATGAATCAAGACAGGGTATAAATATGCTCTATCATCTGCTATATCCATTAAGAAATTATTTCTTTGGATTCAATTTATTCGGATATATCTCCTTCAGGAGCGCGACGGCTGCTATTCTCGCACTGCTGATCAGTTTCATCATCGGGCCTATGATGATCCGTTATCTGCGGAAAAAACAGATCGGCGAAGAGATTCGAAGCGATGGCCCGGCGACACACGCCACCAAGGCTGGTACACCGACGATGGGCGGGGTGATCATATTGATCGCCATATTGGTGCCGACCCTGCTGTTGGCAAAACTCGATAATTTCTATACACTGCTGATCATCCTGGCCACGGTATGGATGGGCATTGTCGGATTGATCGACGATGTATTAAAAAATATCAAGAAGAAACCAAAGGGATTAGTCGCCAAATACAAACTCTACGGCCAAATTGGTCTGGGCTTGCTCATCGGATCGCTTATCTATTTTAATCCGGCATTCGCCGATTTCAGGTCAGTAACCACGGTGCCGTTCCTGAAAAATTATGAGATCGATTTCGGTATCCTGTACATTCCCATGGTCGTGTTCGTCATTGCGGCGACATCCAACGCCGTAAATTTGACTGACGGCCTCGATGGGCTGGCGATTGGATTAGTCGGTATCTCCGCGCTTGCCTGGGCTGGCATCGCTTATGTGACAGGAAGAGCCGATTTCAGTAACTATTTGAACATCATCTATCTGCCCGGTAGCGGGGAACTGACGATCTTCGCCGCAGCGATGATCGGCGCGGCACTCGGTTTCCTTTGGCATAACTCGCATCCTAGTAGTATCTTCATGGGCGATACCGGTGCGCTTGCCCTGGGTTCGGCGCTCGGGACACTGGCCATCTTGTTGCGTAAAGAGTTGCTGCTCATCATTATCGGAGGCATTTTCGTGGCCGAGAGCCTGTCGGTGATCATACAGGTCGCGTATTATAAACGAACGAAGAAGAGAATCTTTCTCATGGCCCCGTTGCACCATCACTTTGAACTCAAGGGGATTCCGGAAAGTAAAGTCGTGATTCGTTTCTGGATCATTGGTATTTTGTTAGCTCTGTTAAGTTTAACGACATTCAAGATCAGGTGACCATGAAATTTCAAATACATCATCATGCTAAATTTGATTATCTGCTGCTGATTACCGTGCTGTTGATGGTGACCATCGGCACGTCGATGATCTACAGCGCCAGCAATTTCAAGGCCCTGGATCAGCATGGCGACAGTAATTATTTCCTGAAGAAGCAGCTGCTGCGCGTAGCCATCGGCCTGTTGCTCATGGTCCTGTTTTTCTATATCGATTACCATTTTCTGCAGAAGAATGCCTGGTTAATACTGCTCTTATGCATCTTTCTCCTGGGCTACGTTCTAATCGCCGGACTGAAGGTGCATGGGAGTCGACGTTCTTTCGAATTCATGAATTTCGTATTTCAGCCGTCTGAGGCAGCAAAATACGGATTGATTATCTTTCTGTCCTGGTTTCTGATAAAAAAAGGCAAAAAAATTGAGGATCCGAACAACGGATTGCTACCTGTCCTTACGATCGTCGGTTTCATATTGATGCTGATTCTGATGGAACCCGATCTGGGCACGTCCATAATTATACTGATCATCGCTCTGTCCATGTTGTTCATCAGTGGAATAAAATATTTTCATCTGATATCGCTCAGTGCCATCGCCATCGGCATTATTGCGTTCATTTTGTCACAGTTCGACTATCAACGCGCCCGTTTGATCTCTTTTTTCGAGACCATAAGCGGCGCAAAAGATCCGTCGTGGCAAGTGATGCAGTCGCTCATTAGTTTCAGCAACGGCGGTCTATGGGGACTGGGCCTCGGGAACAGTAAACAGAAATTACATTTCTTGCCACAGCCGTTTACAGATTTCATCTATTCGATCATCGCCGAGGAGACAGGATTCATCGGCGCTATGCTTATTTTGTTGCTGTTTCTGATCATATTATGGCGAGGCATGTGGATCGTGATGCATGCGAGAGATGATGGCGGGAAGTTGTTGGCATTCGGTATTACGATGAGCCTGGTCATCTACGGGTTTGTCAGTATCGGGATTGCGGTGAATTTGTTGCCAGTAACCGGTATCTCGTGTCCATTCTTGAGTTACGGAGGAAGTTCACTGATCATGAATTTCATCGGGGTCGGTATACTGTTGAACATCTCTTCACAATGCAAACCGTCTCTTGCCATGGGTAGAGATGACGGAAGGAGAACGTACCGTTCGAATTCCGAAACGATTCCTTCACGCGCAAAGCAGAAGCGAACAAAAAAGGCCAGGAGGTAAATTGGACGATAACATCAGGGTCATCTTTGCCGGCGGAGGGACAGGGGGACACCTGTATCCTGCTTTAGCCCTGGCGAAGGAGGTGGAAACACGCTTCCGGAATGCCGAATTTCTGTTCATCGGAACCGAGCACGGTCTTGAATCGAAAGTCGTACCCGCATCCGGCTATAAGATCGAGTTTATCGAGATTCAGGGTATTCGACGCACCATGACCTTGACAAATTTAAAGATACCGTTCCTGATCGTGAAAAGTTTGTTCAAATGTAGACGTATTCTGGGCCGATTTAAACCTCATCTGGTCATCGGTACCGGCGGATATGTAAGCTGGCCGATGCTATTCAGTGCCGCCCTGTCCGGATACGCGACGATCATTCAGGAACAGAACAGTTACCCGGGAGTATCGACTCGCTTCCTATCACGTTACGTCGATCAAGTCCATCTGAGTTTCGATGAGTCGGTGAAATACATCAAAGATAAGACAAAGGTTCATCTAAGCGGAAATCCGATCCGAAGTTCACTGAACAGGGTCGACCGTAAGACAGCGGCCGCCGATTTTGATTTGCTGCCTGAAGTAAAGACGTTGCTCATTTTCGGAGGCAGTCAGGGCGCGCACAGTATCAACATGGCAATGCTCAACCTCGTGCCCGATCTGATGAACCTTACAAAATGGCAGATCTTATGGGCTACGGGTGAAAACGACTATGCACCTATTTCTGAATCGTGTGATGAATTCAGGCATCGAATCAGAGTAAAACCGTATATCAGCAACATGGAATCGGCCTACGCACTTACTGATCTGGTGGTCTCCCGAGCCGGCGCGACCACATTGGCCGAACTGCAACAGTGTGAACTCGCTGCCTTGCTGATTCCTTACCCGTATGCTGCGGCCGGGCATCAGGAAACCAATGCGCGGGCATTGGTCGCCAAAGGTGCAGCGGAAATGGTGCTTGACAATGAATTGACCGATGTCAATTTCGTCAATACAATGATTAACTTAATGAACGATGATGGTCGTCGCCGTCTCCTGGGACAGCAGATGGGAAAATTAGCACGTCCCGATGCGGCAAAAAACATTATCGATAAAGCATTAGAACTGATTAAATATGCTAAAAGTAGCTAAAATAGCTTTCTATACAATCGTTTTGGCCGGATTTTTTATCATCGCCATCATCTGGTTGAGAGCCAATGATCTGTTCGTCCTCAATCGAGTCAACGTGGTGGGCAATCGATTATTGACAAGCGAAGAGATCATTGATCTGGCGGATCTGGATTTTTCTAAAGAGATATTCGATATCGATGTCGACGCGGTCAGAGAACGTCTGCTGAGTAACGAACTGATCAAAAGCGTCAAGATCACGCGTTATAGACCCTCGGCGATAAAAATCAAGGTCACCGAAAAGGACTTGATTGCGGTTTCGGCGGGGTCAAGACTAAATACGGTGACAAGCGATGGCCTCATCGTCGATACGGATAATTTTCGTGCTATTTACGATCTCCCGATGATTACAGGTTCTCATTTTATTTACGATTCGCTCGGGCAGAAGATAGTGTCTGATGATATGTGGGACATGGTTTATATCCTTAACATAATAAGAACTTTAGATTTACAGTTATATCATTCGATTTCAGAGATCAATTTTAATTACGATAGTGGAGTAATTCTATTCTTCGGAGACAGACCGTTGCCGATCATACTCGGATTCGATGATTATATGGATAAGATTTACAATTTATATATATTTTACGCTCATATGAGAAACAGTGATGAGTTAAACAGGATCAAAGCGATAGATGCGCGATTTGCAGGACAAATAATAACACAATAAACTTGCATGCTGATCGCATCGTTAGTTAATCAAGATTTCATGAAGGAGAAATCCAATGGCAAGTAATGAATACATAACCGGTCTTGACATTGGAACGACCAAGATAAGTGCCATTATTGCTGAAATTGAGGACGGAACCATGCCTAAAATCGTAGGCGTTGGTACGGTACCGTCTCATGGTCTGCGAAAAGGTGTGGTAGTTAATTTAGAGAAAACGGTTGAATCGATTGAAGCTGCCGTACTGAAAGCGGAGAAGATGGCCGGTGTAAACATTAATCAAGTCTATGTTGGGATCGCAGGAGATCATATCCGCAGTTACAACGGACGAGGTGTTGTCGCTGTAGCCGGAGACGATAATGAGATTACTGAAGATGATATAAGACGTGCGATCGATGCTGCAAAAGCCGTGGTCATTCCAATCGACAGAGAGATTATTCATGTCATACCCCAGGAATTTACAGTTGATGAACAGAAAGGGATCAGGGATCCGCTCGGAATGTCCGGAGTCCGACTCGAAACCGAGGTTCACATCGTGACCGGAGCGATCACATCGGCTCAAAACATATACCGAAGCGTAGCCCGGGCCGGGGTTCAGGTTAAGGACCTGGTTTTAGAACCGCTCGCCTCCAGCTACTCCGTATTGAGCGAAGACGAGAAGGAGCTCGGTGTCGTTGTGGTCGATATGGGTGGAGGTACGACCGATATCGCCATGTTTTTTGAAGGGTGCATTCGGAAGACCTGCGTGGTCGCTTTAGGTGGTGACAATGTGACAAATGATATTGCCCATTGCTTACGCACGCCAATTGAACAGGCGGAGATGATTAAAATTCAGCACGGAGTTGCCCATTACAGCCTGATGGATAATAAAGATGACACCATCGAAATTGCCGGCATCGGCGGCCGTCCACCACGACGGGTGGCGATAGAATTACTGACCGATATCGTGCAGCCGCGAATGGAAGAGATCTTAAGACTCACGCTCACTGAGATCAAGAAGTCCGAATATTCAAATCTGATGACAACGGGCGTCGTACTCACCGGTGGAGCTTCCTTGCTTCGGGGGACGATCGAACTGGCAGAGGAAATATTCGATATGCCTGTCAAGTTGGGGATTCCTCAGGGATTCACCGGCCTGATCGACCTGGTGAAAAATCCGATCTATGCGACAGGAATCGGATTGGTCATTTACGCGAATCGCAACCGCTACGAATTGGAAGGAATATTGAATTCCGACGATCCAGGTCCTTTTGAATTAATTTTGAATCGCATGAAACGATGGTTTTCGTGAAAACGAGTAAATAATTGAAGGATTGATGATAACCATAGAGACTCTCACGTGATATGAGAGGAGGAACATATGAGTCTAACGTTTAATTTTGATGAAAGTGTAAATCCGACTGCACGTATTAAGGTGGTCGGCGTGGGTGGCGCCGGTGGTAATGCTGTCAATCGAATGATAAGCGCAGGCTTAACGGGTGTTGAATTTATTGCGATTAACACCGATTTACAGGCATTGAACACATGCAAGGCTCCGATTCGAATACAGATTGGGAAAGAACTTACCCGCGGTTTAGGGGCCGGGGCAAAGCCGGAGATCGGATTGAAGGCGATCGAGGAAAACAAAGAGGATGTCTTCAACGCCCTCAGCGATGTCGATATGGTCTTCGTCACCGCCGGCATGGGTGGCGGAACCGGAACCGGGGCAGCGCCGATTGTGGCCGAGATCGCTAAAGATCTGAACGCTCTCACCGTCGGTATCGTGACCAAACCGTTTATTTTTGAGGGACCAAAACGGATGCAGCGTGCCGAGGAGGGCATTATCGAATTGAAGGAGCGCGTTGACACCCTCATCGTGATCCCCAATCAACGCCTGCTGTCGATCGTCACCAAAGATACGAAACTAAATAAAGCGTTTCAGCTGGCCGATGACGTGCTCCTGCATGCCACAAAGGGCATATCCGACCTGATCTGCATCCCTGGTCTTATCAATCTCGACTTCGCTGACGTGAAGACCGTGATGTCTGAGATGGGCGATGCCTTAATGGGGTCCGCCGTCGCCTCAGGAGAAGACAGAGCGATCACCGCGGCGCAGAACGCGATCTCCAGTCCCTTGCTCGAAAACATCTCGATTGCCGGTGCTCTGGGCCTGCTGGTCAATGTGACTGGCGGAGACGATCTTTCTCTGCATGAGGTGAACGATGCCGCATCGATTATACTCGAAGCCGCGGGTGATGATGCCAGCATGATATTCGGTGCCGTCATCGATGAGAACTTCAAAGATCAGATTCGCGTGACCGTCATCGCAACCGGATTCCATAAAAACGGAAGACCTTCGAAATTGAAAAAAATTCGGTCCGCTCCCGATATCGTCAATACCAGTATCGATTATCTGGATATACCGACTTACCAACGTCTCAGTGAACCCGATGATAAAAACGGGTCGTCAAGGACCACGGAAGAAGAAATACCCAGTCAGCAGATCGACGACTCTGATTATGAGATACCAACTTTTTTAAGAAAAAGACGCGATGTTTGATCAGTGATACGGAGTTACCATCTCTCCTCTCATATTGTTCCGCTTCGCTTCGACAGGATATTGCAGCTGATGGCCAACTGCCCTGAAACATGATACCACTTTCCATCAGCTGCAATATCATTATGAAGACTCTCCCCCTGACAATGACTCAAAATAAGACATACGGTTTTCATATTTTGCTTGACTTTAAATAATTTTATGCAGACATTAGACTAAATTCTTATAATCCAGAACCACGACTGCGAAGGAGTTATCATGATTTTCACTGATCATCCCTACAAATTGATCACGAAAGTATTTATTCTTGTCACATCGATCCTTTTTCTCTTGTTGATCCATAGCAATGCGACCATGGGACAGAGTAGGCATGAGTTGACACGCAATATTGCCGACTGGGTGGATGGATATCCCGATGGTTGTACTTCAATAACCGTGGGCAAGAAAGCCTCGGCCGAAGGATGGGTATCCACATCGCACACCTGCGACAGTCATCGGACACGCACATGGCTGGACATAACCGCTCCCGCTCATCATAAACAAGGCAGCATGATTACCACGGTCAAACGTACCACGGATGATTCGCAGATCATGCCCGCATATAAACATGTTCCAGTCGGTGAAATACCGCAGGTCGCTCACACGTACGGATATATCAACACGGCCTACCCCTGTATGAATCAATATCAACTGGCAATCGGGGAATCGACATTTGGCGGGAGGGAATGTTTGAGATCAGACAACGGCCTGATCGATTGTCAACAACTCATCCACTTAATGATACAACGATGCAAGACGGCTCGGGAAGCAATTCAGCTTGCCGGAAAACTTACACGTGAGTTCGGATACATCGATGAAGGCGAATGTCTCACGATCGCCGATCCCAATGAAGTATGGCATCTGGAAATTCTCGGCTCAGGTAAAGGGCAAAGAGGCTCTATCTGGGCTGCGCAACGGGTGCCAGACGACCACGTGTCGGTCAGTGCGAACGGGAGCCGCCTCCGTCATATCGATCTCGATGATCCGGATTTTTTTATGGCATCGGAAAATATCTTTAGTGTGGCCCAGGATAGCGGCTGGTGGAATCCGGAAGAAGGCCCGTTCGAATTCTGCTACGCTTATTCGCCGGAGAGCAGAGGATCGTTCGCATCGCGAAGACGTGAATGGCGAGTATTTGATCTGCTTGCCCCCTCGCTTAAATTGCACCCGAATGCAGAGAACTATCCGTTCTCAATCAAGCCGGACACTCTGGTGACTCTCGCCAAACTGATCACTATTTTCAAGGATTATTTCGAGGGGACCGATTACAATATGATCAAAGATATCACCTGGGTCAATGAGAAGGGAGTCACCGAAATTTCACCGCTCGCGAATCCGTTTATGCCGTACGATATGAATCCCCTGTTTAAAATCAATGGCGGGTGGGGCTGGCGAGGAGAACGACCGATAGCTCGGTGGTACACCATTTATGCGACCATCACACAGTCCCGCGACTGGCTGCCTGACGAAATTGGCGGTGTCGTCTGGTTGGCGTTCGACAATGTCGCTTCATCAATCTATACACCGCTCTATTGCGGTATCAATGACGTACCCACGTCTTTTAAGACACCGGCACGCAAGATCGGTTTTACCAGAGACTCCGCATGGTGGGCGTTTAATCGAACCGGAACGCTCGCGGCTCAGCGCTGGGGCGATATGCGTAAAGACCTCGACGCTGTCTGGAATCCCATGCAACAACAAATGCTCGATGAACAGCCACAAGTAGAAGAGGAAGCAATGAAACTTTATCAGCGCGATAAAAAGAAAGCGATCCGCTATCTTACCGATTATTCAATACGATGGGGTGATACGACCGTTTCGAAATGCTGGGAACTGGGCGATCTGTTATGGACGAAATATGATGAAAAATTTTAGACGGTAGTATTATTATGGCCCCGTCGTTATAAGGATGACATTCCTCGGTGCCTGCGGTGGCGACGTATCAGGTGGCTTAATGGTCGTTCCATCGATCGTATATTCTCCGGTCAAGTAATTGACTTGAACCGTTGTACCATCGCCGAAGACTGTTCTTTGGATATGATTTTGGCCATTGACGTACTCATGGTCGATCATCTGTTCGAACCCAACATTTTTATGAAGCTGACTAATCTTCTCCGACCAGATCGCATCGGACTTCATATTCTCTCGGGCGATGGGAATTAAACCATGCAACAGGTGATGCATGAATAACTTCGGATCGGATCCGGTGTGATAGGTATCCACATAGTCACCTCCCATGATCGCATCGTGACCCACGAGATGGATCAACGGCACATACTGACCGTTGTAAAGAAAATTGTGGCCGGGTATCATGAAAAAACTTCCGATCACAAATGACCATGCCCATTCAACCGGAGCTTCGGAGAAAATGATGATTCCGCTCTGTGCAGCCCATTCGTAGAAGTCTTTAATCGCCAGGGCATAGCCTTCGCGACTCAGATGTCCGGTGACCGGATCGCCATAGACACCATGATCATGTTCCGTACTGTAACACTCTTTCGGTTCCATGATGACCGTAATGTCCAGATAAATCGCCTTGATATTTATACCATGGCTCTTCATTACCTCAAGATTATGCTTAAACAACGCCAATCGCTTTACGGGACAGATCGTCGCGTAATTACCGTGATTGCACCACCAACTATGAGACCATATCCAACCGCCTTCGGTCTTAATCGTCAGGTTAGTGTTATAGAGCGGATTTACCGGCGTCATCGAAATGTCGTTATACGTATCGTAAAGATAGAGGAAATTATTGGTACGGTCAGCCCAATCCGCCAGACGTTTCAGCCCTGCCCAGCTGCCGGCCTGAACATTAGGCCCGTTGTAATTCAGATCATATGCTGAACCGCCATCGGCTAACTCCCCTTCATGCCACTCTCTCACATGGATCAACAGCGGGGTCGATGTGGTAAAATAATTCATAAACTCATTGCTGTGACTCGTCACTTCATCGAAGGTATAGCGAAACCACCGCGGTTGATCTTCCATACATTGAGTCAAATACCTGTTGAATTGTACCACGCCCTTCAGTCGATTGACATTTGGATTGATCCAGGCCTTTTCCGTTAACGTCTTCAAGCGACCTTCGTCGATTAAAAATTGACGGTAACGGTGACTGAGCGACACGTAATCGGCGGTTCTGTTAACGATATCGTAAACCATCCTGCGTTCGTATCTCATCCTTCCGATCGATTTCTTCCACTTTCCGTAAACATTCGTATAACCATCACTCGAATAAGCGTTTAGCGAAAAATCGTAAGGGGTACCGACCATGCTGACCAGTCCGTCACCAGTTCCACCCTTTGCATAGTTCTTCAGCAATCCCCAAAACGCCATGTACAACTCGTTATGAGCATAAGCATCCTTATCGATAAAACTTCTGCCGCTCCCCAGGAACTCCAGAGAACCGTAGGCCTGACTGCCGCTCGGATTAACGAAGGCGCTGGTGTAAGAATTTTCGATTCGAAACGCTCGCGGATAACGGCTCTCACCAATTTTCATGTACGGATCCTTAGTCGGTTCGATGACGATATTCACCTCTTCTCTCGACTGATCGACATAGACGTACAATGCCAGTTCAACCTCAGGCGAACTGGTAAAATTCGACAACAGGGCCTTGATCCCGATCATTTCTCCGTTGAGGTATTCTTGAAACAGCTTTGTCCTGGCGTTCGACAAACTTTGATAAACCCCAGCGATCTGTATCTCAGAGCTTCGTGAGTTCCTGTCCATATACCAAATCACACCGCCTGATTTGGACATATCGACATCGAGCGTGGCTTCGTCGAATACGATATTAAACTCGCTCGCTGAAACAGTCCATTTTGAACCACTCTTTATAACCCCGGCAACGCCTGCGGAATGGATCGACACGGCTATGATAGAAACGAGTGTAAACTTAACTAATTTCATCCCCACTCCAATATGTTTGGTCATTATTCTCACGACAGAAAAGGCAATTATTATGCCGGGAGGGGACAACGCTGCAGTCGTGTTTCTCTGGAAGACAATGCGGTAAAATGGTTGATGCAGAGCTAATGATCGAGCATGATGCATGGAGAACACCGGGGCTGTCTATGATGTAATACATGGGCGAATTCAAATATGAAATTTACATTTCATAATCGAATGTCATAATTGAAAGAGAAAACCCTATATTTTTATTGCTATTTATGATTAAATATTGTACCATATACATAACAGAAAAATCATACAAAGCGGTTGCAGAGGGTGTCTTAACGATGAAAACATTGGGCTTATACATAGGGCCTGCCGGATGGTCGTATAAGGACTGGGAAGGTATCGTTTATCCTGCAAAAAAAGGAAAAAATTTCCATCATCTTAGATACATCAGCGATTACTTTACTACGGTGGAGATCAACAGCTCGTTTTACCGTCCCCCGAACGCGGGAACCACGACGAAATGGATCAGCCTGGTCCATGATAATCCTGACTTTCTATTTACCTACAAATTATGGCAAAAATTCACTCACGATACAGAAAGCCGGATTACGGACTCGGATGAACGGCTCGTGAAATCAGGACTCGATGTAATCAACGATTCAGGCAGATTGGGAGCCACGCTCATCCAATTGCCCTGGTCATTTAAAAACACAGACGAGAATAAAAACAAGCTGCACAGCATCCTGGAGATGTTCCGGGATTATCATCCGGTCGTTGAAATACGACACGGATCATGGGATACGGACGCGTTTTACACGTTTCTTCGCGAGGAGAAGGCGGGATTCGTCAACATTGATCAGCCTGTGATCGGCGATTCGATTAAACTATCCGCTGTTTCCACCGGCCAAATCGGATATCTGCGCTTGCATGGACGGAATTATCAGAACTGGTTCAATGAGAATGCGGACGCTTCATTTCGATACGACTACACCTATAACCGGGAGGAGATGAACGAACTCGCCCAGAGGATAGGTGAATTGACCAGGATGGTCTCGAAAACGTTTATGATTTTTAACAATCACTACAAAGGACAGGCCATAGCAAACGCCCTGCAGGCGATGTTTATCATGACGAAACACAGGATAGAGGTACCACCCACGATGCTGGAACATTATGGCGAATTAAGTGAGATCGCCGCGAATGCCGGCGCGGGTCAGATCGGCCTCTTTTAAGTACGTTCCAATTTTCTGATGGATGTGAGCAATCCGTAAGGTCGACAGAGGCTAGCGAAGAATCGATTATCTGAGTCTAAACGATGAATAAAATTTCGCATCTCGATATCATTCATGCTTCCAAAACGATCGACGAGATACAGGAGATCCCGCGTAAACGAATACGTGTTGTTCTTGATAACGTGAGGAGTTTGTACAACGTCGGGTCGATTTTCAGGACATCGGATGCTGCGGGCGTGGAGATGTTATATCTTTGCGGCATTACCGGCAGGCCGCCGCGCGCCGAAATTCATAAGGCCGCCCTGGGTGCAGAAAACAGTGTCCCATGGAGCCATGCACCCGATTCAGCAAGCGTGATCCGGCAACTCAAGCGCGAGGGATACCGAATCGTTGTGCTGGAGCATACGGACAGTGGGGTTCATTATCTGGAGGCCGGGTATCAATTCCCGCTCTGCCTGGTCGTTGGACATGAGATTACCGGGGTAGCGGATGAAGCCGTGTCTCTGGCCGATATGGCCATCGAGATACCGATGGCCGGTTACAAACAATCGCTCAACGTCTCCGTAGCATACGGGATAGCGATCTATCATATAATCAGCCAATATCCCGCTGCGAGTCGCTAATCCTCGAATCCTCAAACGCCTCTCGATGGGGTGGTAAAGCGCAAGTCGCACCTCATATCTTCTACAAAAGCAATCCACTGCGTGATCAGTCGGGTGGCAGTACCGTGATCGATACCCGATCCGACATTAGATCTCCGGCACGCACATAGAATTCGTGCACCCCCTCCTGCAATGGCCAGCGCGCGATAAATGGGTGATTTAAGGTAGCATAGAGTTTATCGTCGACGAACCATTCTACCTGCTGGACAGACGATGGTATATCCGCTTTAAGCGATATCTGCTGGTAATTGCGCCTCAAAATCGAATCGATCTTATAGATTTCGTCAGGCAGCGGGGCTAAGATTTTTAAGGTGAACGCATGTAAGGAGCGTGCGCTCGTCTCTTTCCCGGTCTGCGATTGCGCCGGAATAAAGGGGATGTTATTTTCTATCATCCATGGATAATAGATCGATGGCAAATCGAGAAACAACTGTCGTTTCCCTCGATGTAAGTCCGGGTAAGGTTGATATGTACTGCTATCTTGGAACACCGTTCGATCATCGACCGTCACCATTTTGTGCCAGGTACATGTGTCGCGGGGAGCGGTCCCGGGAACGAACAGTTCCTTATAGGAGGCGGGACAGTCATGACTCACCAATCTTCCTGACAGGGGACAGATGGATGCGGTATCCAGAGTCGCATCGATGGTGAACGATGAAAAATGGTAATATTTATCGAGGAAGAACATCACATCATTAAATATGGGGCCAGCACCGGAGATACCGGAAACCTGACGCATCGGTTCTCCGTTGAAATTTCCGACCCATACCCCGACGGTCACCTCGGGGGTACATCCGACGACCCAATTATCGCGATAGTCTTTGGATGTACCCGTCTTCGCAGCGCATTGAAAAGGGAAATGCAGAGGATTGTAACGTCCGAAGGCAGGGATTCGTGCGTTATTATCGGAGAGTATATCGAGAAGCAGAGCACAGATCTGTTTGTCGAACAGGGTACCGATGGTGTCATCTGCGGCAATTTCCCATGGTTCACTCCCATCTGCATGACGTTGGCTGATGATGAACTTTTCGGAGAGTACTGTGCCGCCACGGGTGAAGGCAGCGTAGGCACGAACTAACTCGAGAAGCCTCACTTCACCGTTTCCGAGAGTCAGCCCTTTCCCGTAGTAGCGAGGGGGTTTATCGAGTGAATGAAATCCGGCTCGATGCAATAATTCGAGCAGATTGGCTTCGCCGATGGACTCCAAAACGCGCACCGGTGGTACGTTATAGGAACATGCCAGGGCACGGCGGATGGTAACCGGACCGTGAAACCGGTTATCGTAATTGTCCGGAGTAAAATAGCCGCTTATTTCGTTGGAGTAGGTTTGTATATCCGGGATGATGGTAGCAGGTGTCATCCCTGCCTGCAAGGCGAGGCCGTAGGTGAAAGGCTTGAGCGTGGAGCCAGGTTGTCTGCGGGAGATGACGCCATCGACCTGGCCCGCCTCGTTTTCATCGAAATAGTCGACTGATCCGATCCAGGTGATAATTTCACTGCTGGCGTTATCGAGGATGAGCAGCGCCGATTGGCGGGCGTTTGAGGAGAGCAGGTCTTTGATTCGTCCGCGTACGAAATATTCGATATTTTTTTGCAGATTGTAATCGAGCGTCGTGGTAATCTCGATAACATCGTTCGATTGCGCTAAGTAGTTAGAGACGACGCGATCGCAGAAATGGGGCGCCCTGAAGGCGACGTCTGGCTGTTCGATCGTTACGGTTTGATTAAGAAATCGAGAATATTGGTCGTCATTGAGATAACCGTTTTCATACATACGATGCAGAATATATTTCTGTCGTGAGAGCGTCTTTTCATAGTGGCGGTAGGGATTGTAGAGTGAGGGTGATTTCAATATCGCGGCGATGAACGCTGCCTCAGCGGTCGTCAGTTCAGTGGGTGATCTTTTAAAATAGGTATATGACGCTGCTCCGATTCCGAAACACAAATTTCCCAACGGTGCGCGATTGAGATAATGTTCGAGGATGTCTGATTTGGACATGGCCTGTTCCAGTCGCACGGCCAGCCAGATTTCATACAATTTAGTCGCGAAATTTCTGGGGTAATGATGGATGATACGAATTAGCTGCTGCGTGATGGTGGAAGCACCGGACGATATGGAGCGACGGACGATGGCATTCTTAACGGAGCGTGACAGAGCGAGGGGATCGAACCCGGGATGTTTGAAGAACCGTTTATCTTCGGCGCTGATGAATGCGTTGATCGTACTGGGATCGAGGTCTTTGATCGGGATCCAGCGAGCTGTATGTTGTTCATCGGACAAAATTTCGCGCAGCAGGATGTGGTTGCGATCGTAGATGCGAACCGACTGAAAATTTTCCCGTTTCAATGCTGCAGGCTGATAAGGGATAAAGGATGTCAGTATCATCAGGATGGGGATAGCGGTTAAAATGGCCACGCATAGCAACGCCCATGATTTGAACGACAGGTATTTAGGAGCTACTGTGTTATGGGTCTGGGACATGATGATCAGGATTTACGATGAGTTCGTTGATTTTTTGAGATTATAAAACCTATGGTATTAATGTACACAAAAAGGTCGACAATGGCAACGAATAAAATGCATGCAACAAGGTGCAGCCGGGGATAAAAAAAAACCTCATGGTAGACCATGAGGTTTATATAAAATTAATTCGGCGACGACCTACTCTCCCACCTCGTCTCCAGGGCAGTACCATCGGCGCAATAGGGCTTAACTTCTCTGTTCGAAATGGGAAGAGGTGTGACCCCTATGCTATGGTCACCGAAATTTAAAATTCTTGAGACCGGGTAATATAAAAAGTAATAAAGCCATTAACCATCTGCTGCCGTTGAGGCATGGTAAGACGCACGACTTATTAGTACCACTCGGCTGAACATATTACTATGCTTACACCTGTGGCCTATCGCCTTGTAATCTCCAAGGAGTCTTTAGCCCGCCTAAGGCGGGGGGATATCTCATCTTGGGGTGGGCTTCGCACTTAGATGCTTTCAGCGCTTATCCCTTCCGAACATAGCTACCCAGCCATGCCGCTGGTGCGACAACTGGTACACTAGAGGTTCGTCCAATTGGGTCCTCTCGTACTACAATCAGCTCCCCTCAAATATCCTACGCCCGCAACAGATAGGGACCGAACTGTCTCACGACGTTCTAAACCCAGCTCACGTACCGCTTTAATTGG
>JAFGOE010000069.1 GCA_016926625.1 Candidatus Zhuqueibacterota bacterium
AATAATAAAAAAATACTTGACAATTGAAAAAAAATAATTTAATTTATAATGAAATAAATGTTTCATTAAATATAAATATGAAATATAAATTTCATTATGGAATCAAAAAAAGATATTGAAAACAAGATTCTGGATGTAATCCCTCAACTATCCAATAACCAGAAGAAAGTGGCTGACTTTCTGCTGGAACATCTCCATCTCGTTGCGTTACTTCCTATCAAAGATATTGCTGCAAGTGCAGATGTTAGTCAGGCATCTATCGTACGTTTCGCTAAAATGATAGGATATAAAGGATTCAAGGAGCTAAAAGATGCTGTTTCGGTCATGTTAAAGAACCACATAACCCCTACAGAACGATTTCAATATGCGATGACTGAGAAGGAGAAAACGCCGGATATATTGAAATTAGTGACTCGAAATGTTATTAATAACATCAATGAAACAGTAGGATCTGTTAGTCAAACCACTTTTATCCATGTTATTGATTCGATAATCGAAGCGAGACGCATTTACTGTATGGGGCAAGAGCTCTCTTACCAATTGTCACGTTTATTAACATATCTTTTAAAGCTATATGGATACGATGCACAACAGTTTTCATCAGATTTCCTCAGGTATCAGGAGCAGATTGCTTATCTGGAAGCGAATGATTTACTCATCGCATTTAGTTTTTCACCGTACTCGCGAGAAACCGTAGATGCAGCATCATATGCACAGCAGCGAGGTTTAAAATTGATTGCGTTTACCGATAAAAAGACGGCTCCTATTCGAGAGTTCGCCACGTATTGTATACAAATAAAAACAGATAATATTATGTTCTCGAATTCATTAGGAGCAATCACGGTAATTATAAACGCGATCGTAACTGAGTTAAATTTAAGAGACCGGGAACGTACATTGCGAGCACTTAAAATCATCGAAGAGAATATAAACCTCGAAAAATATTTTATCAAATAAAAGAAAAATTAGGATGGAATCAGATAGAAAACGAATTACAGATATTTTTTTAGATCTTGTGTGCATTGATGGAGTCTCGCTACATGAAAGAAAAGTAGCTGATTATGTCATTTCTTTTCTCCACAAATTAAAAATCCCGTGTTTCGAAGATGCCGCTGCTGCACGAATATCGGGTAATGCTGGTAATATCATTGCTTCTAAGAAGGGCGTTGATAATAGTAATCCGCTTCTTTTAATGGCACACCTGGATACCGTGAGCTCTACCGCAGATTTAGTTCCTGTGGTCGAAGATGGTGTCATCAGATCCAGTGGTAATACGATACTCGGTGCAGACGATAGAGCTGGTGTAGCCATTATTCTTTATGTACTTGAGAGGTTAAGTCATCACAATGATGAGCATCGAGATATAGAGATCGTTTTCTCTGTAGCAGAGGAGTTAGGTATGTTTGGGAGCATCGAATTAGACATAGGAAAGTTATCTTCGAAAGAAGCGATCATACTGGATTGTTCCAGACCTTTTGGTTCGTTTGTTCAATACACGCCTACGGCGATCGATTTCAACATCGATGTCTTCGGTAAGAAGTCACATTCTGCAGTGTCTCCAGAAAATGGTGTCAATGCGATCATGATGGCAGTCAATATCATCCACAACATGCTTCCTTTAGGTCGCGTTGATGATGATACAGTTTTCAACATCGGTACAATCCATGGAGGAACCGCGGTCAATGTAGTTCCTGATGCCGTGTCCATGACTGGAGAAATTCGGTCGTTCCGAGAAGAAACCATTCAGAAACTCATCGCCAGTTTTAAGCATAACGCTGCTGAAATTTCGAAACAGTATGGTGGAAATATAGAATTCAATTACAAGACTGGCTTTCATGGATTTACGCTTGAAGATGATTTGGATATCATTCGCAAAGTAAGGAATGCTTTTAAAAATTTAAACATTGAATTGTGTCCGTTAAAATATTACGGCGGAAGCGATGCGAATATTATAAATCGAAAAGGCATAAACGCTGTGAACGTAGGCATCGGTACGATGAATCCACATTCCTGTGATGAAACGATGCAAATCAGTGATTTATTGCTGACTGCAAATTTTGTCTTGTCCTTGTTAGAGGTACGGTAAGTTATGTTTAGAAAGATGTTTATCTTTATCCCATTGCTTTTCAATCTGCTACATTGTTCACCCCAACAGTCGGGTCGCGGGCATCTATTGATAATTGGAGGTGGAAGTAAACCGATAGCTGCAATCGAACAATTTATCGATTACTGTCATGGTGAAAGCATACTGATCATAACATCGGCTAGCGGAATCCCTGATGAAGTCGGTCCTGAAACTGTAAATTTGTTCAAGGAAGTTGGCGCCAATAATGTCAGCTATCTGCATATCGCAGATTCAACAGAGGCGAATTCTGATAGCGTGGTATCGAAAATAAAGGAAGCCCGTGGCATCTTTTTTACCGGAGGTGTCCAATCACGATTGATGGACAAATTAGGAAACACCAAAACTAGTGCTGAAATTTTGCAGAAGTACGCTCGGGGAAATGGGATAATTGGCGGTACCAGTGCAGGTGCAGCCGTGATGTCTTCGATCATGATTACCGGAGATGGAGATTTTAACATCCTCAAGAAAGATAACATTGTCACAGCCGACGGATTTGGATTCTTACACCATTGTATTATCGATCAACATTTTGTGAGACTGCGGCGCAATAATCGTTTGCTAAGTCTGGTGATTGAACATGGTCTCCCCGGGATCGGTGTCGATGAAGCAACGGCAATTTTCTATCATCCGGATGACACTTTCGACGTTTATGGAGAAGGTTCCGTAATTGTTTATGATCCGAGACACAGTAAACAACCAAAAACTGGAGAACTCCACAATTTAGCGATTGCTGATTTGAGACTCAGTGTTCTGAGCGCAGGTCATTCATTCGATTTAAAACGAGGTAAATTTGTCGAAAAATATCATGGCAAATAAATTTACCGCAAGGGAAATATGTCGCTTTAATAATCGCTTTTATACAATTTCCTTCAGCTTTGTGTTGTAATCCTGGCGATTTTTAAGTCGTTATATAAAAATAATTAAAGTAAACCGACCTCCTTACATATGCAAAAAATTAAATTACCACACACACTGGCGCTAATTTTTATTATCATGCTTTTCACTGCCGTGTTGACATGGATTATACCCGGGGGTAAATACGAACGTTCTGTGACAGATGATATGCGCGAGGTGGTGATTAGCGACTCGTTCCAGTATGTTCGAAATCAGCCCCAGGGTATCTTCGCCATATTGAAATCGCCTATCAGAGGTATTCAAGAGACGGCGCAGATTATCGGGTTCATTTTAATCATCGGTGGTGTCTTTGCGATTATTCAACATACGGGAGCAATCACTGCTTCGATACAGAAGCTAAGCCATATTTTACATCACAGAGAGCGAATAGTGATACCGGCCGGCATGTGTATGTTCTCAATTTTCGGCGCTGTTTTCGGGATGAGTGAGGAAGTAATCCCGTTTGTTCTTATTTTTATTCCGTTGTCGTTGGCTCTTGGATACGATAGTCTCGTCGGAGTGTCGATTCCTTTTTTAGGAGCAGGTTTAGGATTTGCAGGTGCTATGTTAAATCCTTTCACTGTCGGTATTGCTCAGGGGATTGCCGAATTACCGTTGTTTTCGGGATTGATCTACAGATTATTTGTCTGGCTTATTGTGACCTGCATTGGAATACTTCTAGTCATGCGTTATGCACGGCGAATCAAAGAAACTCCAAAGCTGAGCCCTGTATATGAGATTGATGAAGGACGGGATAGATCTTTCGCTGACACATCAATAAACAGTATGAGGTTGGATACCAGGAAAAAAATTGTCATGATTTCTATGATCATAGTGATCATTGTCATGATTTTTGGAGTCATGAAATACAGTTGGTTCATCCAGGAAATCGCCGCTTTATTTCTGGGCTTGGGATTAGTAAGTGGATTGGTAGGCAAACTTTCGATCAATGACATTGCCACTAAATTTGTCGATGGTGCGAAAGACCTGATAGGTGCGGCGTTGGTCGTGGGTTTCGCGAGGACGATACTTATTATCGCTGAAGATGGTATGGTCATCGATACAATCATGTACCAGCTATCGAGTTTGATTTCAAATTTTCATCCGGTTCTCGCTGCCCAGTCGATGTTTATACTACAAACGCTTGTTAACTTTTTCGTTCCGTCCGGAAGTGGGCAGGCTGCACTAACCATGCCGATTATGGCACCGCTTTCTGACCTCATCGGAGTTACGAGACAGACTGTTGTACTTGCCTTCCAGATGGGAGATGGGTTCACCAATATGATTATTCCGACTTCGGGCGTCACTATGGGAGTCTTAGGGATTGCAAAAATTCCCTGGAACCTGTGGGCGAAATGGCTTTTAACGATAGAAATTCTATTGTTCATCACTGGCCTTCTATTGTTGATCCCTGCTGTGTTAATACACTGGGGACCATATTAATGGATTTATTTTAGAATTGTACTAATTTTTGGAGGGATTGATGTTAAAAAAAATTACTCTTTTCACATTCATGATCCTCATTTCATTACCGATCGTAACATTTGCGGATAATTATGGTAAAATAACCGGCACGATCACCGATATGGAAACCAGGGAGGCATTAGTCGGAGTCAATGTAATGATCGAAGGGACCTCGCTGGGCGCTGCTACCGATTTAAACGGTAATTTTATCATCCTTCAGGTTCCTCCAGGTACGTATGATCTACGGATCGACGCCCTGGGTTACAAGCGAGTGTTAGTGAAGGATGTCGTTGTTCGAGTGAATCGTATCGCTTATTCGGACGTTACGATGTCTCAGACCGCATTAGATATGGAGGAAATCCTGGTTATTGCTGAGCGGCCAGTCGTTGAAAAAGACATTACCGCTACCTTGCGCAGCGTAACCTCGGATGATATCGATAAGCTTCCGACAACAACGATTACGGATGTCATACGAACTCAGCCTGGTGTGGTTAATTCAGGAGGACTACACTTTAGGGGAGGTCGTTCAGGCGAGGTTACCTATTTTGTCGATGGTGTCCCGTTGATAAATCCCCTGACATCTGATTTTTCCTATCGACCTTCGGAAGTGATTACCAGGGATGCGATTTCTGAAATGCAGGTCATCAGCGGTACTTACAGTGCGGAATATGGAAACTCGATGAGTGGAATCATAAATATCACCACGAAAGAAGGAGGCAATGAAATTAGTGCCAATTTTAATGTGAAATCATCTGCTGCCGGGTTTGAGCAAGCCAGTGTAGATAATAATCGAAACGTGGTGCGGGGAACTCTTAGCGGTCCAGTTTTTAGTCCCAAAACAAACTTTTTCATCTCGGCGAATTATGATGATCGGGACAATTATTTGCCCTGGGGATATCGAACAGAAAATAACTATTTTGTTAAATTAACAGATCGTCATTTCACCGATATTAAATTGACAGGGAGTTTTAATTATTCCAAGGGTAAACGAAAAAATTATAGTCACTCCTGGAAGTATATCGAAGATCAATATTGGTATGAACCGAATACCGAATCGTATACCGCTGCACTCGGATTTACCCATACACTGACGAGCAGACTATATTACAATATGACTCTTTATTATAATTATTATCATTATAATTCAGGAGATTACGACTATGACGTGCTGACGCCAGAATATAAACGCGATGAAAAAAAAGAGTTTTATACATTTGCCTATGTGGCCAGTTATCAGGAAGACGCTCAGCGAACGATTGGTCTAAAGGGGGATGTACTTTGGCAAGCGAACACGCATAATGAATTAAAAGTTGGTTTCGAAGTGCGCGTCAACGATGTGTCACGTTTCTACATTTCTTCACCTTTTTATGATGATCACATACTGGATGATTACAACAAACAACCAAAAGAAGTAGCTGCTTATATTCAGGATAAAATTAATTTTTCGAGTATTATCCTCAGCGCCGGCTTGCGGTTCGATTTGACAGATCCTAATTCAAACTACTGGCCATCGCCATACGATGCATTCAATAACAATCAGTCTGCGTTCAGCTCGGCCGATATCCATACTCAGCTGAGTCCGCGACTAGGAATTTCGTATCCGGTCACCGACAAAACCGTATTCCATTTTGGTTACGGTCATTATTTTCAGCGGCCATCTTATGAATTCATCTATAAAGCGATTACCGATAAAAATTACGATCAAAACATCGTCATGAATCTGAAAACCGGCAACGGTCGTTTTGGGAATCCGAACTTGAAGCCTGAGAAATCGATTGAATATGAATTTGGGTTGAGTCATCAGCTGGTAAGCGATTTCTTGTTTAATATCTCTGTCTATAGTAAAAAATATATAAATTTGTTAGGAACGAGAACCTTTTTCGCTGGTACAAAGGCTGATATCTGGGAAACATACACAATCCATATCAATGAGGATTTTGCTTATAACAATGGACTCGAAATTCAATTGAAGAAATTGCGCGGAACAAATCTGTTTGGAGAAATTAATTACACCTACGCTGTCGCTGAAGGGAGCAGTTCCGGACCACTCAAACGAGTCGGTGTGGAGGATGCAAACAGGCAAACCCTAAAATATTTCCCTCTCGATTTTGATCAGCGACATAGTCTGAACGCTTATGTAACATTGAGATTTAATAATGATCAGGGTCCGAATATATCAGGAGTTCATTTATTAGAAAATTTCAGGACATCACTGCTTTTCCAATATGGTAGCGGCTTGCCTTATACCAAAGGAGTACGAGGGGCAACCGAACCCTATGAAGAAAATAATATGCGCTTGCCTGAAAATTGGACACTCGATCTAAAAATCGATCGCCCGTTTCGTGTTGGCTCCTTCTCTGCAACTCCTTACCTGGAAATTTTTAATCTGACTGATCGTAAGAACGTCGTCTATGTGGATCCGTTCACCGGAAAACCAGATGCAAGTATAGGAAGATCGTATGAATATGCAGCTAACCCTGAAAACTGGGGTCCTCCACGTATTATTTATCTGGGGATAATAATTAACTATTAATCCAGTCGAGGTGACTATTTATGAATGAAATCAAGAAAATAATGACAATAATAGGATTAATCAGTGCACTCTTGCTCACCATCAACTACCATACGGTAGAAGCGGGTTTGAAAGACCGAGCCTTTGCAACTCATAATGTCGGGAAAGTTGGTTTTTTCACAACCAATATTGGTCAATTCTATCCCTATGGTGGTCAATTCGAAAAAACGCTGGAATATCCTATCAACTCCGGTCATATCTGTATGTACCGACAGTGCCTGATGATTGGCGTCCCGGTCAATGTGGTCAGTGCCGCAGATGGACGTTTCGAAGAATTTGATGCCGTCGGTGGATATAACGCCGGTAAGGCTGAGATCGCCATGAGCGATAATCCGTTAACCTGGCCTGATTGGGGTTGGCCAGTGCAAGATGAACAGGGCAATCCTATCATCATTTCCCAACAGGAAAGTTTTTGTGTTTACAGCGATTCAACCAATTGGCGTTATTATAACAATCATGAACAGGATAAATTGCTTGATTTGAGAGTTCATCAGACTATTCATAGCTGGGGGGTCCCTGGCGCCGATAAATTCATTGTATTGAAATTCGAAATAGAGAATAAGAGTGAAATTCCTTATGAGGATTTATATTTCAATTTTTACAGTGATCTCGATATCGGAGGCATCTCCAATGACGCAAACGAATGGGCCGATGATTGTATAGATTTTGACGTGGAGCGCCGCCTGATCTATTTCTATGATTCTGATAATTACAGTAACGACTGGGAGGAGCCTGATCCTTTTCTTGCCGGAATATCCTTCCTGGAAACACCAAACGATATGGGAATAACAGACTGGCATTGGATCGATGTCACCATCGATGAAGTCGCCGTCAATAGTGCATTCTGGGATTCAGTAAGCTATTATTTAATGCGAAGTGATACCTCCTTCTTTCATGATCATCCTGATCTCGATGTTGATGATTACTTTCACCTTGGTGAAAATCCCATAAATGGAACTCATTATGACGATCCCCAAAGCACACGAATTCAGGATGATGAGGGGAATTTAGTCGGCGGTGCCATGGTTGCGTATATTTGTAATGGTCCTGTCAATATTCAAGCAAAAGAAAAAGTACAATATGTTGTCGGTATCATCGTCGCTGATACCAAAGAAGAGTTAATAGAGCTCAATGATCAATTATGGTATTATTATGAAGATGGATTCAATATTCCGACAGTTCCTAATCCTGTCGTTGAAGCCGAATCCTCGGATCGTTCAGTTACACTGTACTGGAGTAACCTGCTAGATGCCACATACGTCAATCCGGTAAATGATATCAACGATTTAGAAGGTTATCTGATCTATCGAACTACGGATCAGACGTTGAAAGACTGGGCAGTACTCGATACGATTCCGATGCAATTTAAAAATGACACGACTATCATGGCGCGTGCATATCAGTTCGCTGATATAAATGTCTTCAACGGATTTAACTATTTTTACAATGTTTCAGCTTATCGTACGGGCCTCACCGGTAAATTAGAAGAATCTATTCGACTCTCTGATATTAATAACATAACAAATCAGGAGAATGCAATTTCAATAACACCGATGACTCAAGCAGCAGCTACTGCTGGCGATATCGAAAAGATAAAAGTCGTTCCGAACCCTTACATTGTCTCGGCTGCATGGGATGAAGCACGTCTTGGCAATTCGCCGTTTGGAGAGCCGATACGGAATCTTGCCTTTACCCACCTTCCGAGTCCCTGTACGATAAAAATATTTACAGTAGACGGCGACCTTATCAACACGATTTACCACGACAATTCCACCGGACGAGAAGAATGGAACCTGTTGACTTCTGAAAATCGGCCTGTGGTCTCAGGAATCTATTTCTATCATGTTGACTCTGAATTAGGGGAAAAAGTCGGTCGTTTTGCGATCATTCGATAATCTAAATTTGAGGATTCATAAAATGAAATATTTATATATCATCATTATTCTATGCCTTATCTGCATTCATGAACCGATCTATTCTCAAGGAAATCTAGCGCAATCAGGAGCCAATTTTTTACAGATTGGAGCCGAACCCAGAGGAACGGCGCTGGGCGGAGCTGTTACTGCTCTTTCAGCAGGAGCAGCCTCATTGTATTGGAATCCCGCTGGCGCAATACACACGCACAATTTTGACATCTTACTATCCCACACCGACTGGTATATGGATACGAAATTGATGTTCGGTGCTATTGTTAAAAATTTTAATTCATTTGGAAATGTCGGACTGTCTGTCGCTTCATTTTATATGGATGCGATGGAAATAACCACTGTGTACGAGAGTGAGGGAACCGGAGAGTTTTATGATGCCGGTGATCTGGTTGTCGGATTATCGTACGCACGTTCTTTGACAGACCGTTTCACATTCGGTGCAACTCTTAAATGGATCCATGAATACATCTGGAATGAAAAAGCCAACCAGGTTGCGTTTGATGTGGGTTCACAGTATCAAACAGATTTTTACAATTTGAGACTGGGCATCGTCATACGAAATTTCGCCGGAAAGATGAAATTCTCGGGTGACCATATTGATAAACACATACAGGATGAAATTGAAGCAAATATTAGTAATAATCCGAGAGTAGAACGTTTAACTCCTGAATTCCGTCTGCCCCAAATTTTTAGAATCGGTATCGCGTTCGATCCTTTGACCCATGAATCAGGCACATTGACTCTAGTCGCGGATGCAGATGTACCTGCAGATAACTCCGAACGGTTGATCTTCGGTGCCGAATACAACTTTCTGAATCGATTTTTCCTTCGAAGTGCCTATCAAATAAATTATGATGATGATGATTTTTCGCTCGGTGCCGGTATCGACTTGAATGTTATCAATATGAACGCTCGGTTCGATTATTCATATTCTGCATATCAGATCCTGGATGATGTGCATCGTTTTGCCATCGGATTCGAAATACCATAAATCATCTTGATCTGGTACGCAAACTGACGGCGAAGTAGAGACAGGAAGAAGTATGGATTTTTTTTAGATTTTAAGGTCATGATGCACTCTGTAATTAAAAGATTTCTGGTAAACTGAAGATTAAAACTAATTAACTACAATAACCTATTTAGAGGAGGTAAATGTATGAAAAAGATACTAGTTGGGGCGTTAGTAACCTTGTTTCTCTGTCCGCTGATCGTATATGCCCAGAACTTCACTCTTTACAATACAGATAACAGTGAATTACCGTACAACCAGGTGTACTGCATAGGATTTGATAACAACAACAACATCTGGTTTGGGGGACAGCGTGACGCGGCGACGGGGATAGCGCAGGTATCTCAATTATCGCGGGATTTAACGACGTGGACGGTATACGATCAGGCTGCTCTGGGCTTGGGGGATCTGGAGGATCGGGTATTTTATCTGGCGGTGGACGATCAAAATACGAAGTGGTTGTGTACACATTACGGGGTATCATATGTTCGAGCGGATGGGAGCACAGGCGTGGTAGAATTTACGCGTGACCAGTACGCGCGTACGGTATGGACGGATACGAAGGGGAATGTGTATATCAGTCAGCGTGAAGATTCCCGGGCGGACGCGCGCATCTGGGTGAGCCCGGATCATGGAGCGAACTGGACAGGGTGGACGTTAGCCGATATCGACATTGCGTTGAGTCCGGACGATGCGCGTCCGGAGATCTATGATTTGCGCGAGGATTCGAAGGGGCAGTTATGGATCTGCACCTGGTTTGGCGTCACGTATCGTGATCTGGAAGGAGTGTGGCACAGTATCAAGGCGATCGAAGGCAATTACACGCATGCGATGACGATCGATCCGGATGATCATGTATGGGTAGCGGATTTAATCTACGATGAACCGCCGCTGGCAAACAAGCTGTTAGAGATTTTGCCGGATGGGAGCATTGTGGAGCATGATTCGACCACGATCGAACCGTTGAAATATGCGGTGATGGATTTGGAGTCGGATTACCGGGGTCATATCTGGTGTGCTTTATACGGAGGTGGTCTGTTGGAGATTCGGCCGGATGGTAGTTTTGAACAGTACACCGCTGCTTCTACCGAGGGGGCACTACCGGAAGATATCCTCACGCACATGGAGATCCATAATAATGTGATCTGGGCGTCCACGGAATCAGTGGGTATTGTGAGACTATCGACTCTAATCAATGAGACCTATGTCGGTGTGTTCGCAGACGATTTTTCAGCGGCTGTGCCAGAAGAATTGATGCTTTATAATAACTATCCAAATCCGTTCAATCCGTCTACCTTGATCAATTTCGATTTGAAATCTCAAGGTGACATACAGTTATCAATTTACAATGTTAAAGGTGAATTGGTAAGAAATTTAGCAAAAGGCGTCTATAGAGCAGGCAGTTACTCTGTTATCTGGGATGGGTGTGATTCGAAGGGTGATATCATGCCATCCGGGATTTACATTTACATGTTGCATACTGGCAATAGACTGGAATCAAGGAAAATGACGCTGATCAAATAATATGCTGGATGCAAAATTAATTTGGCAGTCTCTACAACGTATAGAGATGGATAATATGCAGAGTCGTAAATAATTTTAACGACTCTGCATTTCAGTTTCGAATTACAGTTTATTATGAACGAGATTATTTTACACCTGAAATGATGGAATCGAAATTACATCGAAAACCGAATTTATTTATTAGCCTGATACCTTTATTTTTAATGGCAATTTTTTTGGGTATCGGATATGGTTTCTATCAGATACGCGCGGAAATTTTGCTCGTCGCAGCGGCTTCACTCACTGGATTTATCGCCAGACTCTATGGCAACACCTGGAAGGAACTGGAGGACGGCATTGTTGAGTCGATCAAGAGTGCGATGCCTGCAATGCTCATCGTTATATGTGTAGGCTTATTAATTGGTGCCTGGATTATTTCTGGTACCATTCCAATGCTTATATACTACGGATTAAAAGTCATCTCTCCGGGTTATTTTCTGGTAACAGCCAGTTTCGTCTGCAGTGCCGTATCTCTATTTACAGGATCATCTTGGGCGACAGTGGGTACTATCGGGATAGCGCTCATGGGAATTGCACATGGAATGGGCATACCACCAGGAGCAGCGGCTGGTGCTATTATCAGCGGCGCCTACTTTGGTGACAAGATATCTCCCTTTTCCGATACGACCAATCTGGCACCGATAGCAGCGAAGAGCAATTTGTTTGATCATATCAGGCATCTCTTGTGGACGACTACCCCAGCCTGGCTGATTGGTATGATTATCTATTTTTTTGTAGGCTTGAAATTCAAGACTCAAGTTGTTCCTCAGGAGGAAGTTGGTTTGATTCTAAACAGTTTACAATCCAATTTCCATTTTCATTGGATGCTATTACTTCCACCAGTATTGATATTATATTTTGCGGTAAGAAAGTTTCCTACAATTCCCGGAATGATAGCTTCCTCTGGCCTGGCATGTGTTTTAGCATTAGTTTTTCAACGAACATCCGGGATTGAAATATTAAACACGATGACTATCGGTTACCAGTCTGAAACTGGATTAGAAAATATTGACCGATTGCTATCAAGAGGTGGAATGATGAGTATGATGGGAGTGACGTTAATAGCATTTTGTGCATTTGCTTTTGCTGGCGTCATGCAGAAAGCAGGCATGCTGACTGTGATACTGGATAGAATGCTAAGCGTTGTAAAAAGTACAGGCACACTCATAGCAAGCGTCGTTGCAAGTTGTGTCGTCGTTGCGCTGATTACTGGCAGCTCTTTCCTCTCGATTTTGATCCCTGGAGAATTGTTTGCGCCCGCTTTCAGGCAGCGTAATCTCGCAGCTAAAAATTTATCGAGGACGACAGAGGATTCGGGTACCGTCGTTGTCCCGCTGATTCCATGGAGCATGGCTGGTGTATACATGGCGGGAACGCTCGGTGTGCCTACAATAGTATACGCTCCGTGGTCGTTTATGTGTTATTTGGGAATTATATTTGCTCTGTTCTATGGATTTACCGGTTTCACATTAGCTCCGAGAAAACTAGAGGATGAAACGATGCAGGGTGGTTAAGACAATTGAAAGAGACATGTGTATGAGAAATTTTGTTCGAATCATTTTCCTTACGTTAATACTCCCCACGATGTGTCTCGCAGGGGGATCGATTTTGATTATTGGTGGAGGGAATGATAGAAATTCATGGGCTGAGGAACCTTTTATTTGGTTCATTCAGCAAGCTGATTCCGGGATCATCATTAATATCGATGTAGATGAAGTCGCTACAAGTTACGCATCAACGTTTATAAATTACGGCGCCGATCCTGCCAGTCATTCCCTGCGTATTGAAAATCGTACAACTGCTGATGATTCGGCGACCTATTTCCAGCTGATTAACGCTCGCGGTATCTTCATCGAGGGTGGTGACCAGTGGGATTATGTGTCTACCTGGAAGAATACTCTTACTGAAGATGCAATTCATTACGTATATAATCAAGGGGGTGTTATCGCCGGAACCAGTGCAGGATGTGCTATAATGGGAGAGGTTTGTTTCGATGCAAAATATGGCTCATTGTACCCGGAGGATGCTGCCGTTAATCCTTATCACCAGCGTATGCATTTCGAAGATGACTTCTTAGATGTTTTACCGAATGTCCTCACCGATTCCCATTTTCATCAACGAGGCCGTCTTGGGAGGTTGATCCCGATGCTAGCTCGCAGAATTCAGGACTACGGTGATGTTAATCTTCTGGGAATCGGTGTCGATGAAAACACGGCTCTGTGCGTCAATCCGGATCTTACCAGTCGCGTTGTCGGTGAGGGGCTTGTTACTATCTTTCACCAGACTGAGCTTTCAAATATTAGCTGCGAAGCAGGTGAAGCAGTTACTTTCACACATATTCGATATCACCAGTTAAATCATGGTGCAATATTTGATCTGAATGTGCGAGAACTTCTTGAAGCAGGTGAAAATATGGAGCGGATAACTGAACACAGCCAAATATCCGCGTTCCCTAGCGTATTTTTAGATGGTTCCCTCGAAGAGACGGGTTCCAGGGGGATTTTTAAGATTTCAAGTTATACGAGAAATAATTTGGATGCCTGGTACGGACGTCTGAGTCTGACACCGGGTGATTCGATAGTACCTAATTCGATTATCGTTCCCAGACTCTGGAGTGATAACAATTATTTTGAGAATCGGATTATAGGAGGAATGTTCGCAGGTGCAAAATTACCAGGATTAATCTGTCTGTTTCTGGATGATGGCAGCGCTCTGGAAATATTGGAAAATGATGTATTTTCTGTAAAAAAAATGGCTTATCTACTCGACACTCAAGCGATATCTCATGCGGGGATATTAAATACCAGAAACACAAACTTACCAGGATTAGTTGGCGGGACAATTCATTTCCTGGGAGATGGTATAAAGTATAAATGGAGCAATGGGTTCGTCCCTGTGAGTGAAAATATTGATAATAAAGTAATCCCTGATTCCCATAAACTGTTATATAATTATCCTAATCCATTCAACCAGAGCACCACGATCGAGTTCGCGTTATTAGAAGATGCAAAAGTGAACCTGAGTATCTATAATACGAATGGTCAGAAAATTGCAATTCTATTGGATCATTCTATGTCAGTTGGCTATCATCGTACGTCCTGGTATGGTTTGGATATGTGTGCCAATCCTGTTTCCACAGGACTGTACGTACTCCTATTAACCATCCTGCCCGATAAAGGAAGTATTTCTCAAATGCAACAAAAAATGATTTATCTAAAATAAAGATAGATGGTGACTATAAGAGGAACGGAGGCCGAACAGGTTCTGGTATCTGTCCAACCTCCTGATCTGATTGGTATCAACTTTTGCGTCAGTGTAGAAATGATTAATTCCCGCTCATCATGGCCTCAACGTCAGCCTTGACTTCGCCAATCGGTTTAATATTGAAATTTTCTACCAGGACTTTCGCTACGTTTGGGGACAGGAAAGCAGGCAGCGTCGGTCCTAATCGTATTCCCTTCACACCGAGGTGTAACAGGGCGAGCAATACGGCGACGGCCTTCTGCTCATACCAGGCTATATCGTAAGAGATGGGAAGTTCGTTGATGTCATCGAGTCCGAAAATTTCCTTCAGTTTCAGGGCGACGAAAGCGAGCGAGTAAGAGTCGTTGCATTGTCCTGCATCCAGAACACGCGGAATACCATCGATATCTCCCAGATTTAGTTTATTATAGCGGTATTTAGCACAACCGGCTGTGAGAATAATCGTGTCGTCCGGTAATTCCTGTGCGACTTCCGTAAAATAGTTTCTCGCTGGCTGCCTGCCGTCGCAACCCGCCATGACGACGAATCGTTTGACAGCACCCGATTGGATCGCCTTGATAATTTTATCGGCAAGGGCGATTACCTGGTTGTGAGCAAAACCACCAACGATCTCGCCGTGCTCCAGTTCTTCCGGTGGAGGACACGTCCTGGCCAAATCAATGATCGCACTGAAGTCCTTGGGCTTGCCATTCGAGCGATCGGGAATGTGCTTCACGCCATCGTAACCAGCCATACCCGTAGTAAAAATTCGATCTTTGTATGAGTCTTTTGGCGGTATGATACAATTGGTCGTCATTAGAATCGGTCCGTTGAACGATTCAAATTCCTTATTCTGTTTCCACCACGCATTGCCGTAATTGCCCACGAAGTGGTCGTATTTCTTAAACGCCGGATAGTAGTTGGCCGGCAGCATCTCACTATGTGTATATACATCGACACCTGTGCCTTTTGTTTGCTCAAGTAACTCCTCCATATCCCTCAGGTCATGTCCGCTTATGAGGATTCCAGGATTCTTACCAACGCCTATGTTCACTTTGGTGATCTCCGGGTTGCCGTATGTTTCAGTGTTTGCCTTATCGAGTAATGCCATGGTTTTGACCGCTGTCTCACCTGCCTGCATGACCATCGAAACCATGTCATCGACTGATAATGATTTCGTCGTTGATGCCAATCCCTTCATCAAGAATTCGTAGATAGTCTCGTCCTCATATCCCAATACCGCAGCATGTTCTGCATAAGCTGAAATGCCCTTTAGACCATAGGTCAATAATTCTCGTAACGATCTGACATCTTCGTTCTCCGTATTCAAGACGCCTACCATCTCAGCCTTTGTCTGAAATTTATCGGTTTCACCTGAAAACCATGTCGCTGCATCATGAAGTTGTTCCTCGAACGAGTGTCCCGTACTCTTTTTGTGTTCAGCTAAAAATCTGTCCTTTAACGCATCCCGCAGCTGCATTCCTTCCATGATCAAGGCCGAAATACGTGCGTTATCAAAATTAGCATTGGTAATGGTCGCAAACAAGGATTTTGCTATGAAAAAGCCTTCTTTCTTAATCGACAGGTTCAGGTCTCTTGCTTTTTCGCCCCAAATTGATATGCCTTTAAGTACATAAATCAATAAATCTTGTAAATTTGCAGTGTCGGATTGTTTACCACACACTCCTCTGATGGTACAACCCTGATTCTTTGCCGTCTCCTGGCATTGAAAACAAAACATGCTCATATTTACTCCTTTACATCGTTGGTATTGTATTATGTTTTATGCAAACAGTGATTGAAAATGATACGCTTCTGTTTACTTTTTATGGTGAAAATAAGATTTAATCATGAACATTGTTACTCTTTCTTCAATTGAAATATACTAAGAATTATCAAGACAAACCTTGACTTAAGTCAAAAAAATAATATTATTTTTTTAGTTTCTTACTTTGTGTGGACTCGAGCTTTGTCATGCTGACCTGCCCACTGAAAATAGCGGATCGAAAATCAGCGACTCAGATCATCCGGAGATTATCCATGAGATGAATGACCCGACTATAGGATGGATAGTGATAAAAAATGAGGAAACTAATTGAAATTACTAAATTTTTTACTTATCTTATACAAAAATATCAACATCCATAGTTGAATCATATACACATAATCATCATATACGAGAATTTAGAATGAAGAAAAAGAACGTGCGCCTCTTTAATAAAGATTATCACAAGACCGTCGTTGCCAATTTAGACAGAGCCAGTAACCTGTACATGGAAAAGTATGCTTCAGCGTTGATTTCCAATCAGCGATCGAAACTTGAGAAATACATTGAGCAACTCAATAGCTGCAAAAAGACGTTGCAGAATTTGCATTTAAACGAAGATCAGAAGCTGGCGTCATGGCATGTATTAGCCGATACGATCAACACTATTCTGGCATATACGGATTCATTCAAGTACATCGATCCGGAACTACAAGCGACCGATTTTTGGAGCGAATGGCGCACTCTCTTCACGCAGACCACTGAGGAGCTTCCCACGTACGGTAAATTCATTGTCTCGGATAAATTCTTTCAAATTCAGTCCGATGAATCCTACCGAGTAAGGCTATGGAAGCGCTATCGAATCCTGTCGGCACAGGTTAAGAGCTACAGACTACGTTCATTGAACTGGTTTAGATCGATCGTTCATAAAGCTCCTATCCCCAAATCAAAACTAACGAAGATTGTCGCAGTCAGACGATTCTTTAAGCTGCACTGCGAATTGCCCGTGTCCAAACTGATTCATGACACATGGCGAAAATATCTACAAAGTATTTCTAAACAATTCGATGATGTGAACAACATGACCGAACAGTTGATCGACAAACTTCTCCTCCTAAGAGACTTTGAGGCAGTGCTGAAAAATTCAAAAGATCAGGACCTGAGCCATGCCGTGAACAAATTAGATGAATCGATCCACGCGTTCCATTCTGTCATCGATGAATTACCCGGAATCACGACAGATCTTATGAAGTATTTTATCGATGAGCAAAAAAAAATCGATCAAGATCTCATTAAACAATGGCACTACACTGGAACAGCTTTAAGGTCCAATCGGAAATTATCATCGAAGGTGATTAAAAATGAGTGGAACAAGTTGATCGAGTTCTATGATAACAGTTTAAACAATTGGAGAAACTACTTTAATAGTAAGCGACAAAGTTTTAAAAAAGATTTAGCGCTCTCTCTGCTGCAATTAAAGACGATAACGATGTGCCTTGAATCATCGAAAACAATACATGAGAAAATACATGAAAATATCTTGCCTCTGATGATGAATTCAAAGGCAGATGTGGCCAATCTTCTTGATAAATTCAAGAAACTCGATATTGAGAAAGAGACTGAGCTGAAGAAGAAGATTATCGAAGAGAACAGGTTGACGCTCCGAAAATTAAAAAAAGAAAAATTGCCGCAAACCATCGATTCTTTGATCGAAGCTAACCTGATGAAATCACTGCAGAATTTTCAATCGCGTGTCAAATACGATGTCGACCAGTTATCAGAGACCTATAGCATCATAGAACGGGAGAGTTTTCAGAACTTAAAACCAGTCTTTAAATCTGTAGATATACCTTTGAAAACGTTAGTTTACAATGAAGTTTATGTTCGTATTTTCAATAAATATGATAATTTTATGGATAATTTCCAGATTAAACTGGATACGCTGGTCAGAGATATTTCTGAGATCGATCAGATCGTCGAATTCAATCTGGATGCTGCCATCTCGTTACTTGAAAGAGGTGGCAATTTGGCAGATTTGGGAGAAGCCAAAAACGTGGTCATCGAGGGACTGGAGCGCACCAACAATCAATTTAATGGATTGAAAGATCAATGTGTGGCGTTGTTTAATCTGAGTCATGAAAAGATGATAGAATCTGCTCTCGAGTTTGCGGATGATATTCAGGAGCTTCTTGACAATGAAAAGATTATAGCACTTCAGTTTAGAGTCGCCAAGGCGAGGACGACGAATAAAATCAAGCAGATGAGTAGCGATGGCGTTGATTTTATCAAGAATCTGATTCCCCAAATCGTTCAATTTATAAAAAAATACGCGGTTAAGCTTAAGAAGCGATTCAATAAGCTGAGAAGAATGACTGGCTTTATGCCGGTTCGCGAGGAGTCTCATCAGCGTTTGACAAAATTCCTGGCCGAAAATCGAAAAAAGATGGTAACATTGCCTATTATCTATCAGCGTCTGTTTCGAATGGAAGCATTCAAAGATGAACGATTCTTTGAAGGTCGCGAACAGGAACTAGAAGATATCAGCGATGTGTTTGAGACATGGAAAAATAATACTCATGCCAATGTGACTATCATCGGTGAGAGTGGAAGTGGTAAGACGACGCTACTCTATTTTGCGGAGAAGAAAATTTTTAAGGGTTATAGCATTTCAAAAATCGATTTTGAGAATAAAATAACAGATACAGATCAGTTATTCACATCTCTGAATTCGAATATGGGCAACGATTCCATCACATCGTGGTCAGATCTGGAGGAATACATCCTTAACCTTGATAAGGCTCGCGTCGTGATCGTTGAAAATCTTCACAATATCTTTATTCGAACCATAAACGGCTTTGACACCATTGAACGATTCATGTTGTTCATGACGAAAACGTATAAGAAAATATTTTGGGTGGTATCGTGTGGATTATACTCCTGGAATTATTTGGACAGAGTATTAAAAATTTCCAAATATTTTACTAATGTGTGTATCCTACCCGAATTCTCTGCTGAAAAAATACAGAGTATCATTTTAAAACGACATCGGGTAAGCGGGTATAATCTTCAATTCCAGGAACCTGAAGATATACTCGAGAACCGTAAGTATACACGGTTCAAGACTGAAGAGCAGAGACAGGAGTACCTGCAAAATGGTTTTTTCGAAAAATTGTACAAATTGTCCGGCGGAAATGTGACGATCGCAATGCTATTCTGGATGCAATCGATCGCGAAGGTCGACAACGATAAATTAATTATTCCCCCATTAGATGAATTTGATGTATCGTTCATTCAACTAAAAGAAATCGAGGATCAGTTCGTGTTTACTGCATTTTTACAGCATGAGAAACTGACTGTCGACGAATATGTCAGGATCTTTAATGTCACTATTGACGACTGTCATCTCGTAATCAATCGGTTAAAAAACAGTGGATTAATAATCGAGACGCAAAATGGATTTCGAATTAACTATTTGATGCAGCGGACCATTGTCAGCACACTCAAGAAGAAAAATATCTTAATTTAGGATAATCATATGAACAAACGATATATTAGCATACTGATTTTAATCTGTCTGTTGCTTATCACTGGAGATATATTAAACGCTCAAACCGCAGTTGACACGTTGATTCAAACGATGACTCAGCAACAGACTCAGGTTACGGATACTACTGATCAATCATCAGCATTGGCTAGAGCAGGTAAAACGCCTGAATGGTCTATCACATTCGGCAAAGTGTTTTGGTCCATAATAATTTTCATCATCGGATTTCTTCTCATAAAGTATTTGACAAATTTTCTGGTGACCCTCGGAGAAAGATGGACTAAAACACGGTTATTGATCAAAGGGATAATTCCGATCTTTCGGATATTAGGTTGGATGGTGGTAGGTTATATCATTATAGTCGATGTATTTGCACCACCGATAGCTACGCTCGTGGCCGTGACAGCCTCAGCAGGCATCGCCGTTGGTTTCGCTGCTCAGGATATCCTGAAAAATATTTTCGGTGGTGTGGTCATTCTACTCGACCATCCGTTTCAGGTAGGAGATAAGATCGAAATAGGTGATCATTACGGTGAAGTGTTGAGTATCGGCTTGAGAACAGTGCGCGTCGTTACACCGGATGATTCTGTTGTCGCGATACCCAACAGCGAGATCGTGAATACGGCAGTCTCCAATGCCAATTCAGGGGAGTCCAACTGTCAGGTGGTTGCTGAGTTCTATTTGCCGGCTCATATAGATATTCCAACGACAAGGAAAATCGCCTATCGGGCAGCCGCTGTTTCAAAATATGTTTATCTGAATAAACCCATCATTGTCATATTTAAAAATGAAATTTACGAAGGACGTTCTCTGCTGAAAATGAGGTTGAAAGCGTATGTGTTCGATATACGCTTCGAATTTCCCTTTGCGAGTGAAATGACGGAATTGGTCGTGAAGGAATTGTTGGCACGAAAATTAGTCACGATCAATGATCTTAACGGATTGCCTATGGTGAAGTTATCAACTTAATTTCTTAAAATCGGTGCCAGGTGTTTCGCATCAGGATTTATCAGGTATTGATAAGGATCGATCGGAAGTATCGCCTGCTATAATCATACGGGAAATTATCATCATTAGCCAGTATCGTTCTTTATAATTTATTATAGTCTTTGCCTTCTTTAAAAAGAACTACTCATTCCAGATTGATGCTTTTAGTATGACGCAGCGCTGAGATAATTATCGGTACGACTATTAACTGAAGAACAACGCCTGGCAGCGAATAGAGGATGGATAACAATGAGAACATCTTCGGCGGCAATCCGAGTAAGGGGACGACTAATATCACCATGAAAAACAAGATGATTCTGTCGATTGTCAGTGCAATGGCAATACTCAGAAGAACTGAGAACTTGCGTGATCGATAGAGGTATCCCGCAACAAATGTCATCGTCAGGCCCTCCACGCTCATGAAAATAGCCATTGGGAATAAAACAGGCATTCCTGTTGTAAGAGAAGAGATCAGCGGTCCCAATGTACCCACGATCAGCCCATACGGATATCGCAGTATCAAGGCAGCGACTAAAATCGGGAGAAACATGGGCAGAAAGATTGCACCCGCACCCAGCATGTGAAAAACGATCGGAACGATAATGCATAAAGCCAAAAACAGTGCAGTGAGAGTAATCTGGCGGGTATCGATTTTTATCATTGATTATGAATTTCCTTTTAGCAAACGATCTAAAATTCGAATGAGACATGCATATTATAATTTCTCCCGGGCATGGGATAACCCTTCATGATTGAATAGTCCTCATCCAATAAATTTTCCAATCCCAATCCGATTCTGAGCTTATCAGTAAGCAGGTAATGCATCTTGAGATGAATCAACCCATAATCCGGCATTCGCTCTATCGTGGAGCGTGGCGGCAGTTGATCGAGTTGATAGCTGCTCCATAGATGATCGACAACCTCTCCGTACAGTGTAGCTTCAATTTTGCGAATTGAATAATTGACCCAATAATTAAATTTATTTGGTGAGAAAGGCAGATCTTTATCGGAATCCATGTATGAATAGGATAAAAACGCATGCAAATGATCCAGGGGATGAGCATTGAGCGTGATTTCAAAACCGCGAACCGAGTTTTGTCCGCTGTTTTGATTAAGGATGATCCCGGGACCCAGAACATTCGTCTCGATTAGTTGATCTCCCTCATAATAAAACATGCTTACATCAATAGAATATCCCGGCGCGAACATACTGTTCAGTCCTAGTTCGTAGTTCGCAAGCTTTTCAGGTTTAAGTTTATTATTTGCAGGATTGAACAAAAAGAAATCCCTGATCGATGGAGAGCGAAATCCTTTTGAGGCTGATGCCCTGAAGGACGTGTTCGGAGTCCCACGATAAACGATACCGGCTCTGGGGATCCGTTCCCAGCCGAAGTTGGAATTGTTTTCGAAACGGATTCCGGTATCGATAATTAACCGTCTTATGAATTCTTTCTGAATATGAACATAGGACGCTACTTCGTCGTTGAAAAAAGTCCCCAGTTTCGCACCATTGCTCTCTGATGTGCCACCAAATCGTTTCACATCCAGGCCGACTGTCGTTTGAATATCGTACTTTAATTTGAAGTTTTGATAGGCGAGGATACCATTGGTCTGATCCTCTGAATACCAGCCATCGGATAAATCATGTTCTCCAAAATTTCCATGAATCTTAATGATACCATCGCTATTCGAATAGGTATTGCTGATAGTAAAATCCACAGAGCTGCGGGTGATGTCGCCTTGTTCAAAATAACCTCTTAAATCGATACCTTCGGGTCCGGGGTCGTTAAAACGATAGGGCGTGACACTTCCGTTTAGATTAATGTCGATGTGCCGGTTGACCCGATAACCGAGCTTCAGCGCATAATGCTGTCCATAGAATTTTGACCGATCGCGATGGCCATCGCTTTGCTGATGAGCCAGGGAAAGGAAATATTTCAACTTTCCGAAATTCCGCGTGTCCTGTAAAACGTACCTTTGTGTATTGTAACTTCCGTACTGAACCTTAAGCTGTGACGAACTACTGATCTTTTCCATATCTTTAGTGATAATATTGACGACTCCACCCAGAGCATTGGTGCCATAGACGACCGAGGCCGGACCACGCAGTACCTCGATGTGGTCGATGTGGTCGAGCGGATATGCGTCGGAGATAGGATGGCTGAAAATGCCTTGAAAATCAGGCCGTCCATCGATAAGCACCAAAACCTGAGAATTGGGAACGCCGCCGAGTCCGCGAATCGTTACTCCACCAGCCGCAAGTGTTGAAACACCATATCCTATATTCGATTTACGTGTTGTGAATACACCTGGCGCCATATACGCAATGGCATCCATCACGGTCTCAAGGTTCGTGTGTCGTAAAGCAGCACCTTCAATGATCGTTATCGACGCTGCCATGTCCTGTTGCGACATCTTATATCGTTGGCCTGTCACGACAACGGGCTTAAAATGATATTTTACCGAGTCCTGATCGATGGTCTTACCCGACACCAACGCATCGAGTCCGGTAAAAAAGATAGTGACAGTCAGCAGTAAATTTAATATTAAATGACGCATTTAAAGCTCCATAGATATTACATTTTTGGGTCAAGATTTTATAACGTTTTATATACGAAAGTGTTCCTTTTAATCGACTATAGGAATCCAATCAAAAGAACCGTCATCTTTTTTTAAAAAAACATGGACATTTAGTTGAAATTTGGTTAAGTTATCATTTAGGGGACTATGCCTGTCCTACTGAATATCCGACTCGAGTAAGATAGAAAAAATGTATATTATCCCAAAGCTAAATTTTCAGTGACCTGTATGCAACTCATCATGCTTGACCCGAACTTGAATTTGAAAAGTAATAAATTTGCGACCGTAAAATGATGGAATAGTGATCCAGCACTTCAGGAGGTCAATTTACCTATGATTATGATTCTCTTTACAGTTTGCTTATTTCTCATCGGTGCACTCGTCTCGACTTCGAAATGTGACTTTATAGGAGAAACAGTGTCTATAGATATACAGGAACAGAGTGTATCGATTCAGTGTCGTAACGCCGTCGTGGAGTTACGTTTTATTACCGAGGAGATTGTTCGCATCACGTTATATCCGCAGAGCGAAAAATCCACTACACGTTCGTTTGCGGTGTCTGGAGGTAGAAAGCAATCCGTGGATTTTCAAATGTCTGAGTCGAACGAAGCCTTCACTTTGCGCTCGAAAAAATTGAAAATAGTGGTTGAAAAGAGGCCGTGTCGCATTGCAATCTACGATTCAACTGGTGAATTGATCATTAAAGATCATCATTCCTTTGGAATGTGTTGGCGTGGTACCAGAAAGACATGTTGGAAGGAATTACACGACGAACCGTTTTACGGATTGGGTGGAAAGACCGGTGAATTCAATAAGAGGGGCAAAACGTTTACGATGTGGAACAGCGATACCCCTGGGTATACGTTAACCCAGGATCCGTTGTATCAAACCCACCCGTTTTTCCTGAGTATCCATCAGAATATTGGGTTTGGTATATTTCTGGATAATTCGTATCGCACGAATTTTAATTTTGGTGCAGGAACGGATCGGTTTTACAGTTTCGAAGTCGAAGATGGCATTCTCGATTACTATTTTATTTACGGTCCTGAATTAAAAGACGTCATCGCTCGTTATGCCTTGCTGGTGGGTAAATTGCCGTTACCTCCCAGGTGGAGCCTTGGGTATCAACAGAGTCGCTGGAGCTATTCGACCGATCGCGACTTGATCGCGATTGCGAATAAATTTCGGAACAGGAAAATACCGTGTGATACATTATATTTGGATATCGATTACATGGACGGATATCGTTGTTTTACCTGGCATCCTGAAAATTTTGCTCATCCGAAGAAGATGATCCGGGAATTGCATGAAATGGGATTTAAGATCGTGACGATTATCGATCCTGGTATCAAGGTAGATGAGACATATTCTATTTATCAGGAGGGTTTGGAAGGTGATCATTTTAGTAAATATCCGGACGGTAGCGTTTATCAGGGACAGGTGTGGCCGGATTGGTGCTGCTTTCCTGATTTCAGTCGGAAGCGAACCAGAAAATGGTGGGGGAAATTGTACAAGAAACTGATCGACGTCGGCGTCGACGGCTTCTGGAACGACATGAATGAGCCAACTACCTGGGGTGGTACGTTTCCGGATATCGTGGAATTTGATGATGAAGGGGAGAAGAGCGATCACCTGAAAATACATAATCTTTACGGAGCCTTGATGGCTCAAGCGACTCATGAGGGATTGATGTCGTTGAGAAAGAATGAGCGGCCATTCCTGCTTACCAGGGCAGGTTACGCTGGTGTATATCGATATGCGGCTATGTGGACGGGTGATAACGTCTCGTCATGGGAGCATTTACGTCTTGCAGTCAGGATGTGCCTCGGATTAAGCATGTCGGGTTATGCATTCTGTGGTTCTGACATCGGAGGGTTCATGGGAGCTCCGACGGCGGAGCTCTATTCCCGTTGGCTGCAATTCGGGATATTCTGCCCGCTATGCAGAACCCACACGGCTATCAATACACCCGAGCAGGAACCATGGTCGTACGGAGAGGAATTCGAATCGATTAACAGGAAGATTATCGAGTTACGCTATCGACTGTTACCGTATCTTTATTATGAATTTTACACGGCATCGAAAACTGGTCTGCCGATAATGCGACCCATGCTGCTGGAAGTCGCTTCCACGAAGAAAATAGAAGCGATGGACGACCAGTACCTGTTTGGGAACGACCTGCTGGTCGCACCCGTGCTGCAGGAGAACATACGATGCAGAGGTGTTTATCTGCCGCCTGGGGAGTGGTACGATTATTGGACGGACGAACGTATAACAGGGGATAGGGAAATTATTATGAACGCGCCACTGGATCAAATACCTCTGTTCGTGAGAGCAGGAGCGATCATTCCGATGCAGGATGTGACTAACTATGTGGATGAAAAGGAGCCGGAATATTTATATTTACATCTATACCCCTGCGACGGCTCGTCCGTTCGTTCCATCTATGAAGATGACGGTATATCGTTCAAGTATTTAAATCAAGAATATAACTTGATCACGATAGAGATGAAGCAATTTGATGGCTGCATTGAACTGAATAGTAAGTATACGCATACAGCGTATCGGAAAAAGAACCGAAAGTTCGAGTTAATTTTTCATGGTATCAGCACCAGACCAGAGGTAGTAACCGTTGAGGGTAGGTTAGTCAAAATATCCGATAGTGAACACATTGTGCAGGCAGATGGATTTTTTGATAAACGAAGTCAATGTCTCAATTTGACTCTTAATCATGATAAGGACCAAATGTATGTACAAATTGTATTTTAATGATCAATAACATGATACAAGTGTTATAAATGATAGATCTTTGAAAGGAGAATATATCATGAAGACAAAATACAGCGGAATATTTATTCTTTTATTCGGACTGCTATATGTATCAGAAGTATACGGCGTCGGTGTCTTATTCTGCCGGCGTCGCTGGAGCAGCGAAGAATATAATAAGATGTGGATAAAGAAAGTCGATGTGGATGTCGACATTCAAGATCAGATCGCTGTTACTCATGTCGATCAAATCTTTTATAATGAGATGACTACGTCGGTTGAGGCGACCTATCTATTCCCGTTACCGGAGAACGCTATGATAACGGAACTGATCTATTGGTTCAATGGCAAACGATATGTCGCCGAAATAAAAGAGCGTCAGGAAGCCGTAAAGCAATACAACGAGAAAGTTCGACAATGGCTTGATCCCGCGTTGCTTGAATATCTGGGCAATAATCTGTTTCGCTTAAGCATCGTCCCTATCAATCCTCTAAGTGAAGTTCGCACAGAAATCACATACGTGGAGCTACCTCCGTATGACTTTGGTCGCACAAAGTATAAATTCCTGTTAAATGCACTCGATTTGTCGCCGAAGGCACTGGAAACGGTAACGCTCATGGTGAATGCAAAATCACAATCGCCATTCAAGTTTTTTGATTCAGCGACACATCAAAGTTCTACGGCGACCCAAATAACCAAGATCTCGGATCGATATTATACTCTTTTTTACGGTGATGAAAATTATTATCCGAGTAAAGATTTTATACTCGAATTTGAAACGTATCGTGATGACGTACGGTTTGATGTATTAACTTATAAACCCACCCCGGAAGATAGTTTTGGTACGGATAGTTTCTATGCCTTATGGATAACGCCTCCCGATTCAATTACAAAGGATGAGATAATTCCTAAAGATATCGTATTTACAGCGGATGTCTCCGGTAGTATGGATGAAGGTAACCGTATCGGACGAGTAAAAGAGACGATATATTATTTTCTCGATCTTTTAAATCCTCAGGATCGTTTCAATATTATTACATTCAGCACATATGTCGATCAATTTCAACCGGATCTGGTACAGGCTTCGGAACCATATATAGCTGAGGCAAGAGATTATGTATTTCAAATGTATGCTTTCGGAATGACAGACATTAATGAAGCCGTTAAATCTTCACTTTCGTTATCCTATCGAGATACATCGTCGAACAATATAATTTTTCTCACAGACGGAATGCCCACTATCGGAGTGACTTTACCATCGGTGATCATCGATAGTTCTAAAATTTATAACACGAATGACGTAAGGCTGTTTGCCTTCGGGATAGGAGAAGAGGTAAGCCGATCTTTTCTGACAAGGTTGGCGAAGGAAAATAATGCATATGCAACCTACATCATGGATGATGATAGTATCGCTATCGTCGTCAAGAATCATTATACCAGAATTTCAAAACCTGTATTGACTGATCTGGAGATTACGCTCGAGGGGCTGTTGAATTGGGATGTGTATCCGAAAGTATTATCCGATTTATATTGGGGAACGCAACTGCTTCAATTTGGACTCTATACGAATAGTGGAGATTTTGATGTCACTCTTTCTGGGAATATGCGCTCAGTGCCCATCGAATATTCGAAGATTGTTTCATTTGCCGATACCCTGGGCGGACATCGATTTGTCCCCAGGTTGTGGGCCAAGTCCAAGATAGATGCCTTGTTCGAATACATGGAGATTTATGGTGAATCAGAAGAGATAAAAAATCAAATCATCGATCTCAGTATACGATTCGGTGTATTAACCAAATATACGGCGTTCTATGCCGATCCGACGCTAGTGGAGAAGGATAAATATCCGAATTTACTCAGGGATTTTATGCTCACTCAGAATTACCCGAATCCATTTAATAATTATACGGTCATCCAGTATACTCTTCCTGACAGTAAAAATACGTACACCGTCAATCTGACGATTTATGACATGATGGGCAGGGTGGTGAGACGGCTGGTCAATCAAAATCAAGAAGGAGGATCATATTCCGTTCAATGGGATGGTCTGGATTCAAACGGTGTCCGCGTGGTGAGTGGGATCTATATATATGTTCTTAAGGTAGAGGGAATGACGATTAGTAAAAAAATGATTCTATTGCAATAAGACCTGGACATTATATAAAATTAAATTTATCAATGACTTGACGATTTGATGGGGCTAAATTATGAATCGTTTTCTTTTACTTTGTTTATGCCTTTTTGAAGCCAGTTTTACCATGGCTCAGAATTACTATGGGAATGAATTCAAGATCAATGAAAATGAGATCGATCTGACTTATGCCGAGGATTTCTGTGCTCCGGATATCGCCGCTCTACATGATGGAAATTATGCTGTTTGCTGGACTGGTTACCGAGAGTGGAATTACGATATCTATTTACAAATTATTTCCTCAGATGGAGAGTTTATTGGAGGACATGTAGTCGTGAATGAGTTCACCGGTAACACGCAAGAGGATCCGGACATGGCAGTATTGAAGGATGGTAAGATCGTTATCTGTTGGGAATCCTGGCGACAGGATGGTGATGGTAAGAGTATTTCAGCCCGATTGTTTAATCAAGATGGTACTCCTTTTAATGCTGAATGGATTGTAAATCGAACCACAAATTTTGATCAATTCGAACCTGCTGTGGCGTCTTTGGAGGACGGTGGTTTTGTCATCAGTTGGGTGCACAAGCTGAATTACGATTATAATGAAATTCGTTCTCAGCGATATAACGAGAGCGGAGAGAAAAAAGGTGCTACGGAATTTCTGGCTAATCAGTATACGGACTTTTCCAGATTTGTCCGATTTCCCGATATCGTTGGTTTAAGTGATGGGAAATTTGTCGTCTGTTATCAGCACGAAAAACATCACCAAGACATCTTTTGCCAACTCTTTCATTCGAACGGAGACTATTATGGTGATGAACTGATCGTAAATTCTACTTCTTTTCAACATCAGCGTTATCCGGTAATGAGTGCACTCGATGATGGTGGATTCGTCATATGTTGGGAAGATAATGTAAATGATATGGATAAAGAAGGAGTATACGGACAGAAATTCGATGGTTTGGGTTATACGCATGGCAGTGAATTTCTAGTGAATGCATATACTGTCGGATCACAAAAGGATCCGGACATAGCAAGTATTTCGAATGGAGAATTCATGATTTGCTGGCAATCCTGGCGACAGGATTGGTATAAGTACGGAATATTTGGTCAATTTTTCGATTCAGATTCTAAGAAGAAATATGAAGAATTTTTAATCAGTAGACCGACACTAAAAATACAGACGAGTCCGTCTGTTTGTGTTTCGAAAAATGGTGATATTTTTATTGCATGGATTTACAGTACGAGTCCTGTTGATGGACGACCTTCTATTTACGGTAAAATCTTACCAAGAGCAGCTCGGGTATATGAATTAGAAAATTTTTCACTGGCTTCGCCCTCTAATGATGCGACATTAGAAGATACCAGGATAAAATTTATCTGGCATCAACCGGGTAGGATTCAGGAAAATTATCCCTGGGAGATCAGGTTCAATTTGTACATTGCTGACGACATTAATTTTCTTACACCGCAGATTATTAAGGATATACCGGACACTAGTTATATATTTTCTGATGTGGAGCAAGGTCATTCTTACTTCTGGAAGATATTGGCATTTTCGGGGAGTGATTCAATATGGAGTGATGAAAGGGACTGGGGTTTTTTCGTTTCGCATTCTGCAATTGCCGTAGATGAAGAAGAGGAAGTAAGGTCACCTGGATTTAAATTATATCAAAATTATCCAAATCCCTTTAATCCGAACACGACCATCCATTATAGTATCGATGAGAGAGGTACTGTTTCGATAACAATTTACTCAGTGACTGGTAAAATTATTCGGGAATTAGTGAATAAAACGCTGGATGCGGGTGACTATGAGGTAGTGTGGGATGCAACAGATAATATGGATAATAAGGTGTCATCAGGCCTTTATTTTTATCGGCTGAAGATGATAAATAAAATCCAATATAAAAAAATGATTGTAGCTCGATAATATCAACGAAATTTTAAAAATTATTAGTGGCAATGTAAACGATGTACAGACTAAAAATAATAATTTTATTGCTGGCAGTCATTCCATCAACGACCTTAGCAAATCCCGATTCAACTCGTTTAAATTTCTATCCATTAAATCTCGGTAATAAGTGGACATACCAATATTTTTTCGTGGATTATCTGAGTACCGGCTTCGATACCAGTGGTTACGACACGATTAACTTTGAAGTACTCTATGATACGCTGATGCCAAATGGTAAAGAATATTTTTACATTTCTGGCTGGGATGGGGGATTTCGGAGGGTGGATTCACTAGCATTAAAGGTCTATCAATACGGAGAAAATTATTGGAGCCTTGGTGATCCTGATTCTACCGATGAATTTGTTGTCTATGATCTGGCCGTTCTGGATACCTTCTATGTTGATATGGATAACTTATATGGCGAGATAAGGACTTCGAAGTTTGAGGAACTGGTTGGACTCACAGGATATCGTGCGATTCAGACTGAATACCTGGGTGCTTATTATTTTCATCGGAGAGTGTTGGCAGATGGTTTTGGGCTGTCATGCCTTGAATTCTCCTGTATCCCACCGGTTACAGTCAATGAATTGATCAGGGTAAAAATTGATGGGATCTATTATCCCCCTGTGACCAAAATCGAGAGAGGTAGAAGGACGGAGCCTGTTAATTTTTCTTTAAATCCGTCTTATCCGAATCCCTTTAATTCATCCACGACTATTAGCTACCAACTTGACCGGTCAGCGTTTCTGGAACTCACTATCTTTGCAGTCACAGGGGAGTTAGTATGTCAGTTGGTTAACCAATTGCAGGAGAAGGGAAAATATTCAATTGTATGGAATGGGACAAATACCCGGGGTGAAATCATAAGGACCGGAGTTTATGTATTGATGATGAAAACAGATGATGGTTTACAGACACAGAAAATGCTTCTGATCCATTAAAAAGGCAACAAATTAACAAATTTACCGTACCAGTTATTAAGCGAATAGGATAATTTTTTACCAGGAGTTATATTGGAGGGGTCATGGCAACAAGGAGAAAGAAAATCATATGGATCGTGATTATTGTCGTGGTTATCTTGGCCATACTGACAGTTATGTTCAAAAAATCGGGTAGTAAGGAAGATAATGGGGTGCAGACCGTTAAAGTAGAGAAGCGCAATATTTTAGACAAGGCGCTCGCGGTCGGGACCATCGATCCGGAAATCGAGATTGCGATCAAATCTAAAATATCGGGTGTCGTGAAGCGATTATTCGTCGATGCCGGCAGCTTTGTCAGAGAAGGTGATCCTTTGATCGAGATAAAACCTGATCCGACGCCGTTGGAATTAGCAGAGGCGAAACGAAATGTGGAAATGGCTCAGATTTCTCTGGATAACGCGTTACGTGAATACAATCGTCTGAAGCAGTTAGTCGATAAGGGTTTGATCTCTGAACAGGACTATGAGGCAGCAGAGCAGGCCTATCAGGAGGCTAAGCTTCGCCAGGAAATGGCCAGCGAGAGACTGGCACTCATCGAAAAGGGAAAGATTAAAATAGCAAATACTAACATTGAGACCATCATTAAATCGCCGATGAAAGGTTACATATTGGAGAAACTGATCGATGTCGGTGATCCGATCGTGCCATTAACCTCTTATCAGGCAGGTACGGAGATCTTTACCATGGCGGATATGAGCAATTTAATCTTCAGAGGCACAGTCGACGAGATCGATGTAGGTAAATTAAAAGAAGATATGGCAGCTGACATTCAGGTAGGTGCGTTGCCGGGTGTGCCGGTGACGGGTAATTTGATTAAAATATCTCTAAAGGCTCAGAAACAGGATAATTCAACGGTGTTCCCGGTTGAGATCAAGATCAATCGGTCGGATAAAGTCGTCCTGCGCGCCGGTTATTCGGCGAATGCTAATATCATCATTCAGCAAAAGGACAGCGTGCTGACCGTACCTGAACGTGTCGTAACGTTTCGGGACGATTCGGCGTTTGTGAATATACCGAAAGAGGATGGAACGAGTGAGGAGATATACATCGAAACAGGCATGAGCGATGCGATCTATGTCGAAGTCAAATCCGGGCTGGAAGAGGGACAGGATGTATTAGAGAAAAAAGTTAAAGAGATAATTTAATTTTACCCGATCGGTGAATAACATGGATAATGTGAAAGAAATATTGAGATATCTGCGTCAATACAAGTCACGGACGTTCATGACGATGTTCGGCATTATCTGGGGTACGATGACGGTGATCTTGTTATTGGCATTTGGTGTCGGTGTCAAACGATCCATGAGCAAGAACATGCATGGTATGGGGGAGAGCATCGCGATCATGTGGGGCGGTAGAACGAGTATCCCGTTTCAGGGTTATGGACGTGATCGATATATCAACTTTCGGGAAGAGGATACTGAGTTATTGCGACAAGAGATCCCGGAGATCGAGGCGATCAGTCCGGAAAAGCAACGCTGGGGGATGACGATCCGCAGAGCAGATAAGATCATCAAGCCTAATATAACGGGAATTATTCCGGAATACGGACCCATGAGGAATGTGTTGCCGCAACCAGGAGGGCGATGGCTGAATGACGTCGACATGAAGGATCGAAGACGTGTCGTCTTTATCGGATATAAATTGAAGGAATTCCTCTTCGGGACTGAGATCGACGCGGTGGGTGAATATGTATACATCGGGGAGACCCCGTTTCTTGTCATTGGGATCTTGAAGGAGAAAACACAGCCATCATCTTACTCCGCACGGGATCAGGACAGGGCGTTCATCCCCATCACAACGTTCACATCGATTTTCGGACATCGATTCCTGAGTAACATCGTATACAGGGTATGGGATGCAAGACAGTCACAGTTAGTCAAGGATAAAATCTTTCAGGTGATGGGTAAAAAATATACCTTCGATCCTAAAGATTCTCAGGTCATATCGATCTGGGATACGACGGAACAGGATAAGTTTATTGGATATTTTACGACGGGTTTCAATGTATTTATGGGCATCATCGGTACGATCACACTCCTTGTAGGAGGCATCGGTCTGGCGAACATTATGTACGTAGTCGTACAGGAACGGACCAGAGAGATTGGCATCAAGCGTTCGGTGGGAGCGAAAAAGAGCGATATCATCCGGCAATTTATGATCGAGACATTTTTTATCATCGGTCTAAGTGCTATGTTGGGCTTTATTCTTGCCCTCATCTTAATAAAATTGATCAGCATGCTGCCTATCGAAGACTATGTCGGGGTTCCTGTCCTGTCGATTCCGGTAACCCTGATCACAATTGCGATTTTGGGAACGATTGGTTTCCTGGCAGGATATTTCCCATCCAGGAAAGCAGCCAATTTGCAAGTGGTAGATTGTTTACGTTATTAAAGCGTTGAATAAAGCAAAACGGATTGAGGATTTAAATATGCAAGTCATCATGATGCTCAGGGAATTTTTTGAGGATATCAAAGTACAAAAAATGCGTGCGTTTCTAACCACATTTGCAATCATGTGGGGGACACTAGCATTTATCCTGTTAATGGCGTTTGGGTCGGGACTTGCGTTCAGAATGCGTCAGGGGCTCTTGAATGCCGGTGATCAGATCATCAGGATATACGGCGGTCAGACGACGAAAAAATATCAGGGACTACCGTACGGTCGCTATATCCGTTTGAAGGAAGAGGATGCCACCATTCTTGAAAATAGCATTCCCCAAATTGAGGCGGTCAGTGCTAATTTAGGGCGCTATGATGTGCGTCTCGTATATGATGATAAAATTGTGACCACATACATGGAGGGCGTGTATCCAGCTTTTGAGTCGTTGAGGAGGATGTACCCGGCCTCTGGCGGCAGATTCATTAATCAAGTCGATAATGCTGAACGGAGACGCGTGGTTTTCCTGGGGGAGGTCATAGCAGAACGGTTGTTTGGTAAAGAGGATCCTATCGGAAAAGTATTATCGTTAAACGGAATTCCATTCACGGTCATCGGCATTATGCCGCGAAAGATGCAAACTGCGATGAATAATGGGCCGGACGATGAAAGAGCCATCATCCCGTTCTCCACCTTTCAAAGCATTTATGGCGATCCCTATTTGGATGAACTCATCGTGAAACCGGTTCGTCCTCAGGATAGTGAAATCGTTGTTCGTGAGGCCAGAAGAATACTGGGAAAGAAGTACAGGTTCGATCCGACGGATGAGCGAGCATTGCCCATGTGGGACTTCATCGAGCAGGATAAGGTGATGCAAAAGGTAAATCTCGGTATTAATATTTTCCTTGCAGTCGTTGGCGTAATGACACTGATCATCGCAGGGGTCGGTATTGCAAATATTATGTATGTTGTCGTCAAGGAGAGGACGCGAGAGATCGGGATCAAGCGCGCGATAGGAGCGAAGAAAGTTCACATTCTATCCCAGTTCATCTTTGAATCTCTATCCATCGCATTTTTAGGTGGCGGAATCGGTGCCTTGTTCGCGGCGGGTATTATCAGATTAATATGGACTCTGCCTGCCGGAGCTGAAGGAGCTATGGCTTATCTTGCACGACCCATTTTGTCGACGAGCGTTATGATAGTGGCTTTGTCCGTGCTGTGTCTGATCGGTCTTTTCGCTGGATTGCTACCAGCTACCAAGGCGGCAAAGATCGATCCTGTTGAAGCGTTGCGTTATGAATAACAGTGATGTTGGCATTAAAAAAGTTTGGTAGAGTATGATGATTAGGGTACAAAGGAAATTAGCTTTTTTATCTGCCTTGCTGATAGTACTGATGTTCGCATGCAGGGAAAATGAACATCAGGATCAGAAGAGTGGTGTGGCGAGATCGGATAGCCTGGATGCATATGTCGGGAAGCGTCTCGATATGGTGCAGACGCAGCTTGCTGCCAGGGGAATATCGAATGATAGGGTGCTTTCGGTGATGAAGAAAGTACCGCGTCATCTGTTTGTTCCACAGGAATTGATTCCGCATGCGTATGAAGATTATCCGTTGCCCATCGGTGAAAATCAAACAATATCACAGCCCTATATCGTGGCGCTAATGACCGAATTGCTCGATCTGGGCGGTGATGAGAAGGTACTCGAAATAGGCACTGGATCGGGTTATCAGGCGGCTGTTCTGTCCGAATTAGCAGGGGAAGTCTATTCGATTGAGATCATACATACTCTGGCAGAACAGGCGAAATCGACTCTCGATAGCTTAGGATACGAGAACGTTTACGTGATCACCGGAGATGGTTACGCCGGATTACCGGGTAAAGCACCGTTCGACTGCATCATTGTGACTGCTGCGCCCCGCGATGTGCCTAAACCATTGCTGGATCAATTAAAAAATGGGGGACGCATGGTTATCCCGGTTGGGGAAATTGAACAGGACCTTTTGTTGATCGAAAAATCAGCCGATGAGGTTATCACGCAAGCCGTGATTCCTGTCCGCTTCGTACCGATGACGGGTAAGGCCATGGAGAGATGATGAATGGTGAATGAAGTATCCACATCGTGCGGCCCATGAGCATCTATGAATATTTTTTTAAGGAGAGTCAGATCCATTACACTGCATCTTGATTTCAGCAGGATTCGCTGCTGTTCTGCTGCACCAGGTTATGACTTTAAGTTTAACTATTATTGTGTTATTTTATCATACGAAATGTAGAATGACGACGTATGTTGATTAATGACAATGCACACGATTTAATTTACATGGAGAGGTGTTATTTTGGAACATAATCATATGAATGAGAGAAAGCGTTTGTATCGATCGCTTAATGACAGGATGATCGGAGGAGTATGCGGTGGTTTTGCGGAATACTTTTCTATCGATTCCACGATCGTACGAATCGTCTGGTTATTCTTTACTTTTTTCGGTGGTATTGGATTCTTACTATATTTAGCCTGTTTGATTTTAATGAGAGAGAATCCGGATCAATCAGTTCCTGAAAATCCAAAGGATAAAAATGTAGGATTAATCGTGGGCGCGGCTTTGATCATGTTCGGATTGACGTTCCTGTCGGCAAACTGGGATATGTTTCCGTTTAATCCTTATAAACTGCATTTTTTCAGACCCTGGTTTTTTCACTGGAACGGTCTGTTTCCACTGCTGATCATTGGAGTGGGCGTTTACTACATTTATCACGTACTATCAAAGGAAAAGGAAACGGACGATCATGCATCTGCTACGAATGCAGTGCACAGACGATTTTATCGCTCTAAAAGTGATCGGATGATCGGTGGAGTATGCGGAGGGATAGCTAATTATTTCGAAATCGATTCGGTGCTGGTTCGCCTGTTCTGGGTCTTTGTCACTCTTTTCTCGGGTTTTCTATTAGGCGTGATTGCGTATATCGTTATCCTTGTCGTTATCCCGGAGGCCGATGTTGAAGCAGAATCAGCCGAAGTACATCCGAAAAAGTAAATTTAAGATGACTAGCTGAAAGGGAATACTCATGGAACAAAGCCATAGATCAGTCGTTCCAGGTGCAGTCTTGATCCTGGTTGGTATTTTACTTCTTATTCATGAACTCGATTTTATCCCCGTACGATGGTCGCAATTTTTTCCGGTCATCCTGGTTTTGATCGGTTTGTTATTGTTTATATGGGGGATCAGAGGGCGAATCGGCGGAGGACTGTTCTGGGGAATCGTCTTTTTAGGTGCTGGTATATTTTATGTAATAAGAAATTACGAATTAATCCCTTACCACTCGATGCCAACGACCTGGCCTATATTTTCAATCATCTTAGGAATAGCATTTTTGTCATTATTTATCCTGAATCGTAACGATTGGGGCGTCCTGATACCCGCGATCGTGTTATTGCTTATAGGATTGAACTATTTTTTAGATTACTTCAACTATTGGCGATTACAAGAAATATTACACACCTATTGGCCGCTGTCTTTAGTCTTAGCCGGCGTGTTTGTGATTGTGGTGAGTCTGAACAGAAAAAAAGAGTAAATAACCTGAAAGAATCTGGTCTTTTTAACAAGAGGAGCGCGGCAACAGGCTCCTCTTTTTTTTAGCTATATTAAATAAATGTAAATATTTATTTCTTGACAAAGGTTGAAAAAGTTATTATATTATCTTGCTGATCGGAAGATGTTTAAGTTTTGGAAGGAGCCCCAATTCCATGTACTTTCTGGTAATTAATGTTCTTCTCGCATTATTTTTTCTGTTTTTAATATTTTTAGGTATCAAAATCAAGATCTGGTCATATGTTCCGGTAAACTTGTTCGGATTAGCGATCTCTGGATTGGCGATTATTTTAGATTCATTGAATAGTTTGAATCAGTTAAGAATCTTGGCGTTGTTTCTCGGTATAGCCGGCGTCTTTATCATCGATTTTATTATCACCTATCGAGACATTCACGATGAAGACCTGGAAGAACCTGAGGTTCAGTATCTCACCAATTCCAGCCTTTTTGAACATCATAAGATCATATCAGATGAGCGTGTTATTAAACGCGAATTAGATGCTCATAGCGACATTAGTTTTAGTGATAAACTTCAAGCTCTGCAAACATGGAAACTTGGTAATAGAGCATTTGAAAATGCTAATTATCCTGAAGCCATCGGAAATTACGATCTGTCATGCAATTGGGTACCGACGGCGACAGCTTATATTAATCAGAGTGGTGTACTGATTCATCAGAAACAATGGGATGATGCGATTGAACTGTCTCAAAACGCAGTTCATCTAAATGCTGAATCGTATGAAGCTTATATGAATTTTGGGATTGCATATCAGCATCTCAGCCGTTTTTCGGATGCAATTGATGCTTTTTCCAGGGCTACCGAAATAGAACCGAATAAATTTGAGGCCTGGTATTGTCTCGGAAATGTGTATCAACAAAACAAAGATTATGAGAAGAGTATCGATTGTTATACGAAATCGTTAAAATTAAATGCCGATTACACCGAAAGCTGGTATAATAAAGGGCGTGCTTTGGCGAATCTGGAACGCAATGATGAGGCCATGAAATGTTTTGAACAGGCGATCCAGCGAAACAGATCACATTTCAGGGCTTACTATCGACTCGCCAATGTACTGAGCTCACTTGATTTCAATGAAGAGGCCATAGAAAATTACGATAAAGCCTTGAAATTACGATCTAATCTCGTCGAGGCCTGGAATAACCGCGGCATCGCCTTAAATAAAATTGGAAAACTGAACGAAGCCATCAAGAGCTATAAAAAAACGATCCAGATCAATCCGGAATATTATGAGGCCTGGATGAATTTAGCGTTAGCTCAGGACACACTCGGAAAATTTAAGCAGGCACTCGTAAGTTATCAGAAATTTCGGGAGTTCGTTCCCCCGGAAAATGAGAAATACATCAGCATCTCATCACGAAGAATAGGAGAAATTAAAGAAAGACTAAAAGATAATATCAAACCTAAAAAACAATCAAAGAAATCGAAACAAAGAAAACAGGAAGCGGATGCATTTATCGAGTGAACCGTGAACCGGGTCTGGTACCTTGGGACTTGATTGACTCAAGGTGATACAGTTTGTTCAGGATCAGAACATACCCTGTGTATATTATAAAATCATAGTTTTCACAACCTAATGTTAATCAGATATTTACAAGTCCATGAATTCTTAATTACAATTGGCATAATACTTGTATTTATAGACAACAATGGTTAACAATCCGATCGTGGAATCTATAGGATACATGGGGTAAGATGAAAGAATTATTATATTTTTCTTTTTCTGATCTATTGATCAGGGTACAATATTCCAAACAGACTAATTCTTTGAAATATTCTTCTCATCGTTCAATTTCCTTTGGAGAGCGAGTTGTCATTGAGCAGTATATTCTTTCCACTGTAGCACTGAAAACAGACTGGTATAATCAATCTCCGGCATTGTTCATCTATTTGGGAGAGGATGAAAGTCTGGTTAAAGACTTGAATTTACTGCATTTAAAAAATACCATCAAGGTGCTTTCCGATCGTGATAATGAGATTAAAAAAGAGGTCAATGATCTTATTGCCAATTCGATGACGAATTATTATTTCGAGCAGATCGGTGATGAACTCTTATCATTGCGCCAGAAGCTGAACGAGAGCATCGATGAAGAACTGTTATCTGAATGGATGGGTAACATTGATGAATTAGTCAAAGCGTACAATCAATACTCCAAGAAAAAGATTAAGGTCGATGATATCATTCCTATTGATATCAAAAAATATCTCGAAATAGCATAATAGTGACTATTGAATCCCTGGTTGCATCCGTACGGTTAGATAAAGGTTTTGTACGATTCAGCGAATATCCTGAAGTTGTGATATTGTATCGGTGGGGGGAGAAAATAGGAGAACATGAAAAATGAAACATTTCATCTGTGCACTACTTTTCATGCTAAGTACATTCTCTACAGTTATCGGCCAATCGTCTTCCGATAAACTAGGGATTGGATTTAACCTGGGTGGACAATTAATTTACGGTGATGGTGACTATAAAGCAGGGTTTGGAATTGGACTGGAGACCTACTTAAGATATAAATTAGATGAAAACTTTTCCCTTGTTACTTCACTCGGATATGGTGAGTTGAGTGATGGGACGTTTCATCTGGATGAGAGCAATTTTACTACGAACATGATCACGTTTGATATTAAGGGTGTTTATGATCTCGTGCCACAGGGCACATTTAAACCGTTGTTGTATGCCGGATTAGGCGCGTTCAGTTTTAAAAATGATATCTATGATCGGCGATATGGTGATTTTTCTGTTTTCGTGGGTGGTGGATTCGAGTATATGGTGAATCCGACACTGGGTTTGATTGCCCATGCGGATTATCGTTACACCACGAGTGAAGATCTCGATAATCTGGGAGATAACGATAATTTACTCGATTTGACCAGCAATGATGGCTACCTCAACATCAGAGGGGGTTTTACCTATTATTTTGGCGATCAGGCCGGGGCCAAGAAACCGAAAGTATTAGCCGACAGAGCGCCGATCGATGAAATTGAAGGAACCGGAGGTGGTGGCGAGTTATCGGGCATTGTCGATGGGTTGAATGAATACGATGAAACCGCTGGAAAAAGCGCCAGCATGGATGAATATTTTCGTTTGAAATCACGCGTCGATGAGTTAAATGATGCCATTCGACAGAAGGAACTGGAGATCGGTGAACTAGAGACTCAATTGGAGTCCAGAAAAGCACGAGTTTCCATATTAGAACAAGGAATGCGCACCGGTAGCGATGCACTCTCAGCGTCGTTGGATATGGACATGAGCGATTTTTCGACCACGTATGAAACCGCCTTGAATAACTTCTACAGTCATGAATATGATGCATCGATTTACATGTTCAAATCGTTGATCGATACCTATCCGGACCATCCCCTGATCAGCAATTGCCATTACTGGATCGGAGAATGTTATTTTGGTAAAGATGAATATGAGAATGCAATTCAGGCGTTTCAGGTAACATTGACTTACCCCAGTGAAGTAAAGAAAGATGATGCGCTCTTGATGCTGGGGCGCTCATATCTGAAACTGGGCGATAGCGAAACGGCTCGCCAAATGTTTGAGCGTCTGCAACAGGATTATCCGGATAGCGAATACATCGATAAGGCGAACGCTTACTCGACGATGTAAGCCTACAAACACGGATGCGTTGTCTGGGCTCAGGCCTGGTCATGATCAGGCCTGAGCCCAGAAATGAATTCTTCTCAATGACTGTGTGGTCTGATAAAATGAAGGCGTCAAATGAATTTCTCCTCACAAATAGGTTCGAAGTTGTTCATCTGACACAGATACTTAAAATAAAAAAACCCTCCCTGAAATAAAGGAGGGTTTTTTGTTAAAACCACGTATTTAAGACTATAATTTAGAATTTGTAACCCAGTCCGAACATGAAATTATTGACTTTCATCTTGTAGGTACCTGCCATGTTCTCATAACCCTTAGCTTCAGGATTATAGACCCATTCATCGATTTCACGATCACCGATCAGGATGTTTTCATAATTGAAATCGAGAACGAACAGACCTAAATCGTAAGCAGCTCCAACGGCGATCGCATGACGGCGGCTGGGATCTGGAATCGTGATGTTCAGCGTCTCATCGGGAATCGCTGATGGTTCGGTGTAGTAGCCGAGCCGGAATTTCAACGGATCGGTGACCGAATATTCGAGTCCTAATCCGAAACGAAGACCATCTTCCCAATTTTGCACCAGTTCGGATTTGCTTTTATCCTCTAACTCGATTTCGATGACATCCCAGGCTGACCATTGTGACCAGGACACATCCGCGGTAACCAGAAGCTTATCAATTCCCTTGTAGGCGATACCGGCGCCGAGCACCATGGGCAAAGGCAGCGAAGCGTCGCCCTTATCACGATCATTGCGGACGATTTCCTGCCCGCTATAGACGCCCAATAATTCAGTCTTTTGAGCCTCGGTTAGTTTCTGTGCGGCGACCATACCCGTTAAAAACGTATTTAAACCTGTGAATGCTTGTTGTGGAATATGAGCGCCATACGTTACTGCGCTTATCTTGCCATCGAGAGGAATATCATTATACCACGATCCGGAGAGACCGACTGACCAATCTTCAGAGAAATCATATTTCAAACCGACATTAGCACCAAAGCCGACACCTGTACCGGTGAGTTCGGTTTCGGTCAGCACATGGCTGAACACGTCAGTGGTTATCGAACTCAAACCGTTTGCATCGGCTGCACCCTTCAATTCCGGAACAGTCACCAGTGAGTTTTGAGTCAATGACGGTTTCCTGATGATAATATCAGCCCAGGTAATGCTGACACCCAAGCCGAGTGATAATTTATCATTCACTTTATAGGCGATCGTCGGATGAATATCGATGACTTTCAGATCATCTTCAAAATCGATTTCCGGATAATTCGAGTTGTAGCCTCTCGTATCCAACACATCCCATTCGGCACCTAATCCGAATGGAGCATAGACGGCGATGCCTAAAACGACATCATCCATCCCGAAAGCGATACCGGCTGCTGGCATAAAGAACGATTTGGATTCATTTCCTATCTCTCCGTCTCGGAAAATTCCGAACGCCGGACTGTTCTGTGAAAATAAGTATTTCGCCGCCGGGGTAATAATTTCAGAACTAATACCGAAATGAAGTCCGCTGATTGCGGTCAAACCAGCCGGATTCCAATACATGGCGCTCCAATCGTTGGATAGGGCACGATAATTTCCACCCAGTGCAGTGGCTCGGGCGCCGATACCGGTCAGTGCCACACCTGAAGCAAACAGTGAACTAGTAAATATCAACGTGATGAGAATAATACTAATAGATGTAAATCGTTTCATTTTTAACCCTCCTATTGTTAACCCAAATTCTATGTCAAGGTACTTATTTACGCTTTAAAATTGTTATTGTTTAAAAACATAAAGCGTAAAATAAATTACCCGGAATAATCGTTTATGATACAATTATATTATTATTTGTGTTTAAGAAACGTAAAACACAGAATATGGGTTTAATTCTTAAGTTACCTGATTCTAAACCTAATTCTAATGTTAACCGTTAAAAAAATCACCTCCTTTATAGATTAGTTTATCAATTGTCGTCAGTTGTTACCGTTAATTATAGATTCAACAACAGTGATATCGAGTAATTTCTCATCGGAGCTATATTGCGCTCGATTTGCAAATAATTGTAATTCAATATGTTATTTACATTAATCGTCAATGTATACTTCTTCCAGTTCGCCCCTATATGCCCGTCTATAACCTTTTGCGCTACTCTGTCCTCATTCGGATAAACTTTCACATTGTCCAGCCGGCTGATGTAGCGATAGTCGAGGCCAGCCGTCGCAAATCCCCTGACCACATTCAATGATCCAACGAAAAGATGGTTGGGCCGATAGGCTAACGTTTCATTCGTTTTCAAATCGATGGGATCCAGATAAGTGTATCCCAGTCCGATGGTGAGTAATTTATTGAACCAACTGGACTTTGCCGAAACATCGACCCCCCTGATCCTGGCTCTATTGACGTTTAAGAATTGAACGGTATTTTGAATGTCAGGTTCCGGTTCGATGAAATTCCAATAATCGTTATGGAACAGTGCTATGTCAACGAGAACATTGTTTGCAAGAATATGATTGAGTCCTATTTCATACGACCAGGCTCGCTCGGCCTTAAGCTCAGGATTTGGGATAACCTGAAAACCCGATGTGTTCGTATCGGTAAACATCTCTGCCATGGTTGGTGATCTGAAACCACGGCCTATCGATCCTCTGAAAGTCGTAAGGTTGCTGGGTTTGATCGTGAGGCCGAATTTGGGATTAAATTGATCGTCCCGAATGCCGGTATCTACTGCGTGATGATCGAATCGGAGTCCGATGGTGGTTGATATCAGCTTGCTGACGCGAATATCGTCTTGCAGATACAAAGCAAGAGTGGAACCATTGTGGTCACCAAACATAGCCGAGTTAGTCACATCGTATATACCTTCGAAACCGAACGTGAAGGAATGGGTGCTATTGACCAGATAATCACCCTGTATCTCCAGACCGTATTTTTCCGCTTTGGAAAAATCGTTATTATCATGGTAATCATGCTTCCAGTAGTTGCGAAAGTAGCTTGTCCTGACCTTATAGGTAAATTTCTGAGAGATGAGTTGTCGATAGACGCCGTTCAAACTAAATTTGTAAGAATTGGTTTCATCACCGACCGATGTCACCGGCATCTCATAGACATCGTTCTGATTTTTCCATAGAAAGATTTCTCCGCCTTCTGAGGTAACGTAGTTACTCTGAATCAGGAGCGAAGAATTGGAGTTGAATTTCGTATCGAAACGACCTAACAGACTGTAATTTTTAGACCAGCCGTTCTGTTGATAGCCCGTCGTCTCGATTCGTCCCGCGGACAACAACAAACCGCTATTTTTGAAGCGACTCGCGTGAGAGACCGAGGTTCTGTTGTAATGTCTCAATTTATCAGTCCATTTCCACTCATCGTGATAAGGGTCATCATATAACCCGGCTGTAAACTTTATCTCCGCTAAGGGCTGTGATGTAGGTTCTTTGCTAATAATGTTGATGACACCCCCCAGGGCGTGTGATCCGTAGAGCGCCGATCCCGCCCCTTTAACGACTTCCACCCGATCGATCTGCGAGAGCGGGATGATGTCCCATTTGATATCGCCGCTATCACCCGGCATCATAGGAATTCCATCGACGAGCAGCAGCACCCGGCTGCCTGCACCCATGCTGTATCCGGAAGATCCTCTGATGTTTACATCGCCTTCCAAAACGTTAACCCCAGGTGTATATTCAAGGATCTCGTCCAGATACGTTACATTTCGCTGCGCTATCTCCTCGGAGAGCACTAAACTCACACTATTGGGAACATCCTGAAAACTCTGAGCTTTCTTTCCGGCGGTGACGACTAAAGCCGGTGTCTCGATCGCTGTTTCAATTAACTTGAAATCTTGCGTGCTCTGTTGATTCGCTTGTATGACGATGTCGTGTTGTTCTGATTTATAACCCATCATGGTCGCCTGCAACACATATGCACCGGCGGGTACTTGAGCTATTTTATAATAACCGTCTAAGTCGGTAGACGCGCCGAACATGGTGCCTTTTATCATTACGTTTGCACCAGGTAATGCGTCTCCTGTCTTCGAATCGATAATCCTTCCGATTATATTCCCACCCCTGTTTAATTGGGCGTTCGACTGATGGGACAGATTAAGGATCAATATTAAGAAAAACAATTTTTTCGCCATTTAAATTCTCCGCAGACATTCAATTAAATGATCGTGGACATAGTTATTTGAAATTGATATTGAAATTTGGACCGTTAATGGTTTGGTTTTCCTGGACCACGATCTGAGTTAGACTCAATCCGCCTACTGTGTATGAATATAATATGTCCGTTAGGGAGAGAGTTTGATTCGCCCTGAAAAATAAAACACCGGTCGCTACAAATGTACCAGGATAGGCGTTTATCACGTATTCAGCCGAATCGGATTCGACCGGTATTGAGTTACTGAAACTTATATCTAAAAGAGATGGCAGTTTAACTGTAGGGACCAGGGAGAATTGTGTCGTCGAGATAACCCTGACTTCGGTGATGGAATCGGGCCAGGCGCCCGTAAATTTTATCATACCCGTGATCCTGGAGTCAGTGATTCGTTTTGCGTTGGAACGATCGACGTGGATATCGATGCCACGAACGGTCGAACTCTCGTCCGGTAAGATCACGGAAGCGGGCGACAGCGAGTCCGTCCCTTCGAAGTATAAACCACAAATACTGAGTATGTCCCAGCTTGAACCCTGCTCCCTCCATGCCACACCCAGAACATTGTATGCCCCTGGCTTCAAATAAAATTTATAGTCGTAATTTGAACCGTTGATGGGTATGGATTCACCGATGATCAAATCTGAAAGACCTGACGGCGGAAACGATGTCGCCGCAACCAGTCTGACCTCAGCCGGTGTCCCTGGCCATTCGCCAGAATAGGTGATCGTACCCTCAATGTTACTATTGATGGGCTCTAACCCAGGATCGAAGTCGCAACTGATCCCTGACACTAACAATGTGAGTACGGTGAAGTATATTATTCTATATTTCGTTTTAATAACCACCTTCGTTCCCTTTTTCAATAAAAAAAATCCATGAGTATCCCCATGGTTACCATTTGATTAATTTAAACTCTATAATAATATTTATATACAAAAATGTCAAGAAATATTTTAGAAAATTGAATTGTTTGTAACATTATGTTAATTATAGATAAAAAGTACTTGACATTTAGTTGAAAAAAACTATATTACTGAATGAGTACTCATTCAGTAATAAAATTGAATATAATCTTGTACATTTTTAATAAATAAATCCATCATCAATGGTATTAATATCTCAATTTGAATTATAAGACACAGATAGGCGGAAAATAGTGGACAATAACGATAAACGGGAAAGAATATTAAAAGCAGCGGCGCAGGTATTTGCAAGAAAAGGATTCTATAATTCTCGTATCGCGGAGATCGCCAATAAAGCAAACGTTGCTGAAGGCACCATCTATCTTTACTTCACCAATAAAGACGAGCTTCTAACGACTATCTTTGAACAGGAAATGGCGGTCGTGATCGCGGAAATGAAAGAGGAGTTGAATAAAGTAGATGATCCTAAAGATAAAATTAAAAAATTTATCGAACGGCATCTCGCCCTGATCGATGAGAAAAGAGAGATAGCCGAGGTCTTTCAGATCGAATTGCGCCAAAGCCACAAATTTATGAAAGAGTATAAGGGCACCAAATTTCGTGATTATTTGAATATCATCTCCTCGATCATAAGCATCGGTCAAAAGAGAGGGATGTTCAGGGCAGATATCATCCCCGGGATTGCAAAACGTATCCTGTTCGGTGCTTTGGATGAGATCTCAAATTATTGGGTTTTATCAACCACCAGGCAATTCAGTCTAAGTGTCACCGCCGAGGAGATTGCAAAGATATTCATCAGAGGGATCAGCCTCGATCCCAATTCTATATGACGAACCAATATCTTCATCCTGTTCACACACCCGCAATGAGGATCAATAATTGAATGTTTACTTATAAATAGGTGATGCTAAATAGCGACTGTCGTCTATTTGTCACCATTTTGCCAGGTCTCTTATCGTTCAATTGAAAAATTACTGTGAACGTTTTCGAAACAAGTAATTTTCCATCTTGATGAATCGAACCACATAATGTCCGCATTTTCATGAGTGATTGTTTTATGATCCAGGTGACTGGGATCAAATACCCGCTTTAATGCCAATTTTTATTAACCCTTCATATGCCATCACCGTCTGATTGAGTCAGGATAAAATATATTAACATTTCAAAAAATAGTTGACTTTAAAAAGGAATAACTTTATATTGAAAGTTTAATAAAATTCTCTGATGTTTTTTTACGCAAGATATTCTTTTTTTGGCTATGCTCAGATAGAAAACAATGTAAAATGATACACAATAATTTGTCGACATTTACTCTATGTTCGATCAGGAGGAAAATATGAATATTATAGTATGTATCAAACAGGTAGCGGATACAGAAACACGAATCAGGTTGACACCGGATAAAAAGACAATTGATACATCGGACATAAATTGGATTTTAAATCCGTATGATGAATTTGCCGTCGAAGAAGCTTTACGGATTAAGGAAAAAGGTCAGGGTAACGATATCATCACCGTCATCACGATCGGTCCGGAGCGGACTACAGCCGCATTAAGATCTGCCCTTGCCATGGGTGCTGATGAAGCAATTCGAATCGATGTCGAGGATAATCTGGATTCGCTTGCAACTGCCAATTTATTAGTTGATGTGTTGAAAAATTTTGAATTTGATCTGCTGCTATTTGGAAAGCAGGCGGTGGATGATGATAACGCACAGGTGGGAACTTTAGTCGCAGAAAAACTGGATCTACCCTGTGTGACAGTGATCACCGAACTCAAATTAGACCAGGGAAAGGTCACCGTGAAGCGTGAGTTAGAAGTCGGAGCAGAATTTATCTCAACATCGCTGCCGGCTGTTCTTACCGCTGAAAAAGGATTGAACGAACCTCGCTATCCGGCATTGCGTGGTATCATGATGGCGAAGAAAAAGTCTGTCGATCTACGGGAAGGGAAAGCAGATGAATCCAAAATCGTGGTAACAGGCTATCAATATCCTCCGGAGAGAAAGGGTGGTAAAATCGTGGGTAAGGGTCAGGAGGCAGTCCCTGAATTAATTCGCCTGCTAAGAGAAGAAGCCAAGGTATTTTAAATTGAACACCGAGAAATCCATATGAAGCAGCGTTGAATATGGATCGATATAGATGAGGAGAAAAATATGTCAAACCCGGTAATGATTATCACGGAACAGCGTCATGATGTTTTTCGCAACGTCACATTTGAAATCGCCTCATGTGGCAGGAGCCTTGCCGACCAGTTGGGAGTCGATTTGATTTCGTTATCCATCGGAAAGGAAATAGAACGTCTCGCCTCCGAATTAGGCGAATATGGGGTGAACCGATCCTATGTGATCGATCATGAATTGACAGAACATTATCATCCCGATATATTCACGGATGTGATATCCCGTGCTGTCACGACTTTAGAACCTCAGATCATATTATTTCCGGCCACCGGATTGGGAAAAGATCTCGGTCCTCGACTCGCGGGTCGGCTGAACATCGGTTTGGCTACGGATTGTGTGAAATTAGAGATTCGAGAAGGAAAATTAGTCGTCGCGCGACCTATGTACGCTGGAAAAGTGATCGGGGAACACCAGTTTAGAGCAATCCCGCAAATGGCCTCTCTCAGACCAAATATATTCCCGGTGAACCGACTTCATGCCGGTGCAAAAACAAACGTGGAGGTTATCGATTTGCCGATCGACGAATCCGTGAGGAAGTCGATCGTGACGGAGTTCATTTCAGCTTTAAGCAGCAAGGTCGATTTAACAGAAGCGAAGATCATCGTCGCCGGGGGCAGAGGCATGAAGGGCCCTGAGAATTATAAGATGCTCGAAGAATTAGCGGACTTATTAGGAGGAGCCGTCGGTGCCTCTCGTGCCGTTGTGGATGCTGATTGGCGTCCGCATTCGGAGCAGGTTGGTCAGACTGGCAAGACCGTATCGCCGGATCTCTACATCGCCTGCGGAATCTCAGGCGCTATTCAGCATCTTGCAGGCATGAGCGGTTCAAAATGTATCGTCGCTATTAATAAGGATCCGGATGCCCCGATTTTTGAAAAAGCCGATTACGGCATCGTAGGCGATGTGATGGAAGTTGTTCCCGCCTTAACGGCCGAACTAAGACAACGTTTAAGTAAGTAATCTTTGGAGTCGATTATGCACCATGATCTTGCATCACGAGAAGTGTTCTGGAATATCTCTTATAACTATATTATCTATTTTCTGCTTGTCGTTGTTTCAACCATCTTTTTTATTGGTATTTACCGCCGGGTTCGGCTGTGGAGGAGAGGCAGACCGGAAAATCGATTCGATCATATGGGCAAACGCCTGTTGGCCGTGCTTAAATACGGAGTCGCACATCATAAAATTTTGAAAGAATCTTATCCGGGTATCATGCACGCGGCTATCTTTGTCGGATTCGTGTTACTGCTCATCGGAACGACCACCGTAAGTTTTGATTATGATGTATGGGGACTCCTCTTCGGGCAGCAGTCATTTTTGCGCGGTCCTTTTTATCTCTATTTTTCCTTTGCACTGGAATTAGCAGGTCTGTCAGCCCTGATCGGAATCATCATGGCACTTTATCGACGGTACATCAGGCGTCCCGATGGCTTAACTAACAAACATGATGATCTGATCTTTCTGGCAGGCCTGGGGATTATCATTCTTACCGGTTTCCTTATCGAAGGATCTCGCCTCGCTGCCACACAACCAGAATGGGCTCGCTGGTCTTTTGTTGGTTACGGTGTAAGTTTAATTCTATCCGGTCTCGCTCCGGATAACGTACTATTATTGCACAGAATTCTGTGGTGGTCGCATCTGTCCCTCGCATTCGGATTTATCGCTTATATCCCATTCTCGAAGCTTTTTCATATGATCACATCTCCGCTAAATATTTTCTTTCTCTCGTTTAAACCCAAAGGTGAAATTACATCCATCGATATCGAACATAGCGAGACGTTTGGTGTATCGCATATCGATAATTTTACCTGGAAACATTTGCTGGATCTGGATGCCTGCACTCGTTGCGGACGATGTCAGGACCAGTGCCCTGCCTACTTAAGCGGGAAGCCTCTGTCGCCTAAAAAACTCATTCTCGATCTGCTGGATGAGCTGAATCGGACTGCAAAATGCTCTTCTTCGAATGCCGTAACCAATGATGCATTGAACCACACCTTAGTCGGTTCTGTGGTAACCCATGATGAACTATGGGCATGTACAACGTGCCGAGCGTGCATGGAAGCCTGTCCCGTATTGATCGAACATATTGATAAAATCATCGATCTCAGACGCGATCGGGTGTTGATGGACAGTGATTTCCCTCGTGAATTGCAGGCGACTTTCAGAGGTATGGAGACCAATTACAATCCCTGGAATATCGGCCATGTCAAAAGAGCCGACTGGGTTCAGGATTTAAACATCAAGAAGGCAACTGAGAATGATACGTTTGAATACTTGTGGTTTGTGGGATGCGCGGCCTCGTTTGATGATCGGGCTCAGAAGGTGAGTCGCTATTTTGCCAAAATATTGAACGCAGCTAAAGTCGATTACGCCATTCTGGGTGCAGAAGAAAAATGTTGCGGGGAAACCGCACGCAGATTGGGCAACGAATATCTGGCACAAATGCTGATGGAAATGAACATCAGTACATTTAACGAATTGCACGTAAAAAAAATAATCACGACATGTCCTCATTGTTATAACACGCTTAAAAACGAATACCCTGCTTTCAACGGAGTCTACGAGGTTTATCATTCAACTGAATTTATATATAAATTGCTAAAAGAAAATAAGCTATCGCTCAACAGGATTAATCTGTCATCGAAAATGGCATTTCATGATTCATGCTATCTGGGACGGGTGAACGATATCTATGAACAACCCAGAGAAATTATCAATCGAATTCATCTGCATCAGCTGATCGAACCCGGTGAGAAACATCATGAGAAGAGTTTCTGCTGCGGTGCCGGAGGCGGACGGATGTGGCTCGATGAGACCATAGGAGAACGTATTAACCATGTCCGTCTGGATCAATTTGCTGCAATGGACGTTCAACAACTAGTGACAGCATGCCCGTATTGCTTGATCATGTTCGATGATGCGATCAAGGATAAAGGAATTGAACATAAAATGAATACGGTCGATCTTATCGAGATGGTGGCCATGTCTCTAAATTTGAAATGTACCGACGAGGAGGCTGATGATCTTGTTGTTGAGGGGAAAGGGGAAAAGGACCTTTTTAGTGTAGATATTACGAGTTAACAGAGCCAAGGTGTGATAGTTTCATTTGTCATCGACCGTTTCTTTCAGTATTTAAACCGTCTGGTAATTCAGTATTCTCAATTTTTAATTTAATTTAAGTAATCGAACCATGAAGAAGTTTATATTTCTTTGTAGCTTATTCCTATTGAATCTGGTCAGCCAGTCGCTGGGACAAAACAATGATACGCTCGTTGTTAAACAACAAGATCGATCCGAATCATCTTGCGATGTTGTTGCTGATTCAGGCTTAACCAGTGGTAAAAGTGTGATCCATCCTTTAAACGATCTCCGACGTCCTACATTACCGCCAATGCATATCAGAAGTTCGAAGAGTTTTGATATCCGAATGAATTCCGTTTCACCGTTCAATGATCCTCAGCAGAGTACCAATTGGGATGCTCTGTTGATGCCGACAACCCGATACGATTACGAATTGACGAACGAATATCTGCAGCCGATGATTAACGTGACTCCGCTGATTATTCCTGAAAATACAATCATTAAACCGCTATCCATATTCGATTATTCGATTCCAACCAGGCAGGAACTGGATGTGCTTCAGCTATTGTGGTTGAAACAGGATGTGTGTGATACGACCATTTATAGTTGTCTGGATACTACTTTGAACATGACGATGGAAGATTTAAATGGTCTATTAGAGAAGATGACGCGTAAAGGCTTCTTGCAGAGAGAACTCGTCTCCCCGCGAAATGAATTCAATGCGTTCGGTGTCTTAATCGAGATGAGCTCTTTGAACAGACATAATCGTGTTTATTCCTATAAGACTAATATTGATCGCGACCTCATGCGTAAGTTCGTTGATGCTAATGCATATCTGTTTCGCGAGGACTCTACGATTGTAAGACAAAAACATCTGCAGGCCGCCCGTCACGACAGTACGCTTCTTCGGGATCTCAATAAAAAAATATTTAAGATTCCACATTAGTTTTCGAATCTTTTTCTCTTCCTCAGCATCTAAAATATTAATAAAGTAAATGTAAATTACTGATTTACTCTTCTGTACTATTCCGGGGTGGCGAGCATTTCGATGTCGCCGATGAAAAAGCCTGGCTTTGATACAATATGAAGCCTGGTTGTTCTCATGGGTAAATCAGGTGAGTAATTAAACTGGCTCTATAATAAGGCACTCAATGTGGGTTCAATTTGAAATACGGAACTTCGGATCACGGAGTTAGTTTTAACCTGTGTACAAAAAGGAAAACAGCGATATGAAAAAATATTGGAAAATGGGTGTGATAGTAGTTGGGGCATTATTGGGTTATTCTTATTACCACTTCATCGGCTGTCGATCCGGTGTCTGCCCGATAACGAGCAATCCGTGGATAAGCACAGCATACGGAGCGCTGATCGGATTTATATTTACTCTTGGTAGGACGAACAAGAGAGATGAAGTACAGCCTGATGAAAATGATTAAAGGTCTGAATGATTGATTGGTCGTTGATGCCTATTTACAGTCCAGCTAAGTAGAAAATAATATAAACTAAAACATACACAACGTGCCAAATAGGAACAAAGTAGTATTCAAGTTATTTAATAATGAAGGAATCGATTAAAAATGCCTATATACGAGTATCGATGTAAACAATGTCATACTATTTTTGAAAAATTACAATCTATAGGTGCTTCGAATGAAAATGTGATCTGTCCTGAGTGTAACGCGACAAAACCTGAAAAGATATTATCGGCGTTCAGCTCATCAGGATTCATGTCCACTGCCAGCAGCGGAGGATCCTGCGGACCCTCTGGAAGTCCGTTTACATGAGCGGCACATAAATGAAACAGTTGTTTCATATCATAATTATTCACAAACAAAGACTTATTGAGGAGGCCGGATGCGAAAATTATTTATTATTCTGTTATTGGTCACCAGCTTTACGATTTCAAATTGCTCAGGTCAGAATGAAGATGATTTAAGAGCAGAGAATAAAAACGAAAAGAAAGTAGAACTGACATCGCAGGCTAAATCGACTCCAAAAGCAGAATGGATCGGTTTCGACGAGGGGCTGGCGAAAGCTGCAAAAGAAAAGAAACATATGATAGTCGACTTTTATACCGATTGGTGTCATTGGTGTAAAGTCATGGACGAAAAGACATTCAGTGAAACAAGTATCAACTCAAAATTGGTCGATCGTTTCATTACGGTAAGAATAGATGCTGAAAATTCCAGTAAAACAGCAACTTACAAAGGAAACACCTATACCAATATTCAACTAACACAGGCGTTTGGTGTGCGTGGCTTTCCCTCGCTTGCGTTTATGGATAAGGATGGGGAGATTATCACGATCGTGCCGGGTTATGTGCCGCCGGAGACTTTCATCTACATTCTGGACTACGTCGATCAGGAATGTTATAAAAAACAGATGCCTTTTGATGAATTTATGAAAAAACAGGGTAAATGCGACGATAGCGAAAGCGCCAAATCTTAATAAATTAGTACTCCATAAAAGTGACCGCAGGATAATGATGTGTATCCTACGGTCACTTTTTTATATGCAACGAAAGAGAAGGAACTGCGCGTCTCCACTTTTAAATGGAATATTTGTCCGCTACAGCCACATTTTGTGATCGGACAAATGTAATAAATAAAATAAGTCCATATGTCGTTAAGATAACTGGGATGTATGTCCTTATTTGAGAAGTGTCATCTTTCTTATCGCTCGAAATGAACCTGCGGCAAATCGATATAAATATATACCTGCAGCAACTTCATGTCCATTTTTATCGATTGCATTCCATGTCACGTTATAAGCACCGGCGTCCATATGACCACTCATGAGTGAACAAATGTGATTACCCTTAATATCAAATATGTCGATCCTGACATCACCTGCAACAGGCATGTCGAAGCAAATCGTGGTAAAGGGATTAAAGGGATTCGGATAATTAGGATACAGGGCAAATGATGATGGACGATGACCTGGATTGATCCTGATTGCCGAAGGTTCGGTAATCTCTACCGTCGCGCACGAACTTGTCGCATCAGCGATATCATCGGTGAAATTCATGAGACAAATCTGTCCCGAGCCAGAGTTTATATCTTCGACAGTAAAATTTAGTGTCACCAATTTACCCGCTGCGGTGATCATTCCGCTCGTCGTAAATCCTGCCATCCTGAGATTTCCTTCACCCAGATTCGCCACATCTTTAAAATTCCATGCGCTCATCATCGTGCCGTTAAAGTTGTAGTCATTAAAGTGTAACAGATCATCCGGATACATGATATCAAGACCGAGTGCATCGATTTCTTCACCGTCTCCCGATAGCATGAGGTCGACCGAAAAAAGATCTCCTTTAGAATATTCATATAGCGTTTTATCGGGACTGACGTCCCATTCGTCGCCCGGTCCTGCTTTAGTGTGAAATGTAGCCGGCGAGGTGGTGGATCCGGCGAGCCCGTCGGTGAACCCATCGAGGGTGAACTGCCCTTCACCGTCGGCTCCCGGCTTCACCGTGAAGTG
>JAFGOE010000012.1 GCA_016926625.1 Candidatus Zhuqueibacterota bacterium
GATTGCTTCGTCACCCGCAGCGCGGGTTCCTCGCAATGACAGGTTTAGTGTTGATATTGCAATGGCAGTATATGTTGTTGCAATTTTATAGAGGGTACTTCTGATGAATCGACGGAAACTGGATGCATACTGGTATGGTAAATCGGTGGTGGTGACTGGCGCATCGTCTGGATTGGGTTGGGCCATTGTGGAGGCACTGGCACCTTACAGGATCAAGTTCTGTCTGCTGAGCCGCCGAGACGACCTGATGCTTGAACTGGCGTTATCATTGAAGGATACGGGCAGTACGTTTTGGATTAAGAGTTGTGATATCAGGGATCGTCAACAGGTCTATGATGCTATCGTGGAATTTCACCGACAGGCGGGGAGGATCGATGTCGTCTGGGCCAACAGCGGAGTGGCCGGCAAGACATCGTTCAGTAACTGGAACTGGGACGTGGTCGATGCCATCCTGGAGACCAATATAAATGGAGCAATCTATACCACCATGGCGTGTTTGGAGAAGATGATGGAGCAGGGGAGCGGAACGGTAGTCGGAGTCGGATCGGCAACGTCGATGCGGGGACTACCGGGACATGGGATTTACTGTCTGTCGAAGATCGGATTGGCCTATTTCCTGGAGAGTATGGCTGCAGAAATTCCCGAAATTCAATTTACGATCATTCACCCCGGGTTCGTTGATACGCCGATCAATCAACATAGTGTGGACAGAATATGGGTGATATCAGCCCGCAAAGCCGCGAAGATAATGATCAACGGGGTGACCCACAAGAAGCGGGTGCTGATCTATCCGTTTCGGATGCGATTATTATATCATTTCGTCCAGATATTACCATCATCCGTGTATGTATTTCTTGCCCATAAGGCGAAGCGTTTTTATCGCGAGAACGATTGATGACGGAAATACGATTAAAAAATGGAAGGGTTTTATGATGAGAGAGCGGTCTGTTGTTTCGATGATAATGCTGATATTAGTTGTTTTGCTTCTGGGATTAGATGCTATTTGTCAGCAGGAAGATAAGGAGCACGATCAACTGGAACTGGTGGAGAGTGTCCCTCTGGAGACGGATCTGGATTTGGCAGCGATAAGGAATACCTATGACGTATGGCTTGAACTGATACGTGGGGCAGGGGAATCGATCGATCTGGCTGGGTTTTACATATCGGTTCAGGACGGAGAGACAATGGATCATATCATAAGTGAGTTGAAAGTGGCGGCTGGGCGCGGCGTAACGATCCGGATGCTTGTCGAAGAGAAGATGAACCGGCAATATCCTGAAACGATCCATGAATTTAGTAAGGTGGCGAATGTTTCGGCCCGCGTCATTTCGTATGAAGCGATAACCGGTGGGGTGATGCATGCCAAGTATTTTATTGTGGATGGTGAGACTATTTTCCTTGGCAGCCAAAATTTCGATTGGCGTGCGCTCTCGCATATACATGAACTGGGAATACGCATTAAGAGTAAGACGCTGTGCGATGTATTCTGCAGGGTGTTCGACATGGATTGGCGATATGCTTTGAAAAATGAGGTTGTGATGGCAGATGATTCGAGCGGTCTCCAATTACCTCTGTCGTTAAACCTGAAGAGGGGTAAGGTAAACGTCATGCCAGCCATCAGTCCAAGAGGGCATTCGCTGGTAAGTGATCTATGGGATGAACCTCTGCTGGTGAATTTGATCGAAACGGCGAAGAGAGAGATCGATATTCAATTGTTAACATATTCGCCTCAAAGCGGGAAGAGATATTATGAGGTTCTTGATCTCGCGTTACGTCGGGCTGCGTCGAGAGGAGTGAAGGTCAACATGATCTGCTCTGACTGGAGCATGCGCAGGCCGACGATCGATCATCTGAAGAGCTTATCGCTGGTGCCGAACATCACGGTGAAGTTATCGACGATCCCGGAATTTACCGATGGATTTATACCCTATGCCCGGGTTGAACATGCCAAGTACATGCTGATTGACGGGGAAAGGTATTGGATCGGAAGTTCAAATTGGAGCAGAGATTATTTCCACGAGAGTCGTAATGTCGGTATTATAATCGAAGATGAAGTGAGCGCTAAACTGATCGAGGCGTATTTTTACAACAGTTGGAACAGTGGCTATGCTCAGGAAGTCGATGCGTGCAGAAGTTACACCGCTCCCCGTATCTCGGATTAAGCAGATATCACCAGTTTTCCCATAGCTGGGCTCATCGTTTATCGTACTATTCCAGGCACAATCGATAGATTATCAATATATTTTCTATACGATAAATACGTATATTTTGGATCAAAATGAATTTTAAAACGTTAAATAGTACAAAATTAGTCCTATTTAAATTAATGAGATGATAAAATGTACGATATAAATTCTAGCGTCATGTCAACAGGATCGAGCGGTAACCTGAGGATGGCGGAGTAACGATGGGAGAGTGAATCAGAGTATGAATGATAGAATAAAGACGGTCAACATCGGCATATCCGGTATGACGTGCGCGTCGTGTGTGGGTCGTGTAGAGAAAGCGATTCGTGGTGCACCGGGTGTACGGCAGGCGGATGTAAATCTTATGGATGAGTCGGCCAGGGTCAGCTATAATGAGGGGGATAGTGCATTAGCTGGCATCGTTCAATCAATAAAAAATTCGGGTTACGAGGTGCGGTTGAATTCGAAGACGTTTACGGTGAAGGGTATGACATGTGCCGGATGTGTGAGGCGAGTTGAGCATGTATTGGAAGAGATCGACGGCGTTGTCTCGGCCTCGGTCGATTTAATGACGGAGCAGGCGACGATTGTTTATACGAGCGTTGACCTGGATGAAGCGGAGATAGCGGATGCAGTGGGAAAGGCTGGTTATGAGGCTTTTTTTGCGGCAGGGGCATCTGAGGAGGCGGAGGATGAATTCGAAAGATCTAATGACTCAAGGCCGTTGAGGAGACGTTTGCTGGTCAGCGGGGGCCTGACGTTTCTTATTTTAATCCTCACTTTCGCACGGGTCTTCCGTTTCGTGACCGTAATTCCTGAGCAAATAAGGTGGGTCCTGCTATTTCTCCTGACATCGATAGTGATCATCTATGCGGGTAGAGAGTTTTACATTCGTGCATGGAAAGCCTTGCGGCACGGGACGGCTGATATGAACACATTAATAGCACTGGGTACTGGTGCAGCCTTCATGTATTCGACGGTCGTCACTTTTATACCAGCATGGATCCCTTCGTCCATGAGGCATGTTTATTTTGACACCGCGGCGGTGATTATCACGTTGATACTTTTCGGTCGCTATTTAGAAGCGAGGGCTAAGGGGCGGACGTCGGAGGCGATACGAAAATTAATCGGATTGCAACCGAAGACAGCGAGGGTGATTCGTGATGGTGAGGAGATGGATATCGCGATCGAGCAGGTTAGAACTGGTGATCTGGTGGTGGTCAGGCCGGGAGAGAGGATAGCGGTTGATGGCGAGATCGAAAGCGGGTTCACACTGATCGATGAATCGATGGTGACGGGGGAGTCGATACCGGTAGAGAAGGCGATGGGTGATGCGGTAATTGGTGGGACGGTCAACAAGACAGGATCGTTTACGTTTCGGGCGCAGAAAGTGGGTAAGGATACTGTTTTAGCCCAGATCATCCGTATGGTGAAGGAAGCGCAATTGACGAAAGCGCCGATACAGCGTTTTGCGGATTATGTGGCCAGCATATTTGTCCCGGTGGTCATCTTGATTGCAATCGTCACATTCATTGCATGGATGATTTGGGGACCCGAGCCGCGGCTGAACTATGCGTTAATTGCGATGGTCACCGTACTGATCATTGCCTGTCCTTGTGCGCTCGGTTTGGCGACGCCCACCTCCATCATGGTAGGTACGGGCAAAGGTGCGGAGAACGGGATATTGATTAAGAATGGGGAAGCGCTGGAGTCGGTCCGCCGGGTGGATACGATCCTGTTTGACAAGACCGGCACGCTAACGGAGGGCAAGCCGATGGTGACGGGTGTCATTTCTGCCGCGGGGCACAGTCGCGATCAGATAATGCGTTATTCGGCTGCCGTGGAAAATCGGTCCGAGCATCCGTTAGCTCAGGCCATTGTCGAGGAAGCGAAGGCAGTCGGGCAGAAGATAGAGGCCGTTACCGAGTTCAATGCCACACCGGGTCGCGGTGCGGCCGGAAGGATCGGAGACGTGAGGGTGCTGGTGGGTAATAAAGCGTATCTAACGGGTCAGGGGATTAGGATCGCGGATTTGGAGCAGGAGAATGAGCAGATTGCATTAAGCGGTCGCACACCGATCTGGGTGGCCCTTGACGGGGTGGCGGCTGGCATTATTGCGCTGGCGGATAAGGTGAAACCGAACGCGAGCAGTGTGATCGAGGAGTTGAGCTCGATGGGACTGGATGTGATCATGCTGACCGGTGATCATGAGACGACCGCCAGGTCGGTGGCTGAGGGAGTCGGCGTGACTCGCTTCTTCGCCAATGTTCTACCGGAAGACAAAGTAAATTACGTGAAGCGATTGCAGGATGAGGGACGCGTTGTAGCGATGGTGGGGGACGGCATTAATGATGCACCGGCATTAGCGCAGGCGGATGTAGGTATCGCGATGGGCTCCGGCACAGACATCGCCATGGAGGCAGGGGACATCACGTTGATGAGTGGTAATCTGAAAAACGTTTCCGGAGCGATCAGGTTGAGTCGCGCGACCGTTCGCAACATCAAACAGAATCTTTTCGGATCGTTCATCTACAATACGTTAGGGATACCGATAGCGGCGGGTGTACTCTATCCGTTCTTCGGTATTTTGCTTAATCCAATGTTTGCAGCAGCGGCGATGGCGATGAGCAGTGTGACCGTCGTAACCAACGCCTTGAGGCTCAGACGTTTCCGGTTAGGCGAGTGAATAGACAAAGAATAATGTTGCATTATAAAATAAATTTATTAAATTAGATAATTACGACACTTAGAATGTATAACCAGCAGAGACGAGGGCTTAGTGGATCAGGAAGCAGGACGGGTCATAAGCGTGACCAGGGATAAGTTGGTCATAGAGATGGAGTCGTGTGAAGCGTGTGAGACGTGCAAAGCGAAACATGCATGTACCGCTTTGATCGATGAGTCAGAGCGTACCATTGAGATACCGATTCTTGCGGATATGCCTGAGTTACGCCAGGGTGACAGGGTTGAGTTGACGTTTCGGCCGGAGTCGAGAATTTTTTCCGCCTTCATCATGTTCATTTTCCCGCTGATTTTAATGATCGCCGGATATTTTATTGGTTTCAGACTGTTCCAGCGAGAGGGTATGGCTATTCTGGTGTCGTTAATCGCCCTGGTCCTATCGCTAGGCGTGATATGGGTGATCAACCGAAGTCTGCTGAGAAACAGCAAATTCATTCCTTCAATTCATCGTATTGAACAGTAGCATGTTGAGGAGAGAACGATCTTGGAAAAGAAAGTTTTCATTGCGTTCGCGGGGAACATAGGGAGTGGTAAGACCACGGCTGCCAAAATATTGAGTCAAAATCTTGGATACGAGCTTTTCGACGAGCCTGTGATCGACAATCGATTTTTAAAAGAGTATTACGCCGATATGAGTCGATGGTCGTTTACGCTGCAGATGGAGTTTCTGATTCGCCGTGTGGAGCATCATAAACTCATCGATACGGTAAAGAAATCGTGTGTTCAGGACAGATCGTTATATGAGGATCCTGAGATATTTGCTAAATATCTGCACGGATTGGGTCATATGACCGATAATGAGTTGAACTTGTACTTTGAATATTTTGACCGGTTGAATCGAAACCTGATCAAACCGGATCTGATTATCTTGTTACAGGTTGATTGTGTGGATACGTTAATCAAGCGAATCAGGACACGAGGCAGAAAAGAGGAGCAGAATATAACGAGGGCGTTTCTGGAGGGATTGGGGGGATATTATGTCGGGTTCAAGCATGTCTGTGAAAAAAAATATAATATCGATGTGATGCACTACGACACGTGCAAGAGTGATTTATGGAGTAAGGCTGGCAAAGAGGATTTCCTGACCGTGATCAAGAGCAAGTTGACGTAAAGATGAACGGCTGAGGGATTACAGTTGAGGTCGGGCAGAGACATGACAACAAGGGATATTAACTACACCAGATACGAAAGTTTGAAATAACCAGTGAGGAGAAAACAAGAATGGATTTATCAACCACCTATATGGGTTTAAAGCTACGAAATCCTATCGTAGTAGCCAGTAGTGGATTAACGAAAACCGCTGATCAGATAAAAAAATGTGAACAAGCCGGAGCGGGTGCCGTTGTCATGAAATCGTTATTTGAAGAGCAGATCAGGGGTGAAGCCTCAGTGATCGAGCAGACGGACATGATGCATACCGAGGCGCTGGATTACGTCAGGGCCGAGATCGACATGCTATATGGCCCGCATGAATATGTTGACACGATCAGAGAAGCTAAGCGGAATTTATCGATTCCGGTGATCGCCAGTGTCAATTGTTACACCTCAAAGTGGTGGACCGGATATGCTGAGCAGATCGAGGCAGCGGGTGCTGATGCGTTAGAACTCAATACATACGTTTACCCGTACGATATGGAAAAGGGTAGTTACGCCATAGAAAACATCTATTTTGATATACTGAAATCGGTTCTGGACCATGTGAATATACCGGTATCTCTCAAAGTTTCTCCATATTTCACCTCGTTCGGAAATTTTGCGGAGAAGTTGGATCAATTGGGAGCGGATGGTCTGGTGTTATTCAATCGTTTCATACAACCCGATATCGATATTAAATCGTTGACGTCCTCGGTTAAACCGATGTTCGATGATCCGATCAGTTACACGCATGCCTTACGCTGGGTTGCCCTGTTATCCGGGAAATTAAATTTAGACATTGTGGCCAGCGGGAATATCCGCACCGCAGAGGATGTCGTAAAACAGTTGCTGGTGGGTGCATCAGCGATTCAGATCGCGTCTGTTCTATATCAGAAAGGGTTGGGAGTAATCCAGGACCTGATCGATGGTTTACAACAGTGGATGAAGGATGAAAATTTCTCGTCTATCGATCAATTCAGGGGTCAATTAAACGAGATCAATGATCCCCATTCCAATGCGTTCATCCGTTCGCAATTCATCAAGACGATTACGAATATTGAATAAGTCATATAGGGAAGGTCTTTTATAGAGGGGTGTATCGAATCCGAGTCAACTATGATTATTAGAATAAATTGGTATTCGTAGTATTTGAAAATGCGGTGACTAAGTGCCCGGTTATGCGGATGTTTTTGATGCGCCCCATGTTAAAAATCTGCATCGCGATATTTTTATAACGCCGACAGGATCTAAGGCGGTGAGTAGAGTTTGTTGTGGCTTTTCGAATGAAGGACGATTCCGAACCTGTTGAATCGACAATTGGTTATTAATCAGAAATTTAAATACAATCCCCCGGTTGCTTCCAGCCAATCCGCAATCGCATCGGCGGCGTTAGAAACGCTATGAGTTGACATATCCATTTTAAAAACGGGCAAGAGCGAGTGATCGATAATATCCTCGATTATTTTCTGTTCTTTGATGAAGATGGATAAATCATCATATTGTTTCGGATTGCCGGAGACTTTCAATCGCTCTTCGCGAGCCTGGGCGAACGATTCAGCCGATCGATAGCAATAGATGAGACGGAAATTTAGTTGTTTTAATCTCTCTTCAAGCCATGTGAAGTCGTAGTGACGATCACGATATATTTTTTGGTACGCGATCGTTGAGACATGAAATCGATCGATAATCCAGGAGTAGTAACGCTGTAACTCGAAGAGACGTATCCAGGTCGCATACGTTTCCAGCGCCATTGATTCTTCGTCGTCATTGAAATTGATCAATCCGCGTCCCCAGGGAAAATTTGTAAACGCACACCATTCGGCCGAGATGATAGGGGAATGATAGCGATACTTTCTGGGTCCTACAATCCTCGGATGTTCATTGAGCGTGAATGCCAGTTCAGTCTTAAAGGTTAATCGCGTCCCTTCGAGTATGATTTTAGGAGTTAATTTTACCACGTTTCCCATCGTTGTGTTTCCTTTTAAAATTGTATAACATTATAAATAACTAAAGCGGACTCATTTGAAAACGGATATCAAAATATAAATCCTTTTAAACTCAGAGTCAATATAAAAGATAGATATGGTTATATAACGACAAACAAAGGAGGTGATATTGGTCAAATAGCTAAATATCGTTAAATAAACAAGACGGACCATGTAAATCTGCTATTGCGGACTCATCAGATAATTCTATGATATTTAATGAAATAGGTCTTCGTTGTGCTGTTGACCGGAATGAAGCGTGCCCGATGGTACGAAGTTTGTATGATAGGAATATAGAGCAATAGCTGTGGTTCGTTCGATTTGAGCGTAACCTAAACGTAAAGGAGTTTATTATGAATCGCAGATCGATCATTTTTATTTTTATGCTAGCAATAATCGTCACATTTTCGGCGCAGAGCTTCGGGTGGGAGGGAGCAGTTGCAGTTGGACTTCGTGGTGGTGTGACCTATTACATGGGTGATGATTTTGAAGAGAGTTTACTGAAGCATTCGTTTTCCGTATATGGTGAAAATTATTTTACGAACCGTTTCTCTTTAGAGTCCGCCCTGAACATTTCACGCATGGCAGGTGAGGAAGATGAGGTCAGTTTTAAGACTGATCTGACGGGTTTAAGTCTATTAGGTCGTTTTAGTCTATTGGGTTCAAAGGCGTTCAGGCCTTATATTGCTGCTGGTGCAGAGGTTGTGTCCTATGAGCCGATGATAGAGAACGAAGGTATCAGGCCTTTGGACAGGCAAGATCGGGAGATCACATTCGCGGTGCCTGTCGGTGGTGGTATCAGTGTGGCGTTGTTTAAAAATTTACTCTTAGATTTGCGGGGATTGTATCATTATGCCCTTCATGATGAAATGGATTACACTGCGGAGGGTGCTAAAGATGCATATGTGACGGCGACGGCTGGTTTAACCCTGGTGGTGCCATCGAATAAGGATGTGGATAACGATGGTTTATTAAGGTCGGATGAAAAAAAATTAGGAACCGATCCTAAATTGGCGGATACAGATGGTGATGGAATCACGGACGGTGATGAGGCCTTGAAATTATTCACAGATCCCTTGAAAATGGATACAGATGGTGATGGAATTAGTGATTATGATGAGATAAATGTGAACAAAACGGATCCGTTGAAAACCGACAGTGATGATGATAAACTAAGTGATTATGAAGAAATGACTGCGTATAAAACTAATCCATTGGCAGCGGATACTGATGGAGATGGTTTAGATGATTATGCAGAATTGAAAACGCATGGGACCGATCCGATCGATAAGGATACAGATAACGATGGATTGGATGATCAGGAAGAGTTGTTGACATATAAGACGGATCCGTTGAAAAATGATACGGATGAAGATAAGGTGAACGATGGTGATGAGGTGAACAAACACAAGACATCACCGTTGATAGCTGACACGGATGGGGGATCAGTGGATGATGGGGTGGAAGTAAGAAGGGGAACGAGTCCATTGGATGCGAGTGATGACGTGATTTTGGAAGTAGAGACAGTTGGCGCAAAAATCATATTGGACGGTATTGAATTTGCATCGGGAAAGTCGGCGATATCTGAGAAGTCTGCTGAAATATTAAACAAGGCGTTTACGACGCTGAAAGCGTACCCTGAAATGGAAGTTGAAATTCAGGGTTACACCGATAATGTCGGACGTTACAGTTTCAACAAGACATTATCTCAGAGACGAGCAGATGCGGTAAGAAAATATCTTATCGATCTGGGTGTCGACGCAGGCAGAATAGTGGCGAAAGGTTATGGACCCGATAATCCTATTGATACGAATGATACAGCCGAAGGACGAGCAAGAAACCGAAGGATTGAATTTGTAAGAATAAAGTAAAGACGCGCTCCTCTTAGATAAACGCATGCACGAATGATGTCCTGCATGCGTTTTTTTTATTTAATCAGATATTTTCTTTACAATTTGCTTAATTTTTCTTATTTATATCGCATCCATTTCAGAATTTCCGGTACGGTCGGTCGTTTGCCATACATTAAGATACCGACGCGAAAGATTTTGCCTCCGATCCAGATCAGCAAGATAATCGTTAGCAGGAGCAGTGCGATGGACAGCATGATTTCGTGGAACGGTGGCATCAGAGTGGATATTCTGGTAAACATGGCTAGCGGAGCGAAGAACGGGATCATGGATATAATGACGCTTATTTGGCTGTTGGGATTGCGAATAATGTAGAACGAGAGAAAAAATCCAATGATAATGAGCAGGGTGATAGGAAACTGAAATTGTTGTGCATCCTGATCGTTCGTGACCATGGCGCCCAATGTGGCATACAGTGTAGCGTAGAGAAGGTATCCTAACACAAAGTAAATGATGAAATAGACGAGCACCGAAATAGGAATCGTTGGAATGCTGAAACCCGCGTTTCCGTTCGTGAAAGCCTGAACCAAATTGGTACTGAATACGGTGAGAAGTCCGGCTGCTATGGTCCATATTAAATATTGTGTAAGTCCGACGGCGCCTACGCCGAACACCTTTCCGGCCATGAGTTGGAACGGTTTGCATGATGAGACAAGAATTTCGGCGACGCGAGATGTTTTCTCCTCGTAGACGCTGCGCATGACGAACATTCCATACATGATGAGGGCCATATAGAGAAACATCATCATGACAAACGTCAGCGCGTAAGAGAGTCCTACCTCTTCCTCTTCTTTCCCGGAGGATGTTATTTTAAACGTTTTAAGATTTGTGCGTTGTGTTAACGTATGAATGACATCGGCATCCAGGTTACTGCGCTGAATCCGTTTATCGATGATGATTTTCGAGACCGTATTCTGGAAACGGTATTTCAGGTCGAAATCTATATTCTTAGCGTAATATTCGAACTCTTTCTGATCGTACACGTCCGGAGGGATGAGAAGGTAACCGTCAATCGTGTTGCGATTGACATCAGAGCTTAGAACTGCTCTTATCGAATCCAGCCGCGATGTATCGACATCGATCCGATTAAACTGAAACATGGTTTCACCGCTTTGCAGTGTGTCTGAAAAACTGTTTACGAGGTCTTGATAAATTTCATCGTCGTAGGCGACTACGGCAATTTTAGAGGCGTGTTCGGATTTCATATTGATCAAAAACTGCGGGCCGAGAGTGAGCAAGAGCAAGAGAATGGGTGTCGCAGCGGTTCCGATAATGAATCCTTTTGTCATGACACGCGTCAAATATTCACGTTTAAAAATGGTCCAAGTCTTATTCACGATCATTATCTCCTTTTTTTATGTGGGTAACGGTTTCGACGAAGATGTCATGCAAAGACGGTTCGACGATTTCAAATCGATTGATCGACGTCCTTTCGATGAGTTGTTTGAGGATGTCCTGGATATTGGCCTGTTCGGATGGAGTTATTTCGAAATGATCATGAACTTTTTTATACGATTTAATATATTTGATGTCATTCAAATCAGGTTCCGCACCGTCGAATTGAACGGCAAGGTTATTTTTTCTGAAATTTTTCTTTATATCCTTGAGATTGCCCTTCAGTACGGCTTTGCCTTGATTGATGAGGCAGATTGAGTCGCATAACTTCTCAACCTGATCCATGAGATGGGTTGAGAAAATAATGGTATCACCTCGTTGTTTGCATTCCAGGATGACTGATTTAATAAGATCCGTGTTGACCGGATCAAGACCGGTGAAGGGTTCATCCAGGATGATCAGTCTGGGTTCATGCAGGATCGTGGCGATAAATTGAACCTTTTGCTGCATTCCGCGCGAGAGTTCTTCTATTTTCTTATCAATCCAGTCGATCAAATCGAATCGCTTTAGCCAATAGTCGATTCTTGCTTTAGAAGCGGATGGCTTCACCCCTTTTATCTCAGCCAGGAAGGTAAGGAGGTTTCTTATTTTCATTTTTTTATAAAGTCCTCTTTCCTCAGGCAGATACCCGATTTGGTCTCTGTTCGCTTGATTATCGAATTTGTCGGTGAATACGATGTTCCCCTGATCAGGAATGATAATGTTCATTATCATACGAATCGTGGTCGTCTTCCCGGCGCCGTTTGGTCCCAGTAGTCCGAAGATGGTACCCGCATGTAATTCAAGATTGAGATCATGAACAGCGCTGATATCATCAAAGGATTTATATACATGCTCAATACGCAATGTCGACACAATATCCTCCTTGCTTGACGATCAATGTTTTATATTGGGTTAAATAATTTCAGCTATGTTTATTGCGAACAAATACCACCATCATACAGAAATCCGTGTTGATCTGATGATGATGTGTGCTAAAATATACGGTAAAAATAATAAAAAGTTGACATTGATGCAACTAATTTTCACGTTTGAGGTCATATCAGTGATCACCCATGAGGACAAATAGTGGCATAAGATCGCTACATCGTTGTATCGTGGTCGATTGAAACGCATGGTATCATGTGAGAGAAGACGATTCTCATGAGCTCAGTTCATCATGTGTATCAAATGATGAAGATGATGAATGACGAACCATACATCGATCCAGGAATCATGGAATTCTGCTTGATGACGGCATTATTCTTTTAAGAGCGAATCAGGACCTTCCAGGATGATGTGTAATGAATCGTTATCCAGCGAATCAAGGACTGATGAGATACGAGCGAGATGGTCATGCATGCTTTTTGCTATGCTATCATTTTGTATGATATACTCGTGTTGTTTGATGCTCTGAAAATTTTTAACGAGTTCTTCTCTTTTTAATCGTTCAATTTCATCCATGAGTTTTGGATTAATTTCAATTCCCTTTCCAATTTCCGGAAGCACGAGGAGGCGTATATCTTTAGCACCGATGATAAATTCATGAGGCTCGCCGATGCTATTCAAATTTTTATTTAATGTATGCAGGGATAACAGTCGTTTATCAAGATCTTTCCACTGTAACGTTATCCTGTTCTTTGGTTCCGATGGTGGCGGATTAATGGCATTGCGATTTGAATGCCTATCCATCTCGAATTGGGCTTTGGCAAGCAGCTTCTCTGCATCGCCATGAGTCAAGGTGGTTTCCGCATTGCTTATATTGATGATATCAACGGCGATCTCTTCTATTGTTTTCGGGTTGATTCTTTTATCTCGTGTGTGTCTGAGAAATTCTTCAAATCTATCCTGCACAATTTTTTTATCATCGGGTTCTTGAACTTTCGCCAGTAGATCGTTGCCGAACAGATTTAGAACATAGTCGAGCGAATCTTGTTTCGACGATTGATCGACGTAGATGATCCAATACAATGCGCTGGATACCAAGATGATTAAAACGAAGAAACCGATATTTTTAATAATTTTAATCATGTTTTGTTCCTATTATATGTTCGGCACCAGATGCATCCGGTCACCCGACTGATGCGAGATCACATCGATGTCATACTGTTCGAGCACAGCAGGTGTTGTGGACGCACTACTTATTAGACGTATAAAGGGTGGTAAAAGTTGTCAAAAAATCGAGACACTATATTAGATTACGATAACGGATCAGTTTGGATAGAGGCCGATTGTCCCAATAATTCTCTTAAGATGGATTGTGCACTGTTCAATGCGGCATCGACCTTCGACACGTGTGGATTTCTCTGTTGTCATCTGTTTTTGCTTGCTTTTTTTAGCCATATTTTGTAATATTAGATAGTGTTACGAAAATAATTTATCATCAGTAATGATAAGAGTTTATTCAATTAACAGGTTGACACAGTGGATAAGATAAAGAAAATTTTATGTCCGATCGACCTCACCGCGTATTCACATGCCACGATACATTACGCAGAGAAATTCGGTGAAAAATACAACGTGACACCAGAACTACTTTACGTCAGTACCAAACCGCCGGAAGTTTATTATCGTTTTTTCCCGGATGCTATTTCATATTTACGATCGCGTGAAGAAAATGTTCAACATCAGGTGAAGAAATTTGCTGAAACGATGAACTCTGCAATCGATGTGACGGTGCGTCATGGTGATATTTATCAAGAGATATTATCGTATGCGAACGAGTTATCGGCCGATGTGATCGTCATGCATGCAAACAGTTATTCGACCATCAAAGATCGTACATTGGGCTTGATCGCGCATAAAGTGATAAGGAAAGCAGACTGCCCTGTACTTACGTTGTATCAGGATACTACATGGCAAGAGATACGTCATATATTATGTCCGCTTGACCTCTCATCACGTTCGTATGAGGGACTCGAACAGGCGCTAAAGCTTGCCGAGGTGTTTGAAGCAACGCTGCATGTGTTACACGTGGTTGAACTGGAAAAATTTGATATCGCGGGAAATCAGACGGATTTCCTGGATGATAATTTCAGTAGATTGAGCGATCATTTAAAGGATGAGATTCATATTCCTAACGTATCCAGGTGTGTGAAGATTGAAAAAGTCGTCATGAGGAATTCGGATGCTGCGACGGGGATCATGCAATATGTTGAAAAGAATGGAATCGATCTGATTGCACTCGCTCCCCATGGTCATGGTTATTGGCCGCGGGTGTTGTTAGGGAGTGTAACGGAAAAGGTGATAGAGAATGGACCATGTCCGGTCTTAACGTTACGACTGCGGAAAGGAGAAGGCGATGAATACTAGAAAAGTTGGAGAATTGATGTCCGAGAAATTAAGAAGGGACTGCGATCCGAACCAGTTTAAATTTGAGCATACAGGAGAGTTGAATCCGTTAGGCGGTATAGTAGGGCAAGAGCGGGCGCTTATTGCGATCGATTTTGGTGTAAAGATGAAGAACAACGGATATAATATTTACGTGTTGGGACCCGGAGGAGCGGGCAGAACATCGACGGTGAAGGAGCTGATCGACAAGCAGGCGAGGAAGATGCCAACGCCGGATGACTGGTGTTATGTTTTTAATTTTAACAACCCTGATGAGCCCAATGCCATTTCTCTGCCTGCGGGAAAGGGTAAAGTATTAAAGCGGAAGATGGAGAAATTTATCCGTGAGCTGAGAGTGGCGATTCCGAACGCGTTAAATTCAGAAGATTATCAGCAGGAGAAAAATAAAATAGTACAGAATTTTCAAAAGATGCAGAATGATGCGTTACTCGAACAGGATAAGAAAGCGCGAGAGGCAGGATTTGCTCTGCAGAAGGGTCCCATGGGTTTTTTACTGGTACCGACAAGAGATGGGAAGCCGATGACACCGGAGCAGTATGAGGAGCTATCGGAAAAGGAACGTGCGGAATTGGATGAGGTCGGCCAGGGACTGCGTGAAGATCTGGATAAAACGATCAGGGAGATTCGTAAAAAGGAGCAGACGATCAAAGCCGATGTAGGTAAACTCGAACGGGAGACCGTCAAGTTCGCAATCGGTTACCACATCAGCGATTTACGGGAAGAGTTTAAGGATTACGACGAAGTGATCAACTATTTTGATCAAGCGAAAACGGATCTTCTGGATAATTTGGATGATTTTAAACAAACCTCTGAAGGTGATGAAAAAGAGGGTGTGTTGATATTGAATCCGGCGAGTGAGACGGATTCCTTCGAACGGTTTTTAGTGAATGTCATTGTAGACAATAGCCGTACCAAGGGAGCACCGGTCATCGTGGAGACCAATCCCACGTACAACAATTTAATTGGTCGCATCGACAAAGAATCACGCATGGGCGCTTTATTTACGGATTTCACGATGGTGAAGGCCGGTTCGCTGCATAAGGCGAACGGGGGCTTTATTATCATCGAGGCAGAACATATTTTTCGTACTCCTTTCGCCTATGAAGCAGTGAAGCGAACGCTTAAAAATCAATCCATTCGCATCACCGATTTGAGCGAGGAATACAGTTATGTCAGTACGAAGACGTTGGAACCGGAGCCAATACCTCTCAGCACCAAGGTGATTTTGATAGGCAGCAATCAGATTTACTACGCATTATACAATTTAGACAGTGAGTTCCGCGAGCTATTCAAGGTGAAGGCAGATTTCAATGTTGAGATGAAACGGACGAAAAAAAACGAGATGCAGTACGCGCATTTTATTCGCAATCGTTGTCAGCAGGAGAAGTTGCTGCATTTTAACAAGGACGCTGTGGCGCGGGTGGTTGAGTATGGATCCGAGCTGGTAGATGACCAGGACAAATTATCAACGCGGTTCGCCGATATATGTGACATCGTGCGGGAGGCAAACTATTGGGCTGTCGAGCGTGAGCACAAATTGGTGCAATCAGACGATGTACAACGGGCGATTGATGCCAGAAAGTATCGCTCGAATCGGACTGAAGAATTGATTCAGGAATTGATCCATGAAGGAACGATATTTATTGACGTAAGCGGGGAGAAAGTGGGGCAGGTGAATGGTCTGGCGATATATAGCAATGGGGACTATAGTTTCGGTAAACCTTCAAGAATTTCGGTGAGGACGTTTTTAGGGAAGAATGGTGTCGTCGCCATCGATCGTGAGGTCAAGATGAGCGGCCGTATTCATGACAAGGGTGTATTGATTTTATCAGGGTATTTGAATGGTAAATTCGGAGCGACGAGACAGGTATCGATTTCGGCTACGATAACGTTCGAGCAAAATTATGAAGGTATCGATGGTGATAGTGCATCATCCACCGAGCTTTACGGAATTTTATCGAGTCTGAGCAACTTCCCGATAAAGCAGGGTCTGGCTGTCACCGGCTCGGTGAATCAATGGGGTGAGATTCAGCCTATCGGTGGGGTTAATGTCAAGATTGAGGGATTTTTCGATATCTGTAAAAAGCGTGGGTTGACCGGGGAGCAAGGTGTCCTGATACCCAAATCCAATGTGAAGAACCTGATGTTAAAGCATGAGGTATTGGAGGCAGTGAAAGAAGGTAAATTCCACATCTATCCGGTCAGCACCATCGATGAAGGGATAGAACTGTTGACCGGAGTTCCGGCTGGACGGCTCAGAAAAAATGGTGAGTATCCGAAAGGGACGGTAAACTGGGCGGTAGATCAGCGAATGCGAGAAATGGCTGAATTGCTCAGGGATTCGGAGTCCGGTAAAGATACCAGGAATAATAGTACGAAAAAGGGTAATAACAAGACTGCATAATTAATCATGTAAAAGGGGCGATTTCACAATTTAAAAAGAGGAATTATGAAGATAGAAACGAACGATATTTTTGCATTTGCTAAAAAAGAGAAGGTCGGCATGATCGATTTGAAATTTGCTGATCTTTTCGGACGCTGGCATCATCTCACACTTCCGGTCAGTCAGTTTGATGAATCTGTTTTCGAGAGGGGAGTGCCCTTTGACAGTTCAACCTTGCCCGGATTTAAATCGCTGGAATCCGGGGATATGGTTTTAATTCCAGATATGAATTCAGCTCTGATCGACAGGACATGGGACATGAAGACGATCAGCTTCATTTGCAGTACAGCGGAAGCGGACACAAGAGAACCGTTCAAGAATGATCCCCGAAATATTGCGGTTAACGCCGAAAAATATCTTATAGAGACAGGTATCGCGGACATGAGCTACTGGAGTCCTGAATTTGAATTTTACATTTTTGATCATATTAATTATGCCAACGATATCAACCTTGCGTATTATCAAATCGATTCAGAAGAAGCGGATTGGAACTCCGGATCGGATGAATCCCAAAATCTGGGTCACAAGATACCGCGTCATGGCGGCTATCACGCGATACCTCCGCTTGATATCTTACATAATCTGCGAGCCGAGATGGTACGGCGAATAGAAGAATGCGGAATAGAGGTACGATATCATCATCATGAGGTAGGAGGACCGGGTCAATCGGAGATCGAGATCAACATGCATCCCCTCGCCAGAGCGGCCGATGTCACGATGATTATCAAATATCTGATCAAGATGACGGCTAAAGAATTTAATAAAACGGTCACATTCATGCCAAAGCCGCTATACAATGAAGCAGGAAGCGGTATGCATGTCCATTTAAAATTATTTAAAAACAACAAATCACTTTTTTATGATAAGAATGGATGGGCTGGTCTATCCGAGTTAGCGCTTCATTTCATCGGGGGAATTTTACACCATGGTTCGTCGTTATTAGCCTTTACCAATCCGAGCACCAACTCGTTCAAACGATTAGTGCCAGGATTCGAAGCACCGACAAAGGCGATCTATGGCCTGGCTAATCGCAGTGCGGCCGTCAGGGTACCGAAATATGCCAATACTGAGGAAACAAAACGATTCGAATTTAGACCGCCCGATGCAACCTGCAATATTTACCTGGCGTTATCAGCATTATTACTCGCAGGGATCGATGGGATTAATAAGAAAATCGATCCGGAGAAACAAGGCTTTGGTCCGGTTGATATCAATATATTTAAACTGCCCAAAGAAAAGTTGGATCAGATAAAGTCGCTGCCTTTATCGTTGCAGGAGGCCTTGCTGGAGTTGAAAAAGGATCATGATTACTTACTCGCCGGCGATGTTTTCTCACCGGAATTGATTACCTCGTGGATCGATTTGAAATTAAATAATGACTTTAATGAAGTAAGAAATAGACCTCATCCTTATGAGATGAACCTGTATTACGATGTATAATAAGTAGTAAAAAGAGAGGGATACCCATATAAAGCTCCTCGTGCCGGAATAGCATCGGAGTTGTTTGATATGGGTATCCCTCTGACAGTCTTAAGCGAACCCGGCTTCATCTGGATGGTGCGATGATCGTTTCAGGTATGGTATTGCAGCGATATTATCCGGCGCCTCCGGATGCACCGCCTGCTCCTCCGCCTCCGCCCCCGGACGCCGCTCCGCCGGCACCTGAAGCCGAGCTCATCATGCCTGAGGTAGCACTGACCATCGAAGAAAAGGAATCGGCAAATTGTGCCGGTGACGTGCTGCTGAACGCGCTGGTATACCACGGCATAAAATTTACGTCGGTCGTGTCGACGACGGAGAGCATTTTTTTGATCTTATCAGACGATAATCCCACCGCTAAACCATAGATCAGATATTGTTCAAAGTTTGATTGCAGCAGCGCGGGTTCTTGCTGATAATGATATCGTGTCAGATAGTTTTTAAATGATTTAACTTCTGTTTTAATCTGCTTCACTTCCCTGGTATAGGTTAATATAATAGCAGAGAAAAAAATAAGCAAAATTCCGGCTACCAGGGCGATGATTCCATATTTACTACTGAGCATTATCGTGATGACTATTCCTGCCCCTGTGACCACGAGACCTGATGATACGTTCAGGATGGTCCCTTTGATGCTGCTTTTTTCATAGATTCGTTTGTCTCCCCAATCACTTTTTAAAAATTTTTTCCAGTTCGAAAACCACTTCATGACGGTTGATTTTGATTTCGAGATATCCTTGAATGTCAGTTCATTGTTACCACCAGCAATCTGATCAAACAAGAATTCGATTAGATCTCTTTCAAAATGTGTGAGCTCTTGCTTATGGCTTTCGAAAAACGATCGGACTAATGTGAGTTTGTACCTTTCTGAATCAGAAGACCAAAAACTATGTGGTTTGTCACCGGTATCCGAAAGTTGAATATAATGACGTCTCGATAGATCCATGATAGTACTCATTAATGCCTCGCCTGTTGGATGACCGTCGTAATAGATATAATTCAAAAGAGCAGGTGGCAGGTTGTCAGGAACCTCGGAAGAGTAGGTACCCACGGATCGCACGATATGACCTTTCCCGTATTTCTGATATAAGAAATATAGGATGAGCAGACCCAGAGCCCCGATCGCTATCGAAACATTCATGGCTAATTTATCATTTTCTGCTTGTTTAAGCTCTGTTTGTGCTTGACGTATACGACGCTGATTTGCCTGCTCGGCGAAAGTACGTTCTTCGTCTAGTATTCGCTGCAAGGCGTTGGTCGGAATTCTTTCTACCGAATCCGACAACCATGCCGTGGGCAACAGCACACGATTCTCCCAAAATTGGTCAGCCGGCAGAGGACTTGTCCACGAATGCACAACATCGTCTTCGAAACGGATTTGCCCGTGTAGCGGACCGTGAGCCCATATTTTAACCACATCTTTATTCGCTGGCTGGGGCAAGACGATTTTAACATCAAGTGAATCGATTCTGTTGGGACGATTAGCGCCGGCGAACTTATAATAAAATTCAGCGATATCGTTGTAAGCATTGACAACATCGGATAGTTGATACGAGATGGTGAACGTCCTCTGTTGATCCTCAGCACGATAATACCATTTGATGTGTAATGAATTATTCGCTGTTTCATGGAAGAAGGATCCAGGGTATTCCTCTTTAGATTGAATATAATCCGCACCGTCTTCACTGACATTAACCTGGCTGACGGTGCCCAGTCCCCTTAGTGGAAGCGAGTAGTCGGCCCATGAAAATTGACCGTCGAAATCATAAGTGCGATTCTCCTCGACAGTCAGGCTTCCATCGGACTGAAGTTTAGCCACTATGGTTACCAGAGGAATGGTGTAGGACTTGTCGGCAAGAACTATGTTGCTTGAGAATATGCTGTACAGGATTACGATTGTAATCATTAGCATTAAGCGTTTCATCCATCACTCCTTTTTTAATATATCGATAAACGGTTGACACACCGGACAATAGAAACTGCTTCTTCCACTTTGTACGATTCTCTCGATCGGATTGTTGCATATTCGGCATGGCTCGTTTTGGCGTCCGTAGACGTAGAGGAAGGATTGATATTCACCTTCCATGTTATAGACGTTCCGATAGTCGGACACATGATTTCCCAACGTCGTGCCCATCAGAGAGATGGCATGACTCAGAATCTCCAGGATGTTGGTATAAAGTCGCTTAATCTCTTCGTCCGTCAATGTCTGTGTATATCGTTTCGGATTGATGTTGCTATGAAATAGAATCTCATTAGCATAGATATTGCCGATACCAAATACCCTGTTTTGATTCATCAAAAAATCCTTGGCAGTTAAACGCGACTTTTGAATCAGGTCGGCCAGGTGATCGAGTGAAAATTTGCCGCAGAACGGGTCGGTGCCATATTTTTCAAACCGGATCGGCAATAGGTCCTGGTCGATTATTTCCAATCTGCCGAGTGCTCTGGTATCGTTATAGATTAGAAAACTGCCATCATGGAGGTGAAATATGGTTCGATCATAGTTCCCATATGTTAATGCGCCAGGCACCCAGGTCAATTTTCCCGTCATTCTGAGATGAATGATGACGCACTGCAGGCAATCGAGGCTGATTATAATAAACTTCCCATTGCGTCGGATCCCTTCGATTTTTGCACCTCTGATCGATTGATTAACGACATTTGGGTCCACGGACCATTGCTGGGGACGGCGGATTTCCACGTGATTGATCGATTTCCCGACGATATGGGGCCGCAATTGTCTGACAATCGTTTCTACTTCAGGTAATTCAGGCATGCTAAGTCCTTGTTAAGTGTTGAGACGTTGATTTAATTTGATGCTTATCGGGCGCATTAATCAAGTGAGATGATGTGCTCGATCTGTTCCGGGATATGTTGTAGCCCTCTTATCAGAAAGTCTGGCTTTAGATTAACAGCATCCAGTTTGTTTATCGGACGCCAGGCGAATATCAATTTGACATGCGATTCATGACCGATATGTGTTGCGGATAAATCCATGAGCGGAGAACGATCATCGAATTCAATCAGATAATAGAAGGCGACCTCATGGTATTTATGTCTTTTAGTGGAGTAAAAATTTTCGCTGACCCAGAGCAGGCGAGTCACGGTAATTTTTTCACCTAATTCCTCCTCCATCTCACGCGCGATCGTCTCAGCCGATGTCTCATGAAACTCGCAGCGCCCGCCCGGAAGAGACCAATAGTCGGTATCGGCCTGTTTATGGATGAGAACACAGCCGTCTTTGATGGCGACTGCAACGGAACGATATCGAAATACATTATTATCCTGTTTAAATGTAAGCATGTTTCCTCCTGTCTTTTGGGCTTAGATTTGCAATATATCAAAAAAGCCGGAAATAATCAAGTTATAAAAATGGTGGATTTAACACAGGCTAGCACTGCATGAGGCAGCGCAGTAAATTGACAATCCTCTTGCTTTTTAATTGGAATTATAGTACATTTTACTGACGAAAACTAACTGACTGATAAAGAGAGGTTGACTGCGATGAAAAAATATGTGATCATCGGTTTAATATTTATCCACGTTTTGCTGTCTGTATCAAGTATATACTCGTCGGATGTGTTACGGGTCATAACGACTTCACCGAATGGTCCCTTATACTCTCTGCATCAGGCAGAGCAGATCACGGTCACATTTGATAAACCGGTTACGAGTTTAGGTAATCAGGTGATCGATAGACCAGAATGGTTTGAAATCCACCCCACGGTTCAGGGAACCTTTGAATGGTTAGGAACGAGCACCCTCGTATTCAGACCCACAGATGAATTACATAATAGTACAGAGTATTCGGTGAAAATTAAATCGGGATTAGAGGGGATCGATGGTTCTGAATTGAAACAGGATTTCAGGTTCAGTTTTCGGACACCGGTGCCTGTCGTGCAATACAGTTATCCGTCGATGAATGAGCGTTCGATCGATGTTAAGACAGACGTTAAACTATATTTCAATATCCCGGTGTCACCCGTTGATATACGAACACATCTCCGCTTCAATGCTTACGATAATGAAAAATACGCAGGCAAAGCGGTCGCCTACGACATCGTTAACCAATCCGACGAGCCCTCCTATGAGATCATCATCATGCCTGAGAGAGATCTGGAAGTGGATCAGAGGTACATCGTGACGGTTACGGCTGGTTTCTCCGCACCCGGAGGTACGTTAGGATCTGAGACGGATTGGTCGCTGAAGTTTCAGACCTACACCGTGTTTCAATTTTCCGGCATTAAAGTACAGGATGATGAGAGCACTGTGAACCCCGGTAAATCGATCGCTCTCGAATTCAGCAATCCGGTCGAATATAGTAAAATCATGAAGCATATTACATTGACGCCATCGTTGCCGCTGGATGATTATGGTGAGAGTTATCAGAATAATCGAATTTATATCTACGGACCCTTCTCACCGGAGACCGAATACACGGTGCTCATCTCGCGAGAATTAACGGATATTTTTGCGAACAAGCTGGATAGAGACTACAAAGCAACTTTTCGAACGCGGTCTTTTGACCCGACCTATAAAATTCCCTTAGGAGAGTCGATCATCGAGGCCTATGGTGATGCATCGATACCGATCGAACTGGTTAATTTAAGCGAACTTGATATTAAGGTGCGCGACATTCCGCGAGATTCACTGGATGTGATAGCTGCCTGGTTCAACAGGAAATCGACGATTTCAGAGAAGGATGTTTTAGGAACGAACTATGATCGCAGGATACATTTTACGGGTGATGTAAAGAAAAACAAGTTAACGGTACTCCCTTTAAACGCCGATGACTACCGTGGTGAACGTAAGTACGGTAATTTCATCGTTCAGTTTCATGGCAAGGAACAGAGGGAGCATGGGTACAGATATAAGCTATTGTTGGTGCAGGTAACCGAGTTAGGCTTGACCGCGAAATTCTCGCCTGTGACGAATGGAATATTCGTGACGGAACTAAGGACAGGTCGCCCTTTGCCTCGAGTCCGAATCGAGGTTCGAGATGGGACGGGTAAGGTGTATTGGAGGGGAGTGACGGATAGTACGGGTTACTGTGAGAGTCCGGGTTGGCAGCGACTGGGTATGCCTGCATCAAAGAATGACGAACCAGTACAGTGGATTGCGGCGACCCGGGGTGATGATGTGGCATACACGCATTCGCAAAAGGGCACGGGAATTAGTCCCTGGGAATTTAATATTTCATACGAATGGATGGCTCGGGATGAACAGATCGACGGCGCTCTGTTTACGGACAGAGGTATCTATCGTCCAGACGACACCGTGCATGTGAAGGTTGTTCTTCGCGAGAAGGATGGCTTCGATTGGAAATTGACGCGGGGAGACTCTTTCAAAGTGACGATCAACGATCCTGCGGGTGAGACTATATACGAACGGCTTCACAGCGCCAATGAATTTAGTGCTTTCAATTTCTCGGTTCCTTTAGCGCACGATGCCAAACGAGGTTATTATTCCATTCAGGTGATCGTTCCTCAGAAGTTGAATTGGGAGAGATGGATCTCGAGTTCATTTTGGGTTGAGGATTATCGGCCTGCTGAATTTGAAGTAACTGTGGAACCTCAGCGCGGCGATTATGTTTTTGGTGACAGCGTTAAGGCATCGATAAACGGCAATTATCTTTTCGGAGCCGCGATGAAGGATGCAACGTTGAAATGGGCGATTATCAAATCGACCTACTATCATACACCAACCGGATGGGATGGCTATTATTTTCACCCCCGCGATTACAGTAAAGGCAAGTTTAGCGGTATCGGCAGCTTTGGTGATCAGGTGGTCACGGGTGAGGATATGCTCGACTCCAATGGGCATGCGAGCATTGTCTATTATGCTGATGAGCCGAATTTATTGACATCGGCCTCGTTTATGATCGAAGGAACAGTCATCGACCAGAACAGGCGGGAGATTACGGGTAGCAGGGAGGTCATCGTACACCGTGGTGAGTATCAGGTCGGTATCAGACCCGGTTCATTTTTCGGGAATAGTGGTAAACTATTTGGTGTCGATGTGATAACGACCACGCATGAGGGTTCGATCGTGCCGGACAAGCGGGTCGAGATCAAACTGGTTCGGCGTAATTGGTATTCGGTTCGCAAGGCGGGTACGGGTGGTCGCTATTTTTGGGAGACGGAGATAGCGGATAGTCTTATCTCGTCGGAGACCGTGGAGACGAGGACGAAACCGATCCGCTATGAATTTACGCCGCAGTTAGCCGGATATTATCTGTTAAGAGCGGTCAGCACGGATGGGCGGGGTAACAGGATCGTGTCCGACTGCAGTTTTTACATACTTGGAAAAGATTACGTCGCCTGGGAACGCAGCGATGATGATCGAATTGAGTTAGAGAAGGATAAACAGGTATACGCTCCCGGGGAGACAGCGACGATCTTGATAAAATCTCCGTTTGAACGAGCCACGGCGTTGGTGACGATGGAACGCGAAGGCATAATGGACTATTATTTCACCGAGGTGGTGGGCTCGACGCCATCGATCAGCATATCGATCGATGAGCGGTACATTCCGAATATTTACGTGTCTGTCATGTTGATCCAGGGCCGCACAGGAGACGGGAAATATAATGATGAAGGAGAAGACATAGCCAAGCCTGCTTTCAAGCTCGGCTACATCAATCTCGTAGTCAATTCGGGTCACAGAAAACTGACGGTGGATATCGCGACAGATAAGCAGAACTATAAGCCAGGTGAATACATTTCTATTCGTCTTTCCAGCAAGGACTGGCGCGGAGTGGGCAAGAAATCCGAGGTCATTTTGGCCGTGGTGGATAAGGGAGTGTTGAATCTGACCGATTATCATTTTACTGATCTGCACGATTATTTTTTCCGAAGCAGGCCGCTTGGCGTTACCTCGTCCGACAGTCGGCTGGATATCATCGGCCAGAGAAATTACGGAGAAAAAGGGGAGAACAGGGGAGGTGGCGGTGGCAGAAACGGATTTTCATCCATGTTTATCCGAAAGGATTTTAAGACGACGCCGTACTGGAATCCAGGCATCATAACCAATGACGATGGGACGGCCGAGGTGAGATTTAAGTTACCGGATAACATGACAACCTTTGTTATCATGGCGGCAGTCCACGATTTGGATTCGAATTTCGGCAACAACGAAAAAAGCTTCAGGGTAAGTCAACCCCTGGTGCTGCAACCCAGTTTGCCCAGATTCCTTCGCTATGCGGACACCATTGAATCCGGAACCTTGATTCATAATTATTCAGAATCCGGATCAGAGGCGAGTGTCAGTGTAAAAACAGAGGGTATTGAATTCATTGGTGATGAGAACACGAAGAGAATCTTTTTAAATGCGGGTGAGAGTAAAGAGGTCCGTTTTCGCTTCAAGGCTCATAGGACAGGTGATGCCAGTTTTCTGTTTCAGGCTGTCATGGGCGAACATCAAGACGCCGTCATCAAGACGATACCTGTGATACGTCCCTTGACGTATGAAGTCGTTGCCACCGCCAACAATACGACGGAAAAAGCTGAGGAAAAAATATCCGTTCCGGGTAATATCTATGAATTGATGTCCTCACTCGAAGTGAAAACATCATCCACACAATTGGTTGGAATCAGTGATGGCATTCGTTATCTGTACGAATATCCCTATGGCTGTCTTGAGCAGAGGGTATCACGAATATTACCGATGATATTGTTCGACGATGTGATCGAGTCGTTCGATTTGCCGGCACTCAAGGATAAAAACTACCGGGAAGAGGTAGAGCAATTTTTGAAAACGGTGAGTGATTATATGACGCCGGGCGGCGGTTTCGCCTATTGGAAAGGGGGCGACATGGCGAATCCGTTTGTTACAGCCTGGACTGTTTTAGCGTTGGTTGAGGCGAAGGAGAAGGGGTACAGGACGGTTAGTGACGATGTGATTGCCAGAACGGTTAACTTTTTAAAAGAGGTATTACGATCCAAAATAGACAAAGATCTTTATCCGTATAGCTGGAATTACTGGGCCAGCACGAACAGTTTGATTATGTATGATTTAGCCTTACTCGGCGAGCCGGATCACGCTTACATCGAAAAGATGTACGCCGACCGGAACCGTATTCCGTATTTCGGTCTGGCATATCTATTAAAGACGATGAAGCTTGCCGGCAGTGATCAGCAGCTATATTCTGACATCCATCAGTTATTGATGAACGGCTTACGGGAGTCGCCTACGGAAGCGTATTTCGAAGAACCGTACACCGAAGGGATGGAATGGTGCTTCCATAGCAATGTGAGGACCACGGCACTCATCTTGCAAACGTTGCTTGAAACGGAGGAAGAGTTCCAACAGGCTCCGAAAGTCGTTAAATGGCTCATCAAGAAAAGATCCACGAATGGCGCCTGGTACAATACCCAGGAAAACATTTATGTGTTACATGCCCTGAATACGTATTTCCGACGATATGAGGCAACGTCGCCTGATCTCAAGTTGGTAGTGAAGTTAGAGGGACGAAAAATATCGGAATCAATTTACAAAGGGCATTCTTTGCGCCAGGATTTCCGAGTGCAGGGATTATCTGATATTAAACGAGGCAAGGACCTGAAATTAAAATTTGATAAATCAGGAGAGGGCCGTTATTATTATGAAGCGCGATTAACCTATTACCCGCGCGATCTGGTCGATGCGGTCGATCGTGGTATTTCGATTGCAAAAAAATGGGAGATCATTGAGGGTGAAAAGGGCGATGATGCTGTGATTGAAGCAGGATCGACGATTAAAGTCACGTTGACTATAGCGACGCCGATGGAGCGTACCTATGTGGCTGTTGACGACCCGTTGCCAGCCGGTTTTGAGGTAATCAACACGCAATTAAAGACAGTATCCAATGTGTATCGTGAACATAAAACGTTGGAATTAAGTTCAAATTATTGGGGTGGATTTAATTTCTTCGAGATAAGGGATGACCGGGTACTTATTTTTGCCGACAATCTTCCGAAGGGAGTGCATACTTTTGTCTATCTCTGCAAGGCGCTGACGTCGGGAAAATATATGATGCCGGCGACCAAGGTCGAAGAGATGTATACGCCCGAGGTTTTTGGTCGGACAGGGGAGCGTATGTTAACAATCGAGTGATCCTGATTTATGAAAAGGTACGTAAGCTGTTTATGTGATATATTCTCGATATTGGTTTGTAAATTATGTTTTTTAATCCAATAACTTCATTAGATAACTTGTTATGTTACAGATGAGGGGAATGAACGTTTGTACTGTACGAAACGTTATTTTCATCGTTACGATTTAGCGACATTCTTCAAAAATATTGATTGCCACATTTTTATAAGTATTCCTCAGAGGGAAATTTATATCCTGTCGTATTTCATTACTAATTCGATACCTGTTCAAATGATTAGACACACAAACAAAGGGGAAGTGGTTTATGATCTCAACCTATATCACCGAAGCGATGCAGAGGAGTTCCTGGATACGCAAGATGTTCGAAGTCGGTCAAGAGCTTAAAAGGATTTACGGGGTAGAAAACGTATATGATTTGACACTCGGTAATCCTATTATCGAACCTCCTGACAAATTTTTTGAAGTGCTGGCGATGTTATCGGTGAACACGTCGTCCGGTATGCATCGCTACATGAGTAATGCCGGTTTCACTGAAGTTCGTAAAAAAATTGCCAGTCATCTGACAAAGAAGAACATTTTAGAATCGGAGTTCAAGCATATCATTATGACGGTTGGCGTTGCGGGAGGTATGAACGTTATACTAAAGACGATTCTGAATCCCGGCGATGAAGTGATTATTTTCGCACCCTATTTTGCAGAATACATATTTTACGTTCAAAATCATCAGGGGAAAATAGTTATTTCTGAGACTACAGACGATTTTGATATCGATTTACACGATCTTGATTGTAAAATTACGGCGAAGACCAGGGCTATTATCATCAATTCTCCCAACAATCCTACCGGCAAGACCTACGGTGAGGATAAAATCGATGGCCTTGTCGATCTGCTGCAGACGAAGCAGAAGAAATTAAAGAGCCAAATATTTCTGATATCAGACGAACCTTATCGAGACATAATCTATGATAATACGGTGGTACCATCGATTGTATCCAAGTTCGAAAATAGTTTTTTAGCTTACTCATGGTCGAAGTCGCTGAGTATCCCCGGTGAACGGATCGGATACATCGCAGTCAATCCGCAGATGGATGGAGTAAGCACGATACTGGACGGTCTCATTTTTTGTAATCGTATCCTGGGGTTTGTAAATGCTCCGGCGACCATGCAGATGGTTGTGAGCAAGCTTTTGAACGCAACGGTGCGTGTAAAGTATTACGAACAGAAAAGGGACCGAATATATCAGGCATTGACGAATTATGGATATGATGTGGTAAAACCGACAGGCACGTTCTATTTCTTCCCCAAGTGTCCTACAGCCGATGAGATGGAGTTTATAGAGCGAGCGAAACAGGAACGAGTCCTGGTCGTTCCCGGAGCTGGTTTCGGCAGACCGGGTTATTTCAGAATTTCTTATTGCACGGACGATAGAACGATCGAAAGGGCACTGGATCAATTTGCGAAATTAATCTAGGCTGTATCCTACGACATTGGATGAGCTTCTTTCGCTGTGACCGTAAATGCTTCGTAAAGATTAACGGAAATACCAGTGATGAATAGTATCCAGATAAAATAGATAACAGCCTCTGCGACAGAGGCAGCTGTTGCCGCATTATTGAAAAAGCCGTACAGAATTTTGAATAGATGATACTGAACCCACAGAATAAATGATCGCGCCAGCACAGCGACGATGGTCGTCAGGATGATGGCTGTTGTTACTGGACCTTTATTAACTTTTGCGCCCGCATTATAACCGATCACAAACATAGCTAATCCAAAGACCAGAGCGACGTAAACCACGACGGCGCTTGTTACGCCGAATATAGTTGTTCTCGGCCAGACATAGGGAGGCATTTGCAGAAAGTTTTCCGATTCAAAGGATTGACTCTCCTCGTCATAAGTGCTCTGAGTGTCAGCCGGTGGTCTCGCAGGATCATCATTAAAATAATCATATTGATACCTGCCAAAGAGCAGTACATTAGAAATAGTTAGCAATATTGCGATAAACAAAACTACTAACACGATGAGCCGTTTGTTTTTCACTATCATTTATGCCTCACTTCATTTTTTTTCTTGCTTTTCATCTCAACTATACTTAATTTATACTCACTAATATTACAATATATTAACATTTATCATCCGAACCTATACATTATGCCAGTTAGTGCGCTTATCGTCAATGACGTTGTTTTGGTCTATATAGAGAAACAGCCAGCATTCTTCGCGCGAGTCGAAAAAATTTCACCCGATAGCAAGAAAGGCTGGTGGCAGATTACGTTTTTGATATTGCATCTTCCGCTCAGGACAGTCACCTGGATCCTCGATGACGATCAAATTCGAGGCCTGGCGTTCACCATGGGGGGAGCGGAAGTGCAGATTTATCGAGTCGAACCTCAACTTAGTCCTGCGGATACAGCACATCATGAGGCTGGACAAAAAGGAAGTGCCAGGATACTCTCAATGGACAAGAACAACGATTAAATCAAATTGAGTTTGGTCAATTCATGTTCCAACTGTGAACCGTTTTGAAAATGTACGGTATTAAAGCCTAACGCTTTCGCTGCATCGATATTCTCAAGAAGATCATCGATAAACACGCAATCTTGAGGCATAGACTTCAGGGATCGAATTGCATGAAGATAGAATTCTCTTTCCGGCTTGATCAAATGCATCTCGTATGATAGAAAACGGTTCTTAAACGCTCTGATTACGGGAAATTTATCATAGCAGAAAGAGAAATGCCAGGGATCAACATTCGACATTAGAGCTAATCGGTACTTGTTTTTCAGTTTATCCACGATAATCGATGTATCGTTTCGCTGGTCAATCAGGATGCTATTCCAGAATTCTTTGAAAAGTCGTAATGGGATCTGTTTTTCGAAATTTTGCTTAACGTCGTTGTAATATTGCTCTGACGTAATCAATCCCTTCATATAATCTTCATGTGATTTTTTTGATTGATGGTTTTTTAGATGTTCTATCCCAATCTCATAGTAATTTGATAATTTAATAAGAAAGGATTGAATGTCAATATTAACCAGTACACCACCCAGATCGAAAAATATCGTTGAAATCATAATCCACATACCGTAACTTTTATAAATACAAAATAAACACTATATAAACTAATCAAAAAAAAAATAAAAATCAAGCAAATTAATCTCAGACTGACAGTTTGAAATGATTTACATCTCTAATATTCTAAAAATGTTAGCCGATGCGGCATAGGATCGGATGATCTTTTATTTCACCCGGACTTCTGGCTAGAAAGGTGTTGATATGAAACGAATTCTGTTGATCATTTTCCTCCTGGTATTGTTCATCTCTCCTGTCTATTCACAGATCATGGTCACTTCGGGCACGCTACATGATGAGATCAGTATATTTTTCCTCAGTGATTTAAACCTCTCCGGACTGGGTGAAAGTCCGTTATTGTTCTATCTGGACATCACGAATTCTTACGGTGAGGAGAAAAGCGTGCTTTTAGATCTGAGGATGGTATATGAAGGCAACTTCATGTCGTCTGTCGATCTGATCGCGGGTCAGACGGGTCCTTTGAATATAATTCCTGGTACAACGCGCATCACAAATCAAAATTTATTCAGTGACACGGATCCGTACAGATTATTATCATTCGATTTGAACGACCAGGCGGTGGATAAACTGATCGATCAGTTGTTAGCGAGCGGGAAGTTACCGACAGGGGATTATCGATTCATTATAACGCTTGCGTTTTCTGATGGCAGCGGTTCGATCGATCAGACCGATCTGTACTATAATATCACAAACACAGAGACCATAGATCTGATATCGCCAGGCAATCCAGCTTGCGAGGGCGATTTGAGACAAATTTATACGACACTGCCCTTGTTTCGATGGGAATCGGATGCTTTAAAGTTTAGAATTAAAGTGTGTGAGAAATTGCAGACGAATAATTCTCCTGAGGATGTGATGAACAATGAGCCGCGTTTATTGACCGAAGTGGAGAATAAATTTCTGCAGTATCCGATCACCGGAGCGTTCATGTTAGAGGAAGGCAAAGCGTACTACTGGCAGGTATGGTCAATCGTCAATACATCGAGTGGGATCATTGAAATTCCTAGTGAGATCTGGGGATTTCAAATTTCGGAAATGGGAGGTGGCAGCAACTCGTTTCAGCAGCAGCAGATCATGAATGTGTTGAGAATGATTTTAGGTGATGATGTGGTCAATGATTTATTCGCAGAAGGGGGCATGTTATGTAATCATACGAGCACGGGTATCATGATGGAGGATGGTGATGTGATTAGTATGGACAGGTTAATCGAGCTTTCTAAAGAATTTTCGAAGGGTACCTATAATGTTAAGAATTATTCGATTGAATAAGCATAAGCTGATGAGAACAGTGTTAGTATGGCTGTCCTCGCTGATATTTATCCTGTTGATGCCTGTTTTGACCCGTGCGGCAAACGATGTCGATATCGCACTATTACTCAAGAAAGTCGGCCGGGTACTGGTACAGAGAGCTGCTTCTGATGATTGGTCGGGGACAGAAGTCGGGATGTTGTTTAATTCGGGTGATATGGTATTCGCGGGTAAAAATTCACTGGCCGCCGTCATGTTTACCGACGACAAGAGTCTGGTGAAGGTCAGGGATAATTCCAGCTTCCTGATAAAGGGTAAGAGGGAAAATGGGACGATCCTTAAAAGGATTCAAGTGTTATTAGGTCAAATTTGGTTTAAGGCAGTCAACATGAAGTCGGAGCTCATCATAGAGACTCCGTCCGGTGTGGCAACGATCAAAGGAACCGAGTTTTATTGTCGTATTGAAAGAAACGGTGCCACCTATATTTTCGTGATTGACGGGACTGTTTCGTTTGAAAATGCGTTGGGAAAAATATTGATCAAAAGAGGCGAAACAGGTTATGCCACGGCGAATGAGGCACCGGTTGTGGATGAATCCGATCCGTCTCAGGTTCCGTCCTGGGGGAGCGAAGATGAATCAAATCATAAACTTGAGATCGAGTTCAAGGACAGTGAAGGGAATAATAAACGATTGAAGATAGATTATTAATCATGTTGGTTGAAAGGCAAAGAGGAAAGCGGAGTTGCTATGAGTGTTGCACGAAATAGATGTACGATCAAATCGATGATGCTCATGCTGTTGATTGTTTTCGGCTCTGCGAGATCGGGAACGGCCCAGTCGGCCACTTCTGGATTGCACCGATTGATCCATTCGCCGATATCCATGTGGTACGCTCAGAAAGACGTAATATTAAATGTCAAGATCGAGCCTTACGATGTGCTCGTATCTGATGTGCGCGTTTATTATCGAATCAAGGGGAAAGAAAATTACGCATATGTCGATTTGATCGAAGTGTATGATATCTACAGTGGGAAGATACCGGGTGAGGAGGTGAAGGCTCCGGCAATCGAATATTTGATCGTTGTCATGTTCGATGAAGAGGTCCTCACTGCACCCGCGCAGAACGCTTATTATGCACCATTTGAGATCACGGTTATCGAGCGAGAAAAGCCGGGCTCATCGACTGTATTCACGGAAGAGAGTACGGGATCGGATTATTTTGAGATACTCAATCCGGAACCGAATCGTTACGTATCGAATGATGAACCGCTGGTCATTGCCGTGGGATTCAAACCAAAGCTATTTCAGGCGTCTATCTCCGCAGTTACCTTGTATCTTGACGAGTTGAATGTGACGTCAAAGGCCGTGGCTTCGGATTACGTTTTAACGTTGACGACAAATGGATTAAGGCCGGGTAGACATCATATTCTGTTAAACGGTCACGATACTGAAGGTAAAATCATCGAGAGTGTGAGTTGGGCGTTTCAGATCAGAGACGTCGGACGCAGCAAGGAGGACGCGAGCCGGTTGTCCTTGCACGGTAAGGTATTTAGCGACATCAGGGGAGAGAGAGTAAAGAGGCTGGATCTGAACACCTATAGTTCAGGATTTAACCTGTATGGAGATTACAAAAACATCCATTATCGTGCATCGAGCTATGTAACCTCAAGAGAGAAGACCTATTTACAGCCACGCAATCGGTACTTCCTCGAAGTGGGTAGTGATAAAATTGGAATACGGTTTGGGGATATCAACCCCCGCTTCAGTGATCTGGTTTTGTGGGGCAGGCGAGTACGCGGGCTGAACGCTTATTTGAAGTTAGGATATTTTAATTTAGACGTTGTTCACGGTCAAACCAACCGAGCCAATGAAGGGGAGGCGTACCCTTTTATCGTGGATAGTCAGACAGGTGAGGTAATTTATCTGCATCCGCAAACCGGCGATACCGTTCAATCGATCAATGGTATTTACAAGACCGGGATATACACACAAAATATGTACGGATTACGTCCTAGTTTCGGCTCCGGCGACAAATTTCAACTTGCGTTCAACCTTTTAAAAGTGAAAGACGACTATAAATCGATCGTACACGGGATATCTCCTCTAGATAATGTGGTCCTCGCTCCTGAATTATATTTAGCCTTAGACCGAAAACGAATCGTGTTTTCATCACAGGCGTCTTACAGTATTCTCACCCAGGATATTTCGATGGGATCGATGTCCAAATCCGAAATCGATTCGGTATTTGATGTCAACTTACCAATTGATCCTGCCGACTATTCCGATATTATCATCCTGAACGAAAGCACGCGACCGCTTGCTCCGAAGGAGTTAACATCGCTGTCATACCAGAGCCGACTATCGCTGAATTATTTAAAAAACCGACTCATGATCACATATAAGGATGTGGGTTCTGATTACTGCTCATTGGGTAATTCATTTCTAAGGACAAATATTCGGGGACTCTCTGTTTACGATCGAATTTATTTATGGGACAATCAATTATTTCTGAATGTGGGATATGATTATTTTCAGGATAAACTTAATCATCGTCGAGACACAAATCCGGACACCGATATGACGCTTTTAAACACGATTTACGTTGGATTTTCTTTTATTCCCATGAACAGAAAGCTGCCCCAACTGAACGTCACCGTGAAGGATCATCACCGAACGAATGAATTGCGTACTGAATATGCCATAGACAATGATACCAGAGACCTTGCGATAGATCTGGGATATAATTTTGATCTTTTCGATCTGCGTCATTCGATCAACCTGGGAATTAGCGGTTCGAACAGGATCGATGACATCCATCCGATGTACTCAAATTTGATCTCTGATATAGCCCTGGCCACATTGCGAACAGAATTCACAATTCCCTTGCGCACGACATTGAGTTACTCGAGCAATCGGACCGAGACGGGTAAGGATGATCAGCTGATGACATTCGATTTCAAGCAATTTACTGCAGGTGCGATGTATATGCTGCTGGACACGCGGTTGAGATTAAACGCGACGATCCATCATATCGTAGCAGAAGGATGCTCCAGACCCAATGGTTCGGATTTGTTGCAGGCGTATCTGGAGTACGACAAAACCGGTGTGAACATAGGAGCGACGTTCGCGATAACCCAACGGCATCATGTGTTACTGGACGGCATGTACATGAGATTGAGTGATAAGATAAATACAGGCCGATACAACGATTACATTGTTCGATTGCGTTATGAATTAACGATCTAAATTGAGAAAAATGGACGGTAGCGTAGCAGTTGCACAGTATTAAAAATGGCACGATGTTAAGACTATTTAGAAATAAAGAGAAATTCTTCAAGATATGGGGGAAGTCGATTTTATTTACGATGGCTTCTATTTTGATCGTGCTGTTCTTGAACGTTTTAGGAATTATTCAGGCGCTCGAACTGAAGACCTACGATATGCGATTTAAGATCAGAGGTGATATCGAGAGAGACAGGTCGCAAATTGTTATCGTTAAGATAGATGATCAAACCTTTAGCAGTCTGAAGAAACGATGGCCGTTTCCACGATCGTATTACGCCAGGATTATCGAAAATTTAAACAAGGCCGGTGCCAGGCTGGTTGTTTTTGACATCGAATTTTCCGAGAATTCATCGCATTCTGAAGACGAAATTCTGGCCGACATCATTGCCCATTACGGAAACATCATCGTCGCCAATAAGTTTGTACATGAAATCAACCGTCATGATACTTACAACAAGTACTTACTTTCTCCTATTGAACAGATTCTTAAAACCGGGGTACCTCAGGGTCATGCGGACATCATCCATGATCATGATGGTTTTCTGCGTCGGTATATCTTATTTCAAAACCATACGGATCTAATTTATTTTCCACTATCTATTGAAGTATTAAAGTTTATAAATCAGATAGATAACGGCGATATCGATGTGACCGATCGTAAGGTATTGAAAATCGGTAAGCACACCATATCCAAGTATTCCTACAACACGATGCTGATTAACTATTTTGGTGATTCCAATTATTTTCATCAATATTCGTTTTCCAATATTTTGGATGATGCGACTTTTGATTTGCCTGATGACGAGGACACGGATATATTCGAGATTCACAAGCAGGAAGGGACATTCGAGGACAAGATTGTGTTGATTGGTGTCACTGCCGAAGAATTTCGTGATACAGAATTTACCCCTTTCTTCGATGATGTCATTCGGATGAAAATGCCCGGCGTCATCGTGCATGCCCATGCGTTGAACACGATATTAAACGATCGTTATATTAAGACCGTTTCAATGTCGGTTACTCTTGTCATCATGATTTTGCTGGCCATCGTTGCCACAATTTTATCCCGATACGTCAAACCGTTTCAAGGCTTCGGTATCGTTATTATGACCATCATCTTGATGATGGTGATGGCTGTGACCCTGTTTTCGGTATGGGACATATGGATGATGATCGTTTTACCGGTATCCGGATTTATATTAAGCTACGGTTTAAACACGCTCGAGCAGGTGATTACAGAGCGAAGGGAGAAGGGGATATACAGGAAGACCTTTGAACAGTATGTCGCACCTAACGTCGTGAAAACGATGCTGGATTCCGGCAACCTGCCAAAGTTCGGGGGTGAACGGAGGACGTTGACGGTTCTCTTCTCCGATATCCGTTCGTTCACGACGTTCAGCGAGAAATACCAACCAGAAGTCGTTGTCAACTATCTAAGTAACTATTTATCGAGTATGGTGGATGTGATCTTTAAGCATCAGGGCACACTGGATAAATTCGTTGGCGACGAGATCATGGCCTTGTTTGGAGCACCGTATTATTTTAGTGACCATGCGGAGAAAGCGTGTCTCACGGCCTTGGATATGGTTCAGGAGTTAAGAAGTTTGCAATGGAAGTGGTCGCGTGAGAATCAAGATTATTTTCATATTGGAATAGGCATCAACACGGGTCGCGTCATTGTGGGCAATTTAGGATCGTATCAACTATTTGATTACACCGTTATCGGGGATGAAGTCAATCTTGGTGCTCGTCTTGAGGGTGCGAATAAGTACTATGCCACGACCATCCTGATGACTGAATTTACCTATCAACAGGTGGAAGGCAAAGCGATCGTGCGGCGTTTGGACAGGGTTCGTGTTCAAGGGAAGTTGATACCAGTGATGATATATGAATTGCGGGGGATGTATTCGATACCATCGATCGAGAAGGATCTCATCGTGGGCACCTTCGAAGAAGGGCGTGAATTATTTGAAGATCGCCGTTACCGTCAGGCCATGAAAAAATTTAGACTCATATTGAGATATTTTCCGTTTGATGGACCGTCTCGATTGTTCCTCGAACGATGCACGAACTTTATACAAAAGCCGCCAGCCGATGATTGGGATGGTGTTTTTAATTTAGCGAAATGATCGGTTTCATTTTAATTTAATTTCATGCACATTCTGAAACTGTTTTACAAAATAATAGGTTTTTATCTTCAATCCGATGACGGCAGCCCGCGGTGACAGTACAAATTCTTCTAATTGGGGATGTTTGGCGACATAGAGATCGATGATCTCGGGCGACTGGATTTTATCGACCACATCGGCATCACCGCATGCGGTCACGGCGAATGCTGAATCAATATCCGATGCCTTGTTGGAACGATTATCGATCATCATCGCGGCTCGCGGTTCATTCATAAGATTCTTATATTTTCGTGTATCATCACGGGTAACGAAGATCAGTTCAGCTAAATCGTCTTTAGCGACGAAAGCGACGAGGCTGGCATAGGGCTGTCCATTTGAGTAAGTCGCAACGACAGCAAAGCGCTGACTCATCAGGAGTTGGTGTAGTTGATTCCATATTAAATCAGTCTCAATCATAGATACCATAGAATATCTTCGCTGAAATAAGTAAATTACTTTAAACCCAGCGCAGCCTTTAAAAATTTATAGTTCAAAGGTTGCCGCCTTCTCGAGTAACTCCGCATCGATATCAGATTCCATTAAACTGAGACACATCTCGATATGCTCAATTTTTTTCGATCCGATCAAGACAGAACTGATGCCTTTGTTTCGGGCAAGAAAGTGCAATGCGAGCGCAGTTAGTTTACGCGAATCGTGATCCACCCATTCTAACATTGCGTTGATCTTCTGTCTGTTCTGATTGTCGATGTGGTTCTGATAACGATCAAATTTCGGAGTGAGCATGCCTCTGGCCAGTCCGCCCCTGATGAGAACGCCGATCTTTTTTTGAGAGCATTTTTCTATAAGATATTCATCACTCCGATTGATGAGGTTGTACTCTAATTGCATGACATCAAATATATCCAGATCGATACACTGTTCTGCGATATTTCCCCAGGCTGAAGCTCCCAGAAGGCGTATCTTCCCCTCCTGTCTTGCGTCACTCATAGCAGCGATCACTTCTCCCTCATCGAGAGTACGCTGTGCATCGGGACCGAAATGGATTTGCATGAGGTCGATTTGATCGACGTTTGTCAGTTTAATACTTTTATCGATCGAGTGTTTAACCGCATGATAAGAGAAATCATAATATGTAGTGGGATAGCGATTATGTTCACCGCATTTTGAGGCAAGAAGGAATTCGTTTTTGCGATGACTGATCGCACGTCCTATTCTTTCTTCGCTTCTATGGTAGGCACTGGCGGTATCGATCAGGTTAATGCCTAAGTCGAGAACTCGATTCAGCACTTTCTCCGCTTCCTGAAACGAGGGTTTCAGGTTAGCTTGATGATCCCCGATACCCCAGTCCCTACCAATTTCCAGAGCTCCGAATCCGATGAACGTGACGTTCTCCCCGCTCGTTCCGAGCGGCCGGAGTTGCAGTCCGTTTGTAAACATCCTGTTATTCATAATGAAGTACTAATCTTGTTGTTTCTTTTTTGCAGTGATTGACGCGGTTTTTTCCTTTAATAATTCCGATATACCCGCAAGACTGCCCAGAATGCTGCTCGTTTCCATAGGCAGGAAAATTTTGGTCGCCTGACCTTCTGCGATATTTTTCAATGATTCCAGATATTTGATAGCGATCAGATCGTTTGTCGGATTACCTTCATGAATCGCATTGTATACCGATTTAATCGCGTCAGCTTCTCCCTTGGCGATCGTTATTTTTTCGTATTTATTGGCATCCGCTACCTTCACAATGGCTTCCGCCTGTCCCTCGGCTTTCAGGATGGCTGACTGTTTATGACCTTCGGCTTCGAGAATCATCGCCCTCTTTTCACGCTCGGCCTTCATCTGACGATGCATCGCTTCGGTGACATCCGCCGGCGGTTCGATGCGCTGTAATTCTACCCGCGTCACTTTCGTGCCCCATTTATCCGTGGCATCATCGAGTATCTGTCTTAATTTCGTATTAATGGTCTCCCGCGATGTGAGTGATTCGTCGAGCGCCATATCACCCACAAGGTTTCTCAGGTTGGTTTGTGCCAGTTTCGTTGCCGCGAGATAAAAATTTGATACGTTATAGGTTACCTTGACCGGGTCGGTGACCTCATAGTACACAACGGCGTCGACTTCCACCACCACGTTGTCTTTCGTGATCACTCCCTGTGGTGGGACATCGACCACCTGTTCGCGCATATCGACTTTAAGGAGTCGATCGAGAAAGGGTATGATCAGGGAGAGTCCGCTATCGGCTGTGCGTTGATATTTACCCAATCGTTCAATCAATCCTTTTTCCCATGGTCGAATAATCTTAATACCTCTGGCTGCCATTATCAACACGAAAAAGGCGAGAATAATGAATAATGGAAACATAGTACCTCCTTGTTTATCTTATGGTCAAAGAGTGTTTTCATGTTACAAAACGTGAAACGATGTAACGTGAAAGTTTCTGTATAAGTTTTAGCTGTTTATTATGTCATTAGCAGACATCTGTCTTTAAATTACTGATGCTCGAAGAGACATTACGAGATTTTCTCCACGACCAGGTGGACGCCTTCTACTTTGAGGATTTTGACTTTCGTGCCGACCTCGATGAGCTCGTCGTTAACGCTCTCGGCTCTCCATTCCTCTTGATCGAGCCGGATACGTCCTGTATTTTTGTCATTGTCGATTTTTTCGATAACGATACCAGTACGCCCGAGGAACCGGTCTGCTCCGATTCCATCAGGTTGTTTGCTAGTGAACTTATCGGCAAACCGCCTGGAGATAATAGTCAGTACGGCTGAAAGGACGATGAAGGCTATCCACTGCCACACACTGCTTACTCCGAACAGCGCTAATATACCAACTACAGCAGCAGCGATACCGAACCAGAAAATGAAAAAACCGGCAGTGAAAATTTCGGCCACGATGAATAGAACGGCGAAAAATATCCATATCCACCAACTTTGAATTTCCATCATCTACTCCTTCAAGATTTTTCCATAGCAAATTTATTTAAGAATATTTAATTTTCCAGTCATATCGATGGGTATCGAAGCCTGTTTCAACAGCGGTAAAGAGGTGTTGACATCCAGATTACCGTTCAATGAATAGTTGATACTCTCGTTTCCTGAAACGATATTGTAAACGGTTGAACCCATCTGAAGGAAATTTAAAGAGATAGGAATAGAGATCACACTATTCTTTTTCTGATTAATTGTCAGCGCCTGGTCTCTTACCCCGGTGACCCATGATTTCTTGTTAACCTTAAAATCGTATTGCAGCTTATCCAAAATCAGGTTGAAGACGTTCGGATTATCGACGTTCAATTTCAATTCGAGGTTAGCGCCGGTAAGGGATAGGTTCTTAAGCTGGAGTCCGGAGACTTTAATATTCGGTAATTTTAATAATGGTAATTTACCTTCGTGCGAGATAGGTATTCGGGTCGCCCCGAGAATAGGCAGATTAAAGGTGAAACCTGTATTTATGGTGTAATTCGTGCTGTCCTGATTTTTTAAAGATTGATACATGGAGTACAATTCTTTAAAATTCAATCTCACCGGGACTTCCACCGTTGATTTTCCCATCGACTCGATCGTTTGTTCTTTTGTCTGCTGACCTTTTACAAAGGACGCGCCAGCCAGTAACAGGTCGTAATCAAATCCTGACATGGTAGCTGAAAGGGCGTTCGGATTTTCTATGTCGATATCGAAGGACAGTAGCACATCTTCAAATGATATATCGCTCACTCTTACGTTTGAGACATTCAATCTTGGTTTTTGAACGTTCGTGAATTCCTGCAGTGCCGCACAGCTTAGCAGGAGTGTTATCATCACACTTAGTAGTATGAAGACGACCAGGCGCAAATGTGTGTTTGATTTCATCGTGGATCCTTTCTGTAATTAACTATACGTTTTTTTAATATGGTGCACTCAATAAAGGAAATTAAATTTCAAAAAGAGGGGCATGTTGAGGCGGTAATACCTGGTATAAGCGTTGGTTGTGAATCCAGGGTGTCGAATTAACGCGTAGCCCTCTCAGATGTGTTATTTATATCTTTGAATATTTATTAAATTTACGATATTCTACGATGATTGTCAATAAAAAAGTTAGCCGAGAGGGAACAAGAGAACGATGAGTTAAATCGGTCTGTACCGGCTCTCCTAAAAAATAATAATTTAGTAATATTTAAATATTTACTTGAAATTTTAATAATGGAATTCTATATTATGAAGTTAATTCAACATGAAGGAATAACCGTATGAACAGGCAACCTGGGATAGCAACGAACGGGAAAATTGAACAGAGCCAAGAGAATGAAGACAACGCTCAACTCGTTCGATTTTGTAATAATTTGCATTATATTTATCATGATGTCTTCACTGATTTAAAGCGACTCGATTCTCTGAACCGGAAGAATCAGCAAATCAGTCAATTACTGGCAAGGCGGTTGTCAAAGTTAACTGAATAAAAATAAAGAATGATATATAAGCCTGATTTAATCCTACTTCATGCACCGAGTATATACGATTTCAGAAAAACACCGAAATTATTTGGCCCCATCAGCGATGTAGTACCCTCGACACCTATTTTCGAAATGTACCCTGTCGGATTTTCTTCAATTGCAGAGCATTTGGAGAGGAGAGGCATCGGAGTAAGAATTGTTAATTTAGCATACCGCATGTTAACTGATACTCGATTTGATGCAGAAAAATTCATCAAGAAACTGCATCCGCTTGCTTTCGGAATAGATTTACATTGGTTGGTACATGCTCAGGGCAGCGTTGAGGTCGCCAAAATTTGTAAGCGACTGCATCCTCATACTCCGGTGATCATGGGTGGGCTATCATCGACTTACTTTCACGAAGAGATCCTGGAGCATCCAGAGATTGATTTCGTGATACGGGGTGATTCAGCCGAACAGCCGATATTAGAGTTAATGACTGAAATTAAAAAAGGGACAGGCCGATTTGAAGCGGTACCAAATTTGAGTTGGAGAGATGAAAAAGGACAGGTGCGGATAAACGAATTTAACAGCATCCCTGATCACGTCGATGAATACTCTAATAATTACAAAAATTTATTTAAAATCGCCGTTAAATACGGGGATATCAGGAGCATGACCGCGATCTACGATTGGTGGCGTTATCCGATAACGGCCATCATGACGTGTCGGGGGTGTACGCATAATTGTATCATCTGTGGTGGAAGCCATCAAGCCTTAAAGTCGTATGCAAATCGGAAACGGATTGCGTTCCGCTCTCCTGAACTGATCGTCGATGACATACGACAGATGGCCCAATTGACCGGGAGTCCGATCTTTATCATAGGCGATTTAAACCAGACGCCTGTCGGTTACCGGGATGTCGTATTCGAAGGTATGAGGAGAATTCGCGTAAAAAATGAAGTGGTGGTCGAGTTATTTGCCCCGGCGCCACGATCATATTTCAATCAATTAGCGGAATGCATATCGAAGTTCAATATAGAAATTTCACCGGAATCTCATGATGAAGCCATAAGACGACGCTGCGGGAAACATTACAGTAACGCGGCGATGGAGGAGAACATCGAGGAGGCGCTGGATAACGGCTGCGGTAAGTTTGATATCTTTTTTATGATCGGTTTACCGGAGCAAACGGAAGCATCGGTGATGCAAACACTGGATTATTGTGAGTATTTACTGGCGACATACGGAAAACGTGTGGTTCCCTTCATTGCGCCGCTGGCACCGTTTCTGGATCCGGGGAGCATCGCGTATGAACAGGCGGAAAGCTATGGCTATCGTCTCCTTTTCAAGCGATTCGAAGATTACCGTAAGGCGTTGATGAATCCGAGTTGGAAATATTTCCTCAATTACGAGACGGATTGGCTGAGTCGTGATCAGATCGTCAACATAACCTATTATGCAGGGAAGCGCCTGAATCGCATGAAACATGAAGTCGGTCTTATCGGGGATGATGAATACAAACGAGTCGACACGAAGATCGAATACGCCCAGAATTTGATCGCGCAAATCGATGCCATTTTGAAAATAAAAGGAGAAGAAGAGCGAGAGCGGCAGTTGGTAGACCTTCAATTCAATATCGAAAAAGATAGTATCGCCACAATATGTGACAAAGAGGAGCTAAAGTGGCCGATGTTACGGAGCGGATTTCGCTTTTTCCATATTGCGAAGGCGGTGCTCTTTGGATAAATGTTTAATACGGTCAGTAGGATGAGACGAGTCGTAATCTGGTTAAAAGCCGTGAGAGCACCATTTTTCACGGCGACAATCATTCCGGTGGTGCTGGGAACGAGTGTATCGTACAGTGAACTGGGGCATGTCGACTGGTTATTATTCGCACTCACGCTCCTGGGCTGTCTATTGCTCCATTCAGGAGCGAATTTATTGAACGATTTTTTCGATCATTTATCGCGTACCGATGTGATCAATATCGAATTTGTGAGGCCTTTTACCGGAGGGAGCAGGGTCATTCAAGACGGATTGCTTTCGCCGGCTGCTGTTTCGAAGGCTGGTTTCCTGTGCATCGGTTCAGGAAGCGTGATAGGAATCTATCTGTCTGTAACGATCGATCCGTTGATTTTCTTTATGGGCATCATCGGTGTGTTCTCGGCGTTTTTCTATACAGCGCCTCCACTGGCGTTAGTGAAACGGGGATTGGGGGAGCTGTTCATCGGGTTGAATTTCGGAATTCTGATGACAACCGGATCGTATGTGGTGCAAACATCACAATTTTCCTGGCACCCTGTGATGGTATCGCTACCGATATCGTTTATGATCGCCGCAATTTTATTCATCAATGAATTTCAGGATTATACCGCGGACAGGTCGATTAGCAAAAATCAATTGGTCGTTCGTCTGGGAAAGATAAAAGCGGTGTATGGCTATATCATCTTTATGTTGTGCAGCTATATTTCTATTGTCATTGTGGTGATTTTTGGTGTTGCAGAGCCTGTGAGTCTGTTGGGATTGCTAACTCTGCCTCTGGCGATAAGATCTGCGCAGGTTGTGCGATTACATTTTGAGGACAATCAGAAACTTACCTCAGCCAACCTGTTGACGATTCTCAATCATTTGTTCACGGGTCTGTTGATTGTTACGGGGTATTTATTTGTATAGAACATGGGAAACCTGGTTATTGAATGATATAGTTGATCGATATGTCGTGGTACTAAAATAGAGGACGATTGATCGATGAGCAAAGAGAAAACTGTTGTTTTAGAATGCATTTCGAACAAAAAGAAAATCATTAAAATACGATTTACCCGGGAATTATCGTCATACCAGAGTACGGCTTATCTGATCACGGCGATCAAGAAATGTATGAGCTATGGATTTTACAAGATCATCATCGATATGGAAAATATCGATTCGACGGTGAATAATATGACGGCCACGTTGATCGAGGTGACGTCTAAGGTAAGACGCAAGGACGGCGATATCAAACTGATCAATTTAAGTGAACAGTTGCATGATGATATCGCTGGCTTCAACGCTTTAACGTTTTTACTACACGGTTCGCCATCCAGCAAAAAATAGGTAAGCTGGGTCGAATGACCCAGATCACTCCTCAAAATTAATTCGATGCTTAATGATCGAATGCCCCCCTTTTTTTAATGCTGATGCAAGTCATGGACAAATTGATCCATTCAACGAATGTCCGTTGACTCTGCCTGCACAAATTTTCGACCTGTTATGTCGGTTGTTACCTAATAGTTAAACTGTTCGATTACTTTACGCTTCGATCGGGAAATAATTCTTTAATCTCCTCCATCTTCGGAGCCGGTGTCAGATACGTCACAATAAGCAGAGCGGCGACAGAAATCGCAAATGCCGGATAGATCAACGGGATACCCCAGGGATCGCCGTTGGGATTACCGTAAGGGATCATGATTTGTGGCCAAATGTATCCAGCGAGATATAGTCCCAGGGCAACTATGGTACCGCTGATTATCGATGCCAGTCCAGCAGCTTGTGTGACTCGTTTCCAGGTAAGGGCGGCGATGAGCGCTGGTGTTATGGCGACGCCGTAAATAGTATAAGCGAAATAGCTCATCTCGAGCACCGAGGTCAGTTTGGTGCACAACAGATAAGCGAGTATACCGAGAATGACGATCATTATCTTTTGCAGAACAACCATTTGTGCCTGAGTCGCATTGGGATTAATCGTCTTCTGATAGATATCGCGCATGATGTTGGTGGTAGGTGAAAGAAGGTAGTTCATGCCGGTAGACAGCACCACGGCGCAGGCAGCGCCGAGCAGCAGAATGCCTACATAGGGTGGTACCAACCGTTTAGCCGATTGAATAACGATGGAAGCCGGGTCCATGCCGTGAGCGGTATCTCCTTGCAGGAACAATTGAATTTCGGGCCAGAATTTTGTCGCCGCGAAAACGGCGATGATGATGACCACGGTCTCCACGAAGATGGTCCCGATGACCCATAAGGTGACCGCGGTTCTGGCGTCTTTGGGAGTTCTGGCGCTGTAAAATTTTTGATACATGCTCTGGACGCCGAGTAACAAGAGCAATGTTGCCAGAAAATAGCTGAGAGCTTTAAGAACCGGCATTTGACCGAATCCTTGATTGATCAATTTCAGATGGTCGGGCGGAAGATTCTGCAGCGCTGGCGTACCGCCTGTGTTGTAAATGACGAACGGCGTGGCTATGAGGCAGGCAAGCAGGATAATAATGCCGTTGGGTAAATCCGTGTAAGCCACGGCCATCATACCGGCCGCCGCAGTAAAAGAGATAACCAGTATCGCCGTAATGAACTGTCCTGTTTCTACGGATATCTGGTTATCGGATATCACACTCAGAATGTAACCGCCTGCTTTAAATTGGTAACTGACGATGGCGGTAAAGCTGATAATCAGCGCAATGGCGCCGAAGATTCGTGCAAATTTGCCGTATCTGACTTCGAGGATATCGCCGATCGTATATTTGCCAAATGTACGAATTTTAGCCGCCAGAAAGTAGATGATAATAATGCCGATCCAGGCTCCGGCCGGCAACCAGAGGGAACTCCAGCCAGCTTTGGCGGCGAATTCAGCACCAGCGATGAATGTGCCAGATCCGATCCAGGTACAGATGAGTGTGAATACCATGACCCTCACACCAAGGCTGCGTCCTGCGACCATCATGTCCTCCTGGTTTTTAATCCGGAACGATCGATAGATGTTGAAGCCCAGTAAGATCAATACGTAAGCAAGAATTAAATACAGATACCAGTTCATACGATTACCTCGTTAGCTTTATGCGATTAATAAACAAGAATGGCTTGCAAATATTTCATGTGTTTGAATATACAAATAATTGGTGACATATGTCAAGAAAATAATAACCTTGATAAAATATAGGTGGATGCGACCGGAAAAAGGTAATCGTGTTTGATAGGGACATAAGTTTGGCTAATTAAAACGAGAGATGCCCTTATTTCAGATTATTATATTGTCTAACCGCCATATTTGGGGTCAGGGGCAAATGGTCTGATCTTAAATAGAGAATCACAAAGGCGAAGCCAGAACCACGGTGGATGTTTTTTCGATGAGGGCAGCGTGCGCTTCGTTGATCACCACCATGTGTATGATGTAAATTCCCATGCGACACAGAATCCCATGATCATCTCTGCCATCCCAGATCACCGTCCCGTTGGATCCTACAGGATCGTTATTGCATAGGAAACGAACCATTCGTCCTTTTATGTCAAAAATTTGTATATTCATACGTGAGGTTTTCAAAGGAATGGCGTATTGGATGATGGTAATGTCCTCGTGTCCGTCCTCATCAGGGGAGAATGGATCGGGTGACGCGAAAAGTTCCGCTGATATCGATTTCTTATCGATGAAGATGCTATTGCGGCGACCAGGTGTGCCGCCTCGATCGTCGGTACAATAACTCCAGTTAGCCGCATCATCGGAACGGAGATCAGGATTGAAACGCTCCAGAGAGAGGCCAGTCCCTGGATCACCCGAGCTGGTATAAGCGACGTAATCGATCAATTTATCGGTGAGATCGAACAGGGCTACGGCATCTTCCTGGTTGTTCAGGGTTGGAAAGTTGGAACGCAGGACGATGACGGGGCATGCAATTGAGGTGAAGCTATCAGAGAGAAGAGTATCCTGTGCTATTAACGCATATTGCTGAGGCGAAATGGTCATATGGTCATCGCACAGGGTGATCTTTTCGTCGGTCTGGGAATCGCTAATCTTCCATCCGTGCAAGTCAATGTCCTTATCAAGAGAGGGATTATATATTTCGACCCATTCGGGGTGACCGGTATGCGGGGCAAACATGATTTCGTTGATGATCAGTTCGAATTCATCGAACGGTACCGTGACAAAAACGCTGGATTCGTTGTTATGCGGACTGAGGTCGGGTGCATAGCTCAGTTTAGCAAGCAGTCTATGCAGACCACCATCGAGATGCACTGTCTCTAATCGCATGTTGATCGAGTCGAAAGGTGTGATAAAGACATTATCATACGATTGATCGAATATCAATTTTAGTCCCAAAAGCGGAGAATCGGCAAATAGCGATATGGAGAATTGTGAAGCGATATTTAAACCCAGGTTGCTGATATGGGCGTAGACGATGTAGTCGGTTGCGGACGCCTTGGATTCTGTGGAGATAGAGAGCGACAGGTCATGGTTCAGCGGAGAAACCGTGTTAGCAGCGCCGGGCGATCCGTGCAATGTTCGGGAGTTACTCCAATTGGACTCCAGATTTTCATCGGTCATGATGATTTTTTCATCCGAGAAGCCCGGAGCATTGTCGATTGAATAGCGATAGCAGGAGAGTATGTTGCCAAGCGGGTCGATAACTGAGATTGTCTCCTCCGTGGTGTTTGAGAGACCTGCATCGCCCAGAGTGGAGCCTGCAACGGACAGTATGAGCGCGTCAGGTGGAATAATATCGTCATAGATAGGGATATGGTCAAAATATCCAGAATCCAGGATGATGCCGTACTGTCGAGGTTTGAGGTGAATCAAGTTCTCCATGGAGATGATCTCATCGGCGGCGATTCCGTCGGATATACTGAAGCCTGTGAGATCGATTGAATCGGTGGTGCTCAGGTTGAATATTTCAATAAATTCATAATAATATTCGCTCTCATCCGGATCGAACATGATTTCTGAGAGAGTGATCTGCGGAGCAGCTTGAGCAGGTAGCGTAAGGATCAGGATCGTAAGAGCAGTAAGTAAAATTAGGCGCATGGGAGGACTCACTTTCGAATGAAAAAAGCTACTATCTACAAGAGCGTTACCAAATTATTTATTTGATCAATAATTTAGCGAATAATCGTTATTATTATTACATAACTACAGGACAAAGGGTAAGGTTTCAAGAAAATAAAAAAAAGTTGAAAATCATTCAAAAAATAGTTATATTATAACGGAACTTTAAGTGACAATTATCATCTAATATGATGTAAGGGGACGAAACTGGCTTCGACGGGAGTTATGTGGGTTTAGACAGCATATCGAGGTCTCCTGGTACCTCGTAAAAAAACAGGAAAACAAATATAAATGCAGACAATTATGCATACGCAATGGCTGCCTAATTGAGCGGCCCGTTCCTGTGGAGTTGTGCTCATCCGATTTCATAAGGAGCGTCGACTTAAGGTGAGATAGTCTCCATCATTGTTCGAGTGATGGGGGCGAAAACGAATCGAACTGGCTTCTGATCAGCTTTGTTGGTTGTGCTGATAGGAGTGAGAAAGAACAACAAACTAAGTATGTAGACGTCTTCATCTGCGGGCTTTCGGACGCGGGTTCAACTCCCGCCGTCTCCACTAATATTAAATGCCACCGTATCCAGCGGTGGTTTTTTTGTAATGGTTATGAAGGAAGCGCGATCAAGGTGTTGGGGTGAAGCAGCGCCGAGTTGCGTGTATGGATCAATATTCATGATTGATGATAAGATAGAATGAAGAATAAACTACAAATGACGAGGGTTGACTAATGGAGAACGTAATTATTATCGGTGGTGGAACTGCGGGGCTGTCGGCCGCAGTATATACAGCAAGGGCGCAACTTACGCCCGTCGTCTTTCGAGGTGATCAACCGGGTGGGCAGATCACATTGACCGATTCGTTGGAGAATTATCCTGGTTTCCCTGATGGTATTTCCGGATTTGGTTTGTATCAGGCGCTGGAGCAGCAGGCGGTTCGATTTGGGGCGAAGGTGATCTCGGATACTGTGCAAGCGGTGGAATTTACGAATCACCCGTTCACGGTTGTCGCCAGAGAAAACGAATATAAGGCCAGGGCGGTCATCATCGCCTCGGGTTCAAATCCAAGAACATTAAATGTGCCTGGAGAAAAAGAGTATGTGGGCAAGGGTGTGTCGTACTGTGCGACATGTGATGGATTTTTTTACAGGGGTAAATCGGTCGTGGTCGTTGGCGGGGGGGACAGCGCTTTGGATGAGGGCCTTTTCCTGACCCGTTTTGCTTCCAGGGTTACGATTATTCATCGCAGGGACAGGCTGCGAGCCAATCCTCATCTGCAGCAACGGGCGTTTGAGAATGAAAAAGTCGAGTTTATATGGGATACGGTGGTTGAGGAAGTGTTGGGCGATGACAAGGTGAAGGGTGTACGGTTGAAGAATGTGAAGAGCGAGGAATTGAGCGAATTCCCGACGGACGGTGTGTTTGTGTTTGTGGGGCATATACCGAATACGTCCATATTTGAGGGTATCATCGACATGGACGACCGGAAGACGATTATCACGGACAAGAGGCAACAGACAAACATCGCCGGTGTATTTGCTGCGGGGGATGTGCAGGATCCGATTTATCGTCAGGCGATCACGTCGGCGGGGACTGGTGCCATAGCGGCTATGGAGGCTGAAAAGTTTATCGCTTCCCTGGAGGGCAAAAGTTATCCGGGTAAGTTATGATACGGATATTGGCATGATAAGGTTTTGATATGAATCAGTAGTATGAATGAAGTTTAATAGAGCTGATGGACGGTTGACTAGATGTTATTCAACCAGAAGTCAGCTTCTTTTTTTATCGACTCATTTTCATGATGAGATAAAACGTCGAGCAGAAACGCCGTGGCAGATTTATCATCGGATTGGCTTAATGAGAATAGAATAAATCGTTTCGTCAGGGCATCGTCGTTTGTATTAAACAGGTCGTAAAGAACATGTAATCCTTTTTTGTTCCTGGCTTGAGCCAGAGAAAATATAGCTTCTTTTTGGAGAGACGGAACGTCGTTATTTTGAGCGATATTAGCCAGCATGTCGATGACGCGTTCGTTATCAGATTGGCATAGAGATTGTATGATCGTTTTAACGAGTTTTGTGTCGTCTGACGATTCGATCAATTTCAACAACAGCGAATCGCACTGAGTATTCCGGTACGCGGCCAGTTTGAAGACCGACTTGCTAACCAGTCGTTCGCACCTGGCGTGCACGATCATGTTGTGAAATATCGAGAGGTGTTGGTGCTGGAAGACATGAGATCCAATGACGTCGAGCGTAGCCAGCTTTGCATTCACATCGATTATGTATTGCAGCGCATTGTCCAACAAATTGAGGCTTTGCTGCGGGGTGGTTTTCCCAAACCAGTACAGTATATCGGTTGGATTCAATTTTGCGTAGATCGCCATGCCTCGACACGCGTCGGTGACAATGATTTTATCGCCAATAGGCCTGAGATGAATAAACAGCATGGATGAAATGGCCGTGCAGCGGGGATCGATGACGGATGCCAGGATGTGGTCCAGCGTTGTCTCGCTCAGCTCATGGTGCAGATGGGAATCCGATCCAGGGTGACCTGATGCAGAGATTGAAACGACGGGTAATTCGACAGAATATGCGATCCACATGGTGTGATCATCGTTATATTTCAGGAGGATTTGTTTAGCATGTTCGAATTTATCATGAAGAAGCATGTGTGGATTTTCGTTTTCAAACACTTGCCATTGGGTGGATTGGGCATGGGCGGCATTGAGTGAGAATAGTAGTAAAGATAGAGTGAAAAGAAGAGCGATAAGAATGAATAGTTTTACGTTCATGTCGATTGCCGGGTTAGTAGACATCGTATCATGATCATCGAGTTGACATGAAGCCATGTGATCAGAGGTTGTGATGCATATTTCAATTGCTGGGTATGATCATGATCTCCAGGTCTTGAAATTTATGTATATCGAATTTGCCCAATTCAATTTTACCGATATCATCGCTTTCGCGACTGATATTTTTTTTAGGTATTTTAAAGATGACATCGCGATACAGTTTTTTATCTGATGCATACAAGTAGAGTGTTGTCTTTCGGGAGTGTGCGGATTGCACAACACGGATCAACACCTCATCCTTTTTGACGGGTAGTTCGTTAAGAAAATTGAAATAGGCCGTATGGTATTCCAGAGAGTAAGGGAAGAGCTCAGCCGTAAAATGACGTTCGCCCGGCATCTCGTCCAGTAATTGAGGTTTTAGTAAGACGCTGGCGATGGAAATGTTTTGCTGCTGAATCTCTTTAAGGATTTTGAATGTAAAATTTCCGACAGGTTTTGTGATTTCGTCGTTTAGATAGTCATAGACCGCGCGCAGTTCTTTATAACGTTGGTTGCATTCTACACAATGAATGAGATGTGTTTTAATATCATCACATTCGGAGTGTGACCAATTTTTTTTCAAGATGTAAGACTCTAATTCCCTGCTAGACGGACACCTTTTATTCTCGCTTTTCATAGTATTTTATGATGCAGAATTAGCAACATCCCCCATGTAAGAAGTGTAACAAACATGTAATATTCTATTTGTCCAATTTCTGTAATAATATATACAGACAAATGGTCATGTTTACGGAAAATTACAGTAATTCTTTTAATTTTTTTCTGAGGGATTTTTTAGTCACTTTTACGAGATATTCGAAGATTGACCGTTCTTCGTCTCTGTAAGATTTTTGTGACAGATTAGGGATATAGCGTTTGAGGTAGCGAAAGTTTGATTCGCATTCGCGTTCATGGGTAAGGTCTTGCACGAAATCGTTAATTGCCTTAAAGTAGATCTCGGCTCTTTCTTGATCGAGTTTTTGTTTTTTCAGATACTGAAGTTGAATCTTTTGGTAGATCAACTGGATCACATATTTATTGACGGCATCGACTTCTTTTAGCTGCAGGTCGTGAAATGGTGATGTATTATCGATCTCTTTGCTGTTCTCGTCCTTGAACTGAGTGAACGTGACGTCGCGAATCAGATTTGCGATCGTATCGATCGGGAGACAGCTCTGATAAAACGGGGCATCTGCGGCTGTTTCCAGCATTTTTTTTATGATAACGGACACGGAATCGGTGGGGCAATAATGTTCTGAAAAGTGCTGGATGAGAATTTTTTCGGGTAGTGCAGATAGTTTGCTGTCCCCTGATTTCGTCTCTGGATCGAGTGAATCATCGTGATCATGGCGCCTCACAAGACAGACGAATTCGCGTCCCATCTGTTTAAAGGAGGAAAATTGAACGGAGTTTCGGATCGCTACACGGATGTTCCTGATGATTTTTGCACCCTCCGGATCTCTCTCGCGAAAGATTCGGGAAAGTTCCTGTTTTGTCTTTTTAACGATCAGGCGTCTCAACATCATTAACATGTCGTTATCATCGATATGTTCCTTTTCGAGGATAGGGAGGAAATATTTATTTAATTGAACAAATTCGTTGCAGTCATTTCTCATGAACAGGCCGGCGATGCAATCAATGGCGACGTCTTCGAGGTCATTAAGTCCTTCGGCGTTCTTCGGTCGTATATTTTTACCCAGCGCTTCCTGATATTTCAGATAGCTGATGGCGATTTTCTGGCTGAGGTCGATGAATTCAATTAAATCGTTCGAGGAATAATGTCGTGAGCAAATCTTTCTAACTAAATTGGACAAATTTTTTGTTTTCATGGTGCCGATCAATTGTTATAAGATTCATTGTGAACATAATTCGATGATTAACGTTGAATGCAAATTATATACCATTTAAATATAATTAGTTAACATAAATTATAATTTATAATATATTGTTATTAAATAAATTAAGTATATTGATTATTATAAGTTACAATTAATTAATGTATGAGAATGATACAATTGTATCAACATGTAACAAAACAGAGGGTTAAAAAAAGAAAAAGCTGATCTGTTTAAGGATCAGCTTTTTCTCAGGTTTTGTATGGTTTGTGGTTATTATTTTACCATGGGCAGGCCGTATTTCTTGGCTTTGCGGTAGATGGTGGCGCGACCGATGCCTAGTTTTTTTGCGGTCTTGGAGATATTGCCTTCGCATTCGAGCAATGCCTGGCGCAAGGCTTCCTCCTCCAGTTTTTCAATCCAGCTCGAGAGGGTGTTATCTGATTCAAACATTTTCTTTTCGCCGATAGAGCGAACGGCAGCAGGCAGGTCTTTGGAGTGAATCTCATTATCGGCTGCGAGCACCACGGCTCGTTCGATGGCGTTCTCCAATTCTCTGACATTTCCTGGCCAATTATAGGCGAGTAGTAATTCAAGAGCGTCGGGAGAGATACCTTCGATTGTTTTATTCTCCTGTCTCGAGTATTTTTCCAGAAAGAAGGCAGAGAGAAGAGGGATATCTTCTCTGCGGTCGCGGAGAGGCGGTAATTTGATCGGGAACACGGATAGACGGTAATACAGGTCCTCTCTAAATTCATTTTTCTTCATCGCTTCTTCAAGGTCTTTGTTAGTTGCCGAGATGACGCGAACATCGACCTTGATGAGTTCGTTGCCGCCTACGCGCTCGAACTCTCTTTCCTGAAGCACTCGGAGCAATTTGGATTGTGTCATCGGGCTCATGAGGCCGACTTCATCGAGGAACACGGTCCCTCCGTCGGCCTGTTCGAATTTACCGATTCGTCGTCCTGCAGCCCCGGTGAAAGAGCCTTTCTCATGGCCGAACAGTTCGCTTTCGAGCAATGATTCAGGCAAGGCTGAGCAATTGACCGCTACAAATGGTTTGTGTGATCTGGAGTTGCTATGAAAATGAATGGCACGAGCGATCAATTCCTTACCCGTTCCGCTTTCCCCTTGAATAAGAACGGTGACGTTGCTATTGATCACTTTTTCCAGCGCCTTAAAAACCTCCTGCATCACGCCGCTCTGGCCGATGATATTCTTGAATTCATATTTATTTTTCAGTTCCGATTTAAGCTCATCGAGCTCGAGTTTTAATGAACTGGTCATCAGGGCGTTCTGAACGGTCACCATCAATCGATCGGTGGCGAACGGTTTCGTTATAAAATCGTACGCTCCCAATCGCATCGATTTCACGGCTTTTTCGACCGTCGCATGAGCGGACATCATAACCACGGGAATGCGCGGTTCGTATTCTTTAATCCGTTTCAGCGTCTCGATCCCATCGATGCCAGGCATCTGAATGTCCAACAGCACCAGGTCCGGAATCTGTTCTCCGATGAGCTTCAGGCATGCTTCTCCGTTGGTCACTAAATTGACATCGTAGGATTTATTCTTTTTCAGATTGATTTCGATTATCTTGCAAATATTTTTATCGTCATCAACGACTAAAATATTATAACTTCTTTCACCTGTACTCACTTCACAATACTCCAAGCTTATAATTCTTTTTATTATAAGGATATAATAATCATTTATTATTAATTTATCAAGTGTTTTTTAAAAATGCAATAAAAATGTGTCTCAAAATATTACAACTTCAACATATCGATTAAAACGGTTTCGCGATCGATGATCTCCAGTGCGATTTTGACGAACACGAAGCGAGGGGTGAGTGCGGGATGAGAAAACAAACGCACTGCATCTTTCTCAGTAGTTACGATCCATGCAGCGTCATGTCGTTCCGCCCTATCGTTCAGAACGTCGATGTCGGCCTTGATGTATGAGTGATGATCCGGGAAGACGAGCTCATTCACGACATCGGCGCCCAGTGAGGTGACTGTCTTTTTAAATGATATAGGATTTCCGATACCGGAAAATATGAGAACCCTGCTTTTTATGAGCTTATGAAGACCGACAGGCTCGCGAGATATCAGCGAAACCAGATCAATCGGTCGATGAATCGTCTTCATGGGTGGTGTATGGACATAGCAATGAAGCCGGGACGCCGTTTGTTCTACGTCATGTCCCTGATCGATGCGGGTCATGATGACGCCGTCCGCCCGTCGTAAGCCTGTGAGCGGTTCCCTGAGTATCCCTGAAGGCAGGGTCAACCCGTTGCCGACCCCTTGTGATGCATCGATCAACACCAGATCGAGATCGCGTTGAATTCGTCGATGTTGGAAGCCGTCATCGAGAATGATAAAATCGGGAGAGAAGGTTTCGGCGATAAATGCAGCCCCCTTGACACGGTCCTTTTCAGTTACGACGGGCACAGACGGAAGATTCAGAGCAAGGAGATAGGGCTCATCCCCGCAGAGTGAGGGATCGCCGAAAATATGGACGCCGTCAGACACCACCTGTAAATGCCTGGTCTTACGTTTGTAGCCGCGACTCAGTATAGCCGGTCTCTTGTTATGTCGCAGCAGTAAAGAGGCCAGGTATTCGACCATCGGTGTTTTGCCTGTCCCACCGACGCTGATGTTGCCGACGCTGATGATGTTACACGATTCGATACGATATGATCTTAAGACATGATGATCGTACATGAAGTTACGCAATCGCATCGTCATAGAGTACAGCAGCGAAAGCGGTAAGAGCGATAGTCGCAGCCATTTATTTTTTAAAATAGTCATCGGCCATGGTCTCATTTTCTATCATTTTCATTTCGACCATTTTTCTCATCTCTTCGAATTGTCCTGAGCTCAGTTCAGAAGGAATCCGGATCGGATCACCGTAGATGACGACTGCTTTAGAGAATGGTGTGATGAAGTTGAAGCGATCCCAGCTGTGGAATTGGATCTTACGTTTGCAGGCGAACGTGAGTGGTACCAGATAGGCTCCTGTTTGTTGGGCCATATAGATAACGCCTGCTTTCAGTTTATGTCGCGGACCACGTGGCCCATCCGGCATGATCGTGCAGGGCACGCCCTGGTTCAGCAGGTCCACCATGTCGTGAAGCGCTTGTTTGCCGCCGCGGGTACTCGATCCGCGTACGGTCTTATAGCCCAATCGGTGGACGTTTTGCGCGATCATCTCGCCGTCCCGATGCAGGCTTACCATGGCCGCGATCCCCTCGCCGCGATGGACATAGATCGGCAGCATGATTCTGCCATGCCAGAGTGCGAAGATGATTTTTGCGTGATCAGCCTGCAGACGCCGTATGACCTGCCTGTTGACGAACGTGATCCGACTCGTTCGCCCGAGCATTAAAATGACCAGCCAGCCGAGTTTGCTTCCGAGGGAAAATATCAGTTTACGTTTAAGATTTTTATTCATAAGTCACTCATTTTTGCATCACAGAGAGCGCTAATTCAGCCGCGCGTGCTGAAGCACCATGGTCGCCGAGTAATTTTTTTACTCGTGCGAACTCCATTTTCATGATCTCACGTTTATCTTTATTATACAGTAGTGTCTCTATCGTGGGTATCATGTTTTTCGCAGTACAGTCGTGTTGGATAAACTCCGGTACAATGCAATCCCCGGCGATCACGTTAACGAGTCCGATATGTTTTATCTTCACCAGCAGTTTGCCGAGGTAATAGGAGAACGGATCGACTTTATAAACGATGATAAACGGTGTTTGTGCCAACGCGGTTTCCAGTGTGGATGTTCCTGACTTCACGATAAGAAAGTCGGCGAAGTGCATCAACCGGTACGTCTCTCCGCTGACAAATTTAACGTTGGGCAGATCGTGGATCGTATTTTCATAGATTTCATCGCTGATCGTCGGCGATTGAGCTACGAGGAACTTGAGATGGCGGTGTTTGCTATTTAATAGTCGTGCTGTTTCCAGCATGATCGGTAAAAGACGTTTAACCTCGTGGGTGCGGCTTCCCGGGAGGAGGCCGATGATGCGATCGTTTTCAGAAAGATTGTGTTGGCTTAAAAATTCCGCTCGGGTGATATCGACACCGAACGAATCGAGCAAGGGATGTCCGACGAATGTGGCATCGACGCCGGCGTTTGTGAATAGATCCTGTTCGAACGGCAGAATCACGGCCATCTTATCGATGAGGCGCGACATTTTTTTAAGACGTCCTGTACCCCAGGCCCAGACCTGTGGTGCGATATAATAAAACACGGGGATGGATAATCGCCTAGCTTCCCTGGCAAATTTAAAATTGAGTCCCGGATAATCGATCAGGATGATCAGATCCGGTTTCCTCTGTTCCATCTCAGAAACGAGCGATTTAAAGACTCGCCTTAAGAAAGGAAAGTGTTTGATCACATCACCGAATCCCAGTACGCTCATCTCGTTGATATGGTACAGCAGTTCCACGCCCTGATTTTTCATCTTATCTCCGCCGATTCCGATAAACCGGAGATCCGGATGTCCCCGATGCATCTCATGTACCAGCGCTGATGCGTGCAAGTCGCCCGAAGCTTCCCCAGCGACGATCATGATCGTATGTTTGATATCGTTATGGCTCATTGTGCACCGGCTATCCCATACTGTTTCAATTCATCTTTAATCAGATTGGTGATCTCGATCGCGATCCTCAGCGCCTCTCTGCCTTCCACTGCGCTTACCGAGGGGTGTCGATGCTGTAATACCGATTCAACGAAGGAAGAGAGTTCCAGGAGCAAAGCGTTTCCATCGGGTACGTTGGGTTTTTCATAGATAATCTTCTTTTGATTCTGCAAATTCTCCATCTGAATGGGGATACCTGGCATCGTCCAGTCCGGAGAATCGTTGTCGACGAGTCTGAAGATCTCTGAGAATTTTTGCAGGAAGTCGATCGCGATGTAGGAATTTTTCTGAAACAGTCGCATTTTTCTCATCTTCTTCTGAGAGATGCGACTGGCCGTTACATTGGCGACCGCTCCGTTTTCGAATTGGATTCTGGCGTTAGCGATATCGACTTCGTTGGTGAGAACGGCCACTCCGCTCGCATCGATCTGTTTCACGTTGCTCTGAACGAGATGCAGAATGATATCGATATCGTGTATCATCAAATCGAGAACGACGGCCACATCGGTCCCACGCGGATCAAAGGAAGCGAGACGATGGCTTTCGATGAACATCGGCTTCAGATTGAAATTTTTAAGAGCGATGATGGCTGGATTGAATCGTTCGATATGTCCGATTTGAACGATGAGATCTCTCGATTTTGCGATCTCAATGATGTCGTCCGCCTCGGCAATGGTACTGGTAATCGGTTTTTCGATCAGGCAATGTTTATCATGGTGCAATAACTTTTTAGTAATTTCGTGGTGTTGAGTGGTAGGAACCACGACACTGACCGCATCGACACGGTGCAGAAGATCGTCGAGATCGTTGTAAGCCGCGACATTAAATTCCATGGAGATGTCCTTTAATCGATCAGGATTTACATCGTACAAACCGACTAGATCGACGTTCGGGATCTGTTTGTACTGCATGACATGCAAGCGACCCAGATGGCCGACTCCTATGACACCAATTTTTAATTTTTCCAATGCTTGCTCCTCTGTAACGTCTGGTGTTAAAGATAGTAAATTGCGATCTGACCGCGACAGGATAATCGAAATTGAATGACATAAATATAATAATTTTGTTGTGAATGTCAAGGTTTTATTGGAAGCTTAATAAATAAACGACAGGAAAACCTGCCAGGCTATGTAATTTTCCTGTGCCGGGCGAGGTTATCAGGTGCCCAAGTCGGATTGATCGATGATGTATGATTTTGCACAGAGAGCTCAGCGATGATATAGTGTGAAGTATAGCTTTTGTGCTTCATGTATGTGTGTGCCGTCTTAAAATTCGACAGGATTTTTTTTCGATTTAATATTGTAATAATTCAGCATACGATAGATGGTCATTCGATTGACTTGTGCGGTCCTGGCGACTTTCGATATATTGCCGTTGCAACTTGTCAGCAGATTGATCAGATAGTTTCTTTCGAATCGTTCAATCCATTTTTTCCTGGCTTGCTTCAACGGGAGGTTTGAGGATAGGATGTCGCTGCGGATCTGGTGACTTTCCCTGAGTTCAGATGGTAGATCGGAAATTCGGATGTGTGATTTATCGCTTTGGGAGACGAGGCGTTCCATCAGAGTTTGCAGTTCATCGATATTGCCCGGCCAGTAATAATTTTTCATACAGGCGACGGCCTTCGAGGTCAGTTTAATTCTGCCGAGCTGATTTAAATTACAATATCGTCGCAGGAAATGATCGGCTAAATAGGGGACATCTTCGATTCTCTCTCTTAGTGCAGGAATTTTGAATGATATAACGCTGATTCTGTAGTAAAAATCTTCTTTAAGGCGGTTATTCATCATTTCTTTTTCAGGGTCATAGGTGGTTGCACAAATGAGTCGAATGTCTGTTTTCTCCGCGATCGATGAACCCATAGGGGTGAACTTACGATTTTTCAAAACATCGACCAGGAGTTGCTGAATCTTGATATCGAGTTCACATACTTCATTGATGAACAGCGTCCCATGGTTAGCCTTCTTAAGGAGACCGATTTTAGCCTGGGTATTCTCGGTAAACGCGCCATTGTTGTATCCTTTCAGCTCGCTCTCCACGATGGTGGCAGGGATGTTTTTACAATCGAGCACGACAAATGCGTTGTTTTTACGGGCGCTGTTAGCGTGAATAGTACGTGCCAAAAACTCTTTCCCTGTGCCGATTTCGCCTGAGATCAGTATATTGTGATCAGTCCTGGAGAAATCTTTTATTTTTGTGAAAATCTTTCTCATTTTACCGGTTATTCCAATGAGGTTTTCGAATTGGAATAATTCTTGTATCTGCGACCTTAATTTAGTATTTTCTTCCAGTAGATTGTTGTTGTCCGATTTGTCCCTGAGAGGATTTAGCGATGGATCGTCTTTCATAAAGATATTAGAAATGATGTTCATCAGTTCCTTGAAGCCAAATGGTTTCTGCAGATACAATGTGACCCCGAGCGATAGTAGCTCCTGCATTTTATCGTTTCCGTTGCCGATTACGGTTAGAACGATGACCGGAATATGTCGGAATTTGGCATAGGATTTGTTGTCGATCAACTCTTTATAGAATGAGAACCCATTCATCACGGGCATGTAGCAGTCGAGCAGGATCAGATCGACGTTCATCATGTTCAGGAAGTTAAATCCTTCTTCTCCGTTGAATGCAGAGACTAAGTGATAACCGTGAGTGTCGGCATATTTTTTACAGATCGTATGAATATCGGTTTCGTCGTCAATCAGCAAAATCGTCTTTTTGTCATCCATCGGGGTAGTCCTTTGTTTCAAGAAACATATATGTTTTTGCGGAACACCTATCTGCTCGTAATAAGACAAATTCAGTGCCAAAAATTCAGTGAATTACATATTATTGATTATTTTATAATTAGTTATGATATTCATTTTATGTAAATCATTGATAATTGTATCATAATACAACAATTGTTCTTAGTTTTAACATTATTGTGTAAAATTTCTTTGAATTAAGCAACTCAATTTGTATATTTCATTTAACAAAATCGATTCTATCTAATCAACTTACTGGAATGAGGGATAAGAGATAATGGCTGAATTCAAACCATTTGTACCGGCATCAGTACCTATGAAAGATTTTAATTTTAAGACCGTCGTGTTGGGAATTCTGCTGGGCGCGTTGTTCGGAAGTGCGAATGCATATCTTGGATTACTCGTCGGGCTTACGATCAGCACGGCGATCCCGTTAGCGGTGGTATCGGTGGCTATATTACGGATATTGCAGCCGATATTTGGGAGGTCGACGATTCTTGAGTGTAATATTTCTCAGACTACGGGCTCAGCCAGTTCTTCATTGGCGTCGGGAATAATATTTACGATCCCGGCCCTTTTCATGTGGGGTGAGGATCCTACCTTGCTCCAGATGACTTTATTAGCGATCAGCGGTGGGATTACTGGTGTGCTGTTTATGATTCCGTTGCGTGGATTTCTGATCGTGAAGGAGCATTATAGCCTGCCCTATCCGGAGGGGACGGCGAGTGCAGAGGTTTTGATCGCGGCACACGAAGGGGGTTCATCGGCAAAGAATGTGTTCTGGGGATTGGGGATTGGGGCTCTGTATAAGAGTTTGATGTCCCTGATTAAATTATGGCCATCGAGGGTGGAGGTGAGTCTACCTTTAATTAAGAAGGCGTTATTAGGGGTATCGACCACGCCGGCTTTGATCGGGGTCGGTTACATACTCGGCAGACGGATAGGAGCGATCATGGTGGGTGGGGGATTGCTGTCGTGGATCGTGATCATTCCGGTCATTGCCCATTTCTTCGGTGATGCTACGATTTGGGCGAGCACGCTTGAATATCTTCGGTCCAGTGATCCACAGATGAGTCCTTTGATAACCACGATAGATGGTTTGGACGCGCGTCAGATATGGGATGGGTATATTCGTATCATCGGAGCCGGAGCCGTGGCAGCGGCCGGCATCATCACGGTATTTAAATCGATTCCAACCATGGTGCAGTCGTTAAAAGTGGGGCTCGCCGGATTGAGAGAGAGCGCATCCGAACTGGATACAGGTAAGCTCAGAACAGAGCAGGATCTGCACCTTAAATTTGTCATCGGAGGGATCGCACTCGTGGTGTTAATGATTACCTTAATACCTGGGATTATAGGTAGTCATACGTTTATCTGGATGCGGTTCATCAGCGCACTGGCTGTCGTTATCTTTGCCTTCGCATTTGTAACGGTATCATCGCGTATTGTAGGGATGATAGGTGTCTCGTCCAACCCCACGTCGGGTATGGCGATCGTAACGTTGTTGGGGACCGGTCTGATATTTAAGCTGATCGGGTGGACTGATCTTACCGGTAAGGTTACGGCGTTGACGATCGGTACAATCGTATGCATTGCGGCGTCGATCGCAGGGGATATCTCGCAGGATTTGAAATCGGGCTACATCATCGGTGCTACGCCGAGGAAACAGCAGATCGCCGAAATATTAGGAGCGACGGGTTCGGCGTTCTTCGTGTGTCTGGCCGTGCTATATCTGGGTAAGGCTTATACGTTCGGCTCGGAGCAGCTTCCGGCGCCGCAGGCCACATTGATGAAGACCGTGCTGGACGGTGTCCTGGGAGGAAATTTACGTTGGGACCTGGTGGGGATAGGTGCTGCCTTCGCCGTGCTCATTATGTTATTTCGTATTCCGCCATTACCGTTTGCCGTGGGAATGTATTTGCCATTGTACACGATGACCCCAGTTTTTATCGGCGGACTGATTCGGCATTGGGTTGATAAACGATATAAACTCGGAGAGGATGAGAAAGGCAAAGACCAGGGAATCTTGCTCGGTTCCGGATTCATTGCAGGTGAGGGCATGATGGGCGTGGTCATCGCCGTCATTGCGGTGATCATTTCACGGGAGCCCGAATTTTTCCGCATACCGTACCCTTCGGCCTGGATTGGAGAAGTCGTCTCGGCGATCGCATTTTCTCTTTTAGGTTACTATCTGTATAAAGTGGCTGTAACGTCCCGAAAAAAGAATTGATCGCGGTACAGGACAACACGTCCTGACCATGGCTTTTCACGATGCGACGATGAAACACCGATAGCTGCTTAAGAAAGTGGCCGCAAATGTTTAATTTTATCAGGGCCGTGTTCATACACGGATGATGATGAGATGTGGGACTGTATCAAAAATTAACTTGCAGTGACGAATTTATTCGTCAGGCACAACATATTTTTTGGGATGAATAATTTTACTGCTCCAGATTGTACTAAATATCTTGTATTGAGGCTTTTGATACAGCCCTGTCTTGTATAAGTAGAAGACTTCGAATACACGCTTAAGTCAGAAGGGTATCCTCTTCTCTTCGGAAGAGGATACCCTGATATTACGCAGTGCAAATGGGGGTTATTAGTTACGGGAGATTCTGTGACGTTCACTTCGCTCCGTGTCATCAATTTGTTTCGACGACATACTGTCTGCTCTTCTCACGTTTATCGATGTAATCGTCGTACCCTGGTTCTGGTTGTTCTTCGCTAAACTCGGCATCGCGAACCGTGTTTATCTCTTGATCCGCTTTGCGTTTTCGATATATCAACAGAGTGATTGTTGCCGCCAGTAGCACAATGCCTATGATTAATAAGATCATATATACGGAGGACGATCGTTCAACCCGACTATCCTCTGCCGCTGCAGTCTGTTCGTCCGCAGTTTGCATGACCGATTGACCTTCGCTGATCGCTGATTCAGATCCTCCTGAATCGAGAGCCAGTTTTTGCGACTCATCATTTTTTAAACGTGCGAGAATATCTTCTTCTCCCTTCACGAACTGATTGACCAGAGACAATCTCCGCGTCCGTTTAATCTGTTCGATGACTGCTTTCTTCGGCACGATAATTTCCTCACCCGGAAAAACCAGATTCGAGTTGGGAGCCCTGTTGATCAGGGCGAGCTCTCTCCAGTAATCGGCATTGCCATAATATTTTTTAGCGATAACACTCAGGTATTCTCCGTCTTGAATAACATGCGTCGTCGGTTCCCCCAGAATTAAGCGTTCGCACCAGACTATCTGTTCGTTTGTGAGACCAACGACCAACAGCATGACCATCAACATGATTAAAAATTTTTTCATCGTAAAGTTCCTCCAATCAGATTAAGATGCATCACAGCCTCTAAATGCAAAGTGCGTGCCGTGGTTAAAACAGACCATGATTATTGATTTTTAAATTTAATTATATCAATTAGTTATAGTATAATCAATTTGATATGGCGAATAAAAATGAGATGCCCGAGGATGTAATAATTACACGATTATAGAAAGAATTATCAAGAATGCGGGATGTTAATGACGTGTTATTATTTAAAAATCAAATAATAATAGATTAAAATATTGTTATGTAATTATTACATATTGCCGGTCAGTGTCTGGATGATGAAGGTCAGTTTTGAGGTGGTGTGATTTGGTATAAAATACTTGCATTTTCTGTTAATGTTGTTTATATTTGAAGCCATGAAGTTAACAGTAATCATACCGGTATACAATGAAATTGCGACCTTGCCGCAGATCTTGCAGCGAGTAAATGCACAACCTTTCGATTCAGAGATTATTATTGTCGATGACTACTCGACTGATGGTACGCGCGAGTATATCCAGACCTTGCCGAGTAACAAATATAAAAAATTATATCACTCACGCAATATGGGTAAAGGAGCGGCGATACGCACGGCGCAGCCCCATGTTCAGGGGGATATCGTGATAATTCAGGATGCTGATCTGGAGTATCAGCCCGAGGATTTTCAGGAATTGATCAAGCCGATTGTCGTCGGTCACGCGGAAGTGGTTTACGGAACTCGTTTTCTGGGCGCCCATCGAGTATTTTATTTTTGGCACTATGTTGGAAATAAGGTGTTGTCATTTATCACTAACATCCTGTATAACACCATCCTGAGTGATATGGAATGTGGGTACAAGGTATTTAAGCGTGATGTATTTAAGCAGATAAAGATCAATTCGAATGGGTTCGATCTCGAGCCTGAGTTGACGGCGAAAATATTTAAACAGGGATTGAGGGTGGTGGAGATACCGATCACCTATTATGGTAGGAGTTACAGCGATGGTAAAAAAATATCCTGGAGAGATTTTTTCCCTGCGGTATGGACGTTAATCAAATATCGATTTGTTGATTGAGAGATCAGCACGTTTTTCGAATAGAGAGAAAAAAATAACCAGTATGACAAATTAGTCGCTGTCGAAACGGTGTAAAATTGAACTCATGCGATTGCCATTAACATAGATGAACTATATCCTGTCAAAAAAGGTATACATTCTTGTTATCTTTATACTCTTCTCAGGCGCGGTATTAAGAATTTACCACATAAGAGGAGATGCTCCTGTCGCAGACATATCTCGATCGGGTGTATTTTACGTCGATGAGGGAACGTATTCACACAATGCGGTAAACAAAATTTTATACGGCACCTGGTTTTTAAAATACGATTATAATCCCATCTCGAATGTCCCGTTGTATTCTTTTTCGCAGTATTTATGTTTAAACGTATTCGGCGTCAGTTTAGCATCCGTTCGGATGACCAGTGTGATCTACATTATTCTTGCCTTGTTTTTATTATGGTTTTTGATTAAAATAACCGATCCTCTTGTCGCTTTAGTTGCCCTTATTCTGGGAGCGAGTAATTATTTTTTTATCATATACAATCGCCTCGCTCTCATTGAAAATCAGTTGATCTTATTTTTAATTATCGAGAGTCTGATCTTATACCAATATACCCGAAGAAAAACAATCGGTTGGTTGATCGTATTAGTCGTCATGTTTTGGATTGGTTATTTCATCAAACCCACTGTTTTATTCTTCATGCCGATGGTGTTCCTATCGATCTTCTACACTGCATATTCGCAGAAGAAAATTTTACTTCATTTATATATTTATTTCTTAATATCGAGTGTGCTTCTTTTGCTGGTGTATTTTTTATGGGTAGTACCGCATTTTGAGGATTGGCATTATTTCGAGGGCAGGAATATACATCAATACATCAACGAATCATTTTTGATATTCTTAATGAATTACGCCAGGTATTTTACGAACCTGAAGTTATTCCAATTCATGCCGCTGACCTACTCTCTGTTCTTGTTGTATCTGACCTATTTGATTTATGAGTTAATCAATAAGAAGAGACTCATGTTTATCGATTGGTTTTTCGCTTGTTGGGCCGTGGTAGCATTCCTTTTTCTTGGATTCTTTAAATATTCACCGCCCCGTCATTCGATCATTCTGATACCAGCGATATTAGTACTCTGCAGTTCGTTCATTATCCGAACCTATCGCGGCGAATTAAATTTTAAGGACAAGAACATCTACATCCTGACGATTCCGACCCTGTTCCTCATTATTTGTCAGATATTTTTCGGGATATATCGCATCCATGTGTATGATCAATATTTTTTGAGCTGTTATCTGCCGTTTTTAGGCATAGCCGTTCTCATTGTCTATGTCTTTTTGTATAAGCAATGGCTTCATCATAAAAGAGCAGCGCTGATATTATTGGTTTCGATCCTCCTCTTAAACGGTTATCAGGTGACGAACTATCACGCGACGATGCAATACTCATATGATCATGCGATCAAGGACATCGCCAGGTTAATTGATGAAGAACCCAGCCAGAAGGAAGAACATATCTTATTAGGAGACATCGCTCCCCTGGTTTCCATTGAATTACAGACCAGGGCGCTGAGTATTATATTCAAGGGTGACACCGAATTAGAGAGGATCATTTCCCATTGTCCCAATTATCTCGTTTTACAGGACAATGACGAGTTAAAGCGGCTTAGCAAGATGTTGCCCACATATTTTGATAGAGTCGAACTACTGAGTCGCTACCAAATTTTTAATAATTATTTGAACGATGATGACACTTATTTTTATCGAATCGACAATGATTACATTGCCAGACGGTTATGGGTTAAAAATGAGTAGTTGTTTTCGTCAATGTGTCCGCTTCTTTTCTCATTCCATAGCGAGAATCCATGTTCATCGCGTTGGGTGATTTTAAGAAAAGGTAGAACATCAGCTTCTTTTTAAACCTCGAAAGGAGTAGTTACATGGATAGCCAGATAGTCGCCGTCGTATTATCATTCGTCTTTGTGTTTGCGATTATATTTGCAGCGACGCTATTGAAAAAATATTTAAAAATCTCGGAATTCACGACGCGAAAAATTATCCATATTGGTGTCGGAAATTGGGTGATATGCGCATTTTATTTATTTACGGACTGGTATATAGCCATTGTTCCGCCGATCACCTTTATCATCGTTAACTATTTATCATACCGCTACACGATATTCAAGGCGATGGAATTGGAGGAAAAAAATCCCGGCACTGTTTATTATTCGATCTCGCTTACGATACTGACCTTTTTTACATTTTACTGGACTCCCAAACTTATTTTACCGTATCTCGGGATCATGGCCATGGTCTGGGGCGATGGTTTCGCCGCGCTGATAGGGCGTGCGTATCCGATCAAGAAGATCAGTGAGAACAAAAGCCTGGGAGGGAGCATAGCGTTCTTGGTCATGTCGTCCATCGCTTGTTTTGTATATTTATTGATCAACAGCGGTGGTTGGGATATCAGTTTAATGATAAAGTTAGCGCTGCTGTTTTCAATAATCGGGACATACGTCGAATTGAGAACGCGCAGGAGTATTGATAATTTGACAGTACCCTTACTCGTAGGTTTAGTCGGTGTATTGATGGAGAGAGCGTTATGAGGTTTAACGACCGTCTGGAAGATGTATGTAAGCACAAGAATAGCTGCGTATGTGTGGGTTTGGATCTGGATATTGCGAAAATCCCCTCATCTTTCTTAAGAGAAAAGCAGCCTTTGTATGTGTTTGCCCGGGAGATCATCAATGTAACGAGCGAGTATGCTGCTGCATACAAGTTGAACACGGCTTTTTACGAGGCGACAGGGGTGGAAGGTTGGCGTTTATTATCGGACATTGTCGATATGATACCCGGAGATACTATTCGCATCGCAGATGCCAAGCGGGCTGATATTGGCAATACATCGAAAATGTATGCCCAGGCGTTTTTTTCCGAACTACCGTTCGATGCGGTCACTGTGAATCCGTATTTGGGTTTCGATGGCATTGCTCCTTTCATTGAGCGTGAGGATAAGGGTGTTTTCATCCTGTGTCTCACATCCAATCCTGGCGCTCAGGATTTTCAATATTTAAACCACGATGGAGTCCTGTTGTATGAGCAGGTGGCTTTGAAAGCGCGGGAATGGAACCGACTGAATAACTGCTGTCTCGTAGTGGGGGCTACTCATGAGGATGAACTGAGACAAATTCGTCGTCTGGTTCCTGACATCCCGTTTCTGATTCCTGGTATCGGAGCTCAGGGCGGAGATTTGGAGTTATCTGTCCGATATAGCTTTGAATCGTCGACAACAAGTTCACTCTTCAATTCGAGTCGCGGCATTCTATATTCATCTGAGCCTGAAGATTATATGCAAAGGGTAGCCGAGCGATGCAAGGCATTGAGAGATGAGATAAATCGATTTAAAAATATAAGTATGGAGTAACGTGTGGAAAAACAAGAGATCCTGAATATTTTTAGACAATCGAAGGCGTTATTGGAGGGTCATTTCCTTTTATCATCAGGCTTGCACAGTCCGCAATATTTTCAATGTGCCAGGGTGTTACAATATCCACAGTACACGGAGCGTCTTTGTTCTAAGATAGCGGATCATTACCGACATAAACAGGTATCCGTCGTGATCGCACCGGCGATCGGAGGCATAGTGATTGCGCAGGAGGTAGGGCGATTACTGGGAGTGAGATCGATGTTTGCAGAGCGTGAGCAGGGGAAAATGACATTGAGACGAGGTTTTCAGTTTTTCGCTGATGATCATGTTCTGGTGGTGGAGGATGTAGTCACCACAGGCGGTTCTGTGAAAGAGGTGGTCGGTCTGGTGGAGGAAAATGATGTAACATTGGCCGGTGTCGGATACATAGTCGACAGGAGTGCAGGGAAGGTTAGATTTAATCCGGAAGGGTTCTCGTTACTGACAATGGATGTGATCACTTACACACCGGATGAATGTCCGTTATGCTCGCGTAGGATCCCGCTGGTCAAACCGGGAAGTCGCGACATAACCAAAAGCATCTGATAGTATGACGAACACCACCGTATGGTTCGGAAAAATTAATTTTTTTACTTGCTTCTGACGATAATTA
>JAFGOE010000013.1 GCA_016926625.1 Candidatus Zhuqueibacterota bacterium
AAGAAAGAATGGATGGGGAGGTTTGATTAAGATGAGGTATTTATTCATCGCCATTTTCGTGTTGAGTACGCTACCTGTAAATTCCTATTCACAAAATATACGATCCAAGGTATTGGAAGGGAATACGTTGTACTCCGAACAAAAATATGATGAGGCCTTGAATCGATATCAGGATGCGTTAGTGGATCGACCCGGCACACCTGAGATACAGTTTAACATAGGAAACGCGCAGTACAAGAAGAAGAAATATGAAGAAGCAATTGGGGAATACGAAAAATCGTTATCAGCGGATGATATTTACACGCAATCGAAGGCTTATTACAATATCGGAAATTCTCTGTATCGGATGGACAAATTACCAGAGAGTATTCTGGCCTACACACAGGCGTTGAAGCTTAATCCCGACGATCAGGATGCGAAGTATAATCTTGAGTATGTACGGCGAAAATTAAAAGATCAGGCGCAAAATCAGCAGCAGAATCCTCAACAACAGCAAGAGCAGCAACAGCAGGAAGGTCAGCAACAGCAGCAAGAGCAGCAACAGCAAGAACAACAGCAAGAGCAACAAGAGGGACAACAGGATCAGCAGCCGCAACCGGAACAGCAGGAGCAACAGGAAGAACAACAACAGCAGCAGCAAGCTCAAGAGGAGCAGGAGATATCCAGGGAAGAGGCCGAGCGCATCCTGAACGCATTGGAAAATGATGAACAGGATTTACAAAAAGAACGTGCCCGACAGGCGACGGGACAGAGGTCGCGTGTGCTTAAAGATTGGTAAATGATGCTGATTTCGTACTGTTCCGATTGTCACGTGTGTCTCGCTTGATCGACATATTTGATGCAGCGTAACAATTAATTATATGAGATGAAATGGTGAACAAATGATGTGTGAATTTATAAACAAGCTGCTAAATATTTCACTTCCAGTCATTCTTCTGACTGCGGGAGCATTGCATGGCCAGGAGATTGAGATATCGGCGACTGTAAATGCGCAGCAGGTCGCCATCGACCAGGCATTCACGTACACGATTGAACTGTCGGGTTCGAAGGCGAATTCGGTAAAGGAAGATCCCGTTTTGCCGAACATGGAAGAGTTTGCAACGTACATGGGTAGTTCAGGTACATCGCAGAACATTCAATTTATCAACGGTCGCATGTCGGTATCGAAATCCTATTCATTTACCTATATGGCGACGAAGGTGGGGACATTTGAGATTGGTCCTGCAGAAATTTCATACAACGGGAATAAGATATCGAGTAATAAGCTGACGATCGAGATCGTTGCGGGTGGTGCAGGCCAGAGAGGATCGAGTCCCCGCAGCAGGCCAGATGCTTCGGCTCAGGGTACGAGTGATCTGAAGGATAATTTACTACTGCGTGTGTTTATTGATAAGAGCAGGGTGTATGTGAATGAACCCGTCATTTTGAGCTATAAGATCTACACGGCGGTTACGGTGACGAGCTACGGAATTTCGAAGCAGCCGGATATGGAAGGTTTTTGGGTTGAGGAGTTTGAATTACCCAATCCACCCCCTACGAAGCGAGAGATGTACAATGGTAAGGAATACATCGTGGCTGAAATCCGTAAGCTGGCGTTATTCCCCACCGATGCAGGCAAAAAGACGGTAGGATCCATGCAAATCCAGTGTGATGTACGGGTTCAGAACCAGCGACGATCGATATTCGATAGTTTTTTCGATGATCCGTTTTTTGGTCGTTCGATCAAGGCAGATGTATTTTCATCGCCTGTCAATATCGAGGTATTACCGCTGCCAGAGACCGGCAGACCGGCCTCATTTTCCGGAGCAGTCGGAGATTACACTATGGCTGCCGCTGTGGATAAGCAAACGGTCGAGACAAACGATGCCATCGCATTGAAGTTAACATTAAAGGGTACCGGAAACATCAAGATGCTGCCTGAGCCTGAAGTGAACATACCTCCTGATTTCGAGAAGTACGATCCAAAAATATCGAGATCGATCGAGCGAACGGGGAACCGTATAGCGGGCAGCAAAGTGATGGAATACGTATTAATTCCGCGGTTTCCAGGGATACAAAGAATTAGACCCATTGAATTTAACTTTTTCAATCCACGCACTAGCAGTTACGAGACGATTCGGACCAGCGAGCTGGTGATCGATGTGCTTCAGGGTGATGACGAAATGAGCGTTGCCGGAGCGGGATTGAGCAAAGAAGAGGTTAAGTTGTTAGGGCAGGACATACGGTTTATTCAGCGGAACATACCCAAATTGAGAAGGCAAGGACACTTTTTCTATCAGAGTCCGTTTTTTATAATCGGATTGCTGCTGCCGCTGGTGTTGATGATTGCAGCGATATTGCAGCGGAGACATATGGATAAGATGTATGAGAACCAGGCCTATGCGAGGAACAGGAAGGCGAATCAGTTAGCCAGGAAACGACTCCGGAGAGCCAGGTCGTTATTACAAGAGGATACCCAGAAGGAGTTTTACGCCGAAACGAGTCGAGCACTTATCGGATTTTTAGCCGATAAGCTCAATTTATCCGCAGCCGGGATAATTACGGACGAACTGGAGGCGATGATGAGGGAGAAGGGCATAGACCAGGAGACGGTCGCCTCTTTCATGGATTGTATTAATCGCTGCGATTATCAGCGATTTGCACCGTCGGATTCGACGACAGAGGAGATGAATCAATTGTACGAGCAGGCTCAAATGGTCATCAGTAAAATCGAGAGAAGCATAAAATAGAATTTAAGGGATAAAGCGGCAGGTAAGATGATGCGAAGAGCAGTAACCTATTTGATATTCAGTTTGATCGTAATGAGGTGGAGTGTAGTTTATGCCGACCACTTCAGCCATCTGTTTGAGCAGGCCAGCGAAGCCTATGAGAACGCGAACTTCCAGGAGGCTATCGGACTATATGAAGAGATTATTGATAACGGATACGAATCGTGGGAAGTGTATTACAACCTCGGGAATGCATATTATAAGCAGATAGACATTGGTAAGGCGATATTGAACTATGAGCGAGCGACTCGCTTGCTGCCTGATAATGAAGATATTCAGTACAATCTTCAATTAGCGAATCTCAGGGTCATCGATAAAATACAGTCGCCGCCGCAGTTTTTCTTTTCTAAATTCGTCGAAAGGATAAAAAATCTATTCAGCATTGATAGTTTATCCATGATCGTGCTGATCGCATATATCATGACAGTCGTATTAATTATTATCATGATGTTAGTTAAGCTTGGTTCATTTCGTATGATGACGAAAGTTATCACCTATGTCTTTGTCATCGTTCTGATCTTATCATCTCTTCTGTTATACATGAAAATTCACGAAATGAATCATACCCGTTACGGGATCATATTAGTTCCTAAGGTCATTGTTTATAGTTCTCCGGAAGAGAACGGAACCGAAATTTTTTCCTTACATGAGGGATCTAAAGTTAAATTAACACGTGCGATCGATAGCTGGTCACAAATTCGACTAACGGATGGTAAAACCGGATGGCTTAAAAACGATGCATTTGAAATCATCTAGAAGAAGTACAGCGATTAGACACAAAGGAAACTTTTTGAATATAGAATGAGCAGACGAAATGACACGAATCATCGATTGTTATTAGAGCGATCGATGATCATTTCAATCATGATGATTCTGATTGTTCTTCATTTATTTCCCACGTTCAAGTTCCAGCGACCGATCACGGAAAGCCTACAGATCACGATTGAAATTGAAGATATACCCGTAACGCGACAGATACGTTTTAATCCGCCGCCATCGAGGCCAGTTGTACCCATTCCTTCGGAGGACGAATCGATACCGACGGATGAAACGATCGTTGCATTCGAACAGAGTTCTCAATTCAACAGCATATTCGACAATGGGATATCGGGTTTTGGGATAATTCCTACTCTACCCGCACGGTTGCTAAAGGAAGTCATTCCTGAATATCCTCAAGAGGATTATCGGCGCGGGGTGACGGGAATTATCAAATTACACGTTCACATCAATGAAAACGGCGACGTGACAGAGGTCGTCGTCTTAGAAAATACGACAAAGAGTGAATTATGTGCAGAGGCAGCTAAATTAGCTGCCTTGAAATGTAAATATCAGCCTGCGCGAAGAGGAAAAGAGTACGTCAGCAGTTGGATGAGTCGTGTTATTAAATTTGAAATAGACCGATGATTTGTTCTACCGTTGCTTTTTGGCGATATCATCGAGTTCAGGGCCTGTTAATTTTTTATTAAACCGATTCGTTTCAATCGGTTACCCGTACTTGCGTTGAGTTCATCGATTCGCTTCTTTATCCGCTCAAATTCAGCAGCATCAATATCCTTGCAATTTTTATCTCTCAGCACAATAAAGTCCTTTTTGATCTGCATATATTCGTCCAGCGGTAATAAACAGATAAGGGCTTCGCGAATAAAGTCGGATGTATCTCGTTTACAGATATTACTTACTTGTTTGAGGTATTCTTCCTGGTCCTTCGTTAACTCGATAAATATTTTTTTCATCGACTATCTCCTGATTACAGTTGCACTGGAACTCTCTTCCAATAATTCGTATTCCGCTTGGATGGGTCTGAATGAAGCGGTTCTTTCTTTTTTAGGTAAAACGATTTTGAACATGACGATAGAAGTCATTCTATTCGATTATCAAACCGGATACATCAGGTAACGTTTGGTGTTGACATGAGCGAAATATACAATTTGCATGCCATAAAATAAATGATAGTTTAACATATTGAAAATAAAATAGATATAAACTACTCTAGTTATCGTTTACCTCGTGATTTGTATGAGATGGCGTAGTTGAGATACAAAAATGTTGTGAACGATTCAGATTTGTAATTAAGAAATTCTCGAAGCGGATCAGGCATGAGGTGCTGGTCACATTTTTATTGCATTTGGCTCTTTAACTTACTATATTGTAGACAATAACGTCGGGAGGAGCAGATGAATGGCCTGTTCGAGCGAAAGCCTGCAAGAAATGTGTACCATGCTTTGAATTGGTGCAATCCTAAGAGTACGATTGCGGATTGGCTTGAGGAATTTTACGTCGACAGGGGGGAAACGAGTCCTATTGAGGAGATTAAAGAGCATTTACTCTCTGAGCTCGAAAATCCGAAGATCATACTGGCTGGGCCTCGCGGATGCGGGAAAGTCACTGAGATGCTTAAGTTGAGTGATGACAGTGAGATCAGGCGTCATTTTTACGTCAAGTTTTTTCCGGGAGCTGTCGATATCAGCATTCTGATTGCCAAAATGCTGCAAAATGTTGTCGATATCGCCAAAGAGGTAGGGCTGGCTCAATTGGAGGACGTGAGAGAGGCTAATGATTTCCTGTTGTTCCGGACGAGTTGGAATGAGATAGTTGAAGTGACGGCCGTTCCGGAGCGGGACGTGTTCAATGAGCGCTGGGTTGATAATAGTCGCTACACTGATAAAAGGGCGACGGTCACTAAAAAAAAGCCAGCGGATGTGGAACCCCTCACGATGACCATCTGGATCAACAATATTACGGCTCAGATTAAAAAGAAAAAACGAAAGGATGTTCTTCTGGTCGTGGTGGGCATGGACAAGATGGAGGCCGACAAGGTCATTACCTTGTTTAAAGAGAAGGTGGTTCCGATAAATGGTATCAAATGTTTTATCATATTTACAGCACCTGCCGAGCTATACTTCAATCCGAACATAAACGTCATTCGCAGAAATTACTCAGAGATCTATTTTTTGCCTAACTTTTACGCCTGGAAGCGAGGCAACGAACTTGCATGGAATTATGATCGAATGCGTCATATCTTGCTTAATCGCGTCAGCTATGAACTGCTCGATCGTCCTGAGCCGATCATCGAGCAGCTCATTCATTACAGTGGTGGTGTACCGTATGAACTATTGGATTTGGCGCGACATTGTGCGTTAATCTCATCCCGGCAAGTCATTCACTGGTTATGGTATTACAAACCGTTCTGGTACATCTGGATTTTCTTTTTCTCTCCGAAACGACAGAAGATCAAGCTTGAAGATTTAGAGGACAGGGTGATCCAGCGGCGTAGGCGAATTTACGAAAACTCATTGACGGATGATCAAAAGAAATTACTGCTTGAGATTAAAAACAAAGAAACCTCAGTGGATCTGAACGATCCGAAGCATAAGGAATTATATGATAATAACTTGATCATTCTCTATGGGCCGGAAAAGAAGATGTTTTTCGAAGTTAATCCGATCATCGATATACTATTAGATAACTATTCCAGTACGGTAAATACAGGGGGGCAACAGGTTATGTCGAATACCCCGGATGCGGAATGACGTCGTGATCTTAAGATCATTCATGGCGATTAGCGTGATCGTCCAATGATGAGCGGATTCAATCGGTTGATGATCTTCTCTGCTTTATCAACGTTCGTTCATGAAGTCCACATAGAGTGAAGCCGGTGTCTTGTCGGACTACCAGGCAAAGGTGCTGAGGTTGCTTATTGCGATGAACAGGAACTGGAAAATTCTGAATCACGCTGTTAACGCGAGTTCCTTTCAGCAGACACGATCATATCATTTCTTCATAGACATGTTACCTATCTTAAGGATATCAAGATGCTGTTACGACTGCTGCGTAAAATTCTTCACATGCAATTGCATTGGCAAATTTTTATAGCGTTTGCCGTGGGTATTATCGCTGGTATGTTAGCTGGTGAGGAGTCCAGTCTTGGTGGATTAGTGAGGTGGTACGATATATTCGACTTTTTGGGCGTCCTTTTTATACGCGCTTTAAAAATGATCATCGTGCCACTGATCGCCTCATCGATCATTACCGGTGTTTCCGGAATCGGTACCTCTGGTTCATTGGGAAAGATAGGCGGCAAGACGTTCCTTTACTACATAAGTACGAGTTTGCTGGCTATCTTAACGGGTTTGATGTTAGTCAATTTCATCGAACCGGGGATGGAACATGGGATGCCGGTGAAGGATAAGTTGGGCCTGGAGGCATCGAGTCGTGATTTCATCGACGATTTTCAGGACACCGGAGCCGATTCGTTAATCAACATTTTCATTCGCATGATCCCGACGAATCCCATCAAATCAGCGGTTGATGGGGATATACTTCCGATTATTTTCTTTTGTCTGCTGTTCGGATATTTGATAACCAGACTCCCACCCAAATACAATGAGATGCTTACCGATTTCTGGGAGGCAATTTTCAGGGTGATGATGGGCATGACCAACATCATCATGAAATTCGCACCGATTGGTGTATTTGGATTGATCGCCCGGATAGTCGCCTCGACCGGATTCGATGCATTTGCACCATTGATGAGGTATTTTATCACAGTGCTGGCCGCGCTGGCCATTCATTTCTTCATTACTTTACCGTTGATTTTGAAGTTCATCGGCAGGGTAAGACCGATACGACATTTAAGGGCCATGTTGCCCGCGCTGATCACGGCGTTTTCAACCAGTTCGTCATCGGCCACACTGCCATTGACTATGGAATGTGCTGAGAAGAACGCCGGTGTATCCAATAAGATCACCAGTTTTGTGTTACCGCTCGGTGCAACCGTCAATATGGACGGGACAGCGCTATACGAATGTGTTGCGGCGATGTTCATTGCGCAGGCATATGGTATTCAGCTGGGATTTGCAGAACAGTTCGTCATTGTCATTACGGCGCTTCTGGCATCTATCGGCGCCGCGGGCATTCCTTCTGCCGGATTAGTCATGATCACCGTTGTTCTCAAAGCCGTGGGTTTGCCGTTAGAGGGAGTCGGATTGATTCTGGCAGTGGACAGAATATTAGATATGACGCGTACGATGATCAATGTTTACAGCGATTCGTGTGGTGCTGTGATAATCGCACGCAGCGAAGGAGAAATAGATATATTAAACAAATGAAATGGACGAGGTGGGGTCGATGACCTATTCATACCTGGTCGAGAGGCTATCGATGTCATCTCGAACCTTAGCGACCGCTGAATCATGCACCGGCGGATTGATTGCCAAGCTGATCACCGATGTACCGGGGTCCTCTCGAGTCTTTATCGGAGGAGTCGTCACATACAATAACTCGATGAAAAGTAAGTTACTGCGCGTGAAACCGTCTACTCTAGCCGAATTTGGAGCAGTGAGCAACGAAACTGTGACCGAAATGGTGAAAGGCGTCATACGTCTGATGAATTCTGATTACGGCATTGCCATCAGTGGCATCGCCGGTCCTGCCGGAGGGAGTACAGTGAAGCCCGTGGGAACTGTTTTTATTGGTACTGGTTGGAGTAAAGAAATTCTGGTTAAGCATTATCTTTTTCAGGGTTCGCGGGAATTAGTCAGAGAGAAGAGTACGATGGCTGTACTGGAGCAGCTGATCCAGTTTATAGACAAAATTGAACAGGAGAGATAGTTATTGCTGAATTAGTTCGCAAATTGAATTTAGGACATATGATTTCGATCATCGTTGGTACGGTGATCGGCTCCGGTGTATTTATCACAGTACCGATCGTCGCACGGGAGGCTGGCAGTCCAATGCTGGCCGTCCTTGCATGGTTTATCGGGGGTTTGATCTGGGTTCCCCAAATATTGATTCTCGCTGAACTTGGCTCGGCTTACCCTGAAGAGGGATTTGGTTATCTTTATCTGAAGAAAGCTGGTAGCAAACCCCTGGCGTTTCTGTATGTTTGGACTGTTTTTTGGACGAGCGATACGCCATCCATCACCATCATTACACTCAGCGCCAGTTCTGCTTTGGCTTATTTTTATCCTCCTCTGGATAGTACGATACAGGGCAAGCTGTTAGCTGCCTTAATCATTATTTTACTCACGATGGTTCATTATCGTGATGTACGACAGGGCGGTAATCTGCAGATTTTTTTGACGCTTGCCAAAATATCTCCGTTGATACTGCTCATTATCTGGGGCATGTTTTATTATGATTCTGGCAATTTGACGTTCGTGATGCACCGTGGTACATCAACGACAAACTTATTTACCTTATTGGTAGCCGGAGTAGCGGCTACCACATGGTCTTACGCTGGCTTTCCTAACATTTTATATATGGCCGGAGAGATCAAGGAGCCGACTAAAAATTTACCACGAGCGCTGATCGGATCCGTATTCGGTATCATGCTGGCATATGTTTTACTGGCGCTGGCGACCAGTGCGATCATCCCCCAGAGTGACCTACTCGGATTTAGCGGAAAATTTGTGAATCCTTTTCAGTACCTCCCTGGTTTTGCTAAAATTGCAGGTGGTTTCTTAGCCATAGCCGCATTTATTTCCATGATCGGCGCGACAAACGCCTGTATTATGGTGCAGCCACGAATCGAGTATGCGATCGCCAAAGACGGGATGTTCTTCTCGATTTTCTCGAAAGTACATCCCCAATATCGCACACCTTACTGGTCGATCATGCTTCAATCGGGTCTGGCCATCATGTTGTTGTTCATCGGTAATATCGAAGAGCTGCTTGGTTATTTTACATTATCCTATTTACTGCAGAACGCACTGGTTTATATGGTGATATTTATCCTGAAGAGAAGGGATGATTATTCGCCGACCTATCATGCTCCGTATTGGAAATTTATGGCTATCGTTTCGATCATCGTGCAACTCTATCTTGCCTATGGCACGTTTATCGCCTATCCGCTGGGTGGTGTCTTAGCCACGATTGTTCTTATCGGAACCGGCCTTCCCGTCTATTTCTACTTCGATAAGATCAAATCGAAAGCAGAAATTAACTCTTGAAGCGCTTAGAAATAATAGCTATAATTGAACAGGAACTCCCCAAATTAAATTGAAGGTTACTTTCCCTTGTTACGAAGTGATTTCCCATCACCGAAGCCTGCTGTTGTTAAGTCAAGCTAATTTTTCTTTCGCACAGGGTAGTTTTCTTTAAATAACTCTTATTTGATACAGATCACACAATGTTATTATCGAATTCATTAAATTTGAACAAAATGAAACTTTTCGAATATCACCTCGTTAAAATACAACGATAAAAACAATCTGTTCAAATTTTTAATAAATAAGCAATAAATTATTATTTATTCGTAAAAATAAATAATTTAAATAAAATAGTGCTTGACACTTAACGTATAATTGATTAACTTTACTAACTTTTAGTTTAAACAGACCGTTAACAAATAAGGAGAGAATGCGAATGAACAAGAAGAATCTAAATATTAAAGCGTCATTGAAGATTCTCTTGATAGTTTTCACTTCGCTTTCGGTGATTGGATTCTCGTTTCGTTATTTTGATGATTCCGATAAGACAACGCAGAAGATGAGGCATCTTGAGCGAGCGTTGCAGGATATCCGAGCTGCCATGAACGTGGACAGTGTACGTCAGTACGGTATCCAAAAAATCATGCGGATCATTACGACATACAACGAGACAATGCCATCTGAGAAAAAATATGAAATTGCCAATGAGATATACGAGATGAGTGTAAAATATACAAATTTAGATCTCGATTTAATTTGTGCAACGATAACCCATGAGAGTGCATTGACATGGAATCCTAAAATTAAATCGCATGCCGGTGCGATCGGGCTGATGCAGATCATGCCAGCTACGGGTATGTATCTGGCGCGATATGAAGGGATTACATGGTCGACTGCGGAGGAGATACTCGAAGATCCGATATATAATATCAGAATGGGATCGAGATATTTATCTACGTTGATATCTTATTACAACCTTGATGGTGGTTTAGCCGCCTACAACGGAGGTGAGAAGACAGCCTCGAGATGGTTGGCAAGCAATAAGGCAGATGGTATTTTATACGCCGAAACACGAGATTACATTCCTGCAGTTATCAAGCTATACAAGCAATTTCAGGATGAATCTGCGTTGTGATGTAGTTGATTATTCAAGAGAGATTTAAATCAGAGGAAGACATCTTTGTCTTCCTCTTTTTTTTGTGAAAATGACTGAGCAAATTTACCTCATCAGTATGTATCCTGATGTTGGGGGCACAGACAGGTGATCGTCAGTCAGCTCCTTGATCGGTGTAATTGAGGCCGTGTGCTCATCCGTGAGTAATGACCAACCCGACAGTTCCAGTGAAAAGACTGCCGCTTGCTGCGCATCACCGTTCAACAAGACCATAAAATCGTTGTCATCGCCACTTGAAGAGCCTGATATCCTGTAACCGAACGCATAGGGATTATCGCACGAGATAAATTCGATGTCCGCCGGTGATGATTTTCTAAACGCCGGATGCTGAGTCCTGATCTGAATCAATGATTTATAGTAGTCGACCAGCTCACGGTTAACCTTTGCATGATCGAAGTTGATATAATTGGTGAAATTATCTTTTTCATAGCTGTTATGATCGATATAGCCCCAATTTGTATCGGGTGCCTCGGTTTTTTGAATCACTTTACTGCGCGCGAACTCCTGGCCCGAATGGATCATGGGGACTCCCTGTGATGTTAATAAGTAAATGGCGGCCAGTTTATTTATTAACATCTGTTTTGGGGAGAGTTTAGCATGTTCAGCCACATCCAGAATTCGTTTTGACGGGTCGACTTCCCCTGATGCGATGCGAATGAAGTCGCCCATGGTATGATCGTCGTGTGATTCGAGGTAATTGATCGAGTGGTGGGAGGTCTGGAATAATCCACCGCCTGATTCGAGTGTGCCGACGATGAAATTTTGAAGATCGCTGAAATTGGTGTTTTTTTCCTTTTCTCCAAAGATAAAACCATGGTTGTCGTACGGATTTTGTCCCTTTACGCCATTTCTGAATTTATCATTCCATGCTGCCCATCCCATCCTCGAGAATCCCGCAGGATCGTAACCTCCGCCCCAGGGTTCGGCGATGATATAGGCATTGGGATTGATCTCGCGTACAGCTCGATAGATCTCCTGTAAGGTGATGGGATCGATCAGATAGGCGAGATCGAAACGAAAGCCGTCGATATGATATTCCCTCACCCAATATGTGATGCTATCGATAATCAGGCGTCTTGCCATCGGTCGTTCCGTCATAAAGTCGTTGCCGCAACCGCTGTATCCCAGAAAATTGTCAAATTGATCGAGTCGGAAATAGTATTTCTTGTCGATATATTTAAAAGGATTGTAATCGTACTGTGACACATGGTTATAAACCACGTCGAGTATGACTGCTATTCCATTTTGGTGAAAGGTGTTAATCAATGTTTTCAGTTGGCTGATCTGCTCGCCGGTTTGGCCACAGAAATCATTCTTTGTCAATGATTCACCGTGTGCGTAATACGATTCAGGTGCGAAGAAATAGGAAGTCATATATCCCCAATGGTTCCCTTCATAGGGATTCCAGGTGTTTTCGATGAAAGTGGTGCTGTCTCTATAAGGTAATTCGATATTGGCAAAATCGTGTATCGGTAATAATTCCACCGCGTTTACACCCAGATCGATCAGGTAGTCGATACCTCCCTCTATGGCCTTTTCTGTAAGCCCTGTGTAAGTCCCGGCTGCACTACACCCGGATGAAGGGTGTGCGGTCATGTCTCTGACATGCATCTCATAAATGATGATGTCTGAGATAGGGGGCGTCTTCCAGTCCGTATCGCTCCATTCAAATGTGTCATCGATAAGCAGACTCCTGGCGGCATGGTGATAATTATTTTGGGTTACGACGGCTTTGGAGTAGGGATCAGCGATTACGATATCAGGATTGAACATTTCTCCATCGCCTTCTGGTCCCCAGATGCGATACCCGTAGTAGCTTCCATAGAGTTGACCATTGAACCCTAGTTCCCAGATACTGTTATCGTCGCGGTTCATGTCATATTCGGTATGATCGGACGAATAGTAATCATCGAATAACTGCAGAGTTACCCGTGTAGAGCGGGGCGCGAACAGTCGAAATATCGTTGAATCTTCAGTGACGATGGCACCTAACGTCTTGTTTGAATCGTATTGATTCAGGTAAGGGTGAAAATCCTCATAGCGGCTGTCGCTGGTTGACATACAACTGATGAAGATGATGATGGGGAGAAACAGAAATGCATATTTTTTCATTGAAAAATCCTCATGTTAGTCATGTTGTGAACTTGATCGTCATTACGGTATTTAAATCGTCGTGTCAGAGGATCGCAACGAAGTGGACAGATCGAATCTGATTATCACTATTTGATATTTTCATGATTACCCCGAATGTCGCTATCATTGTCTGCGAGAGTCTTACTTTCCGGATAATAATGTCGCAGCGGTTCCAGTTGATCATTCAGCTCATAGACAAGCGGAATACCTGTGGGTATATTGAGATCGATGATTTTTTCATCTGATACATGGTCAAGATGTTTTACCAGAGCTCTGAGGCTGTTTCCATGAGCGACGATAAATACTTGTTGATCTGTCCTGATTGCGGGGACGATCGTTTCGTGCCAAAAAGGAAGGAAACGCTGTACTGTATCTTTTAGCGATTCGGTGAGGGGAATTTCCGCCTCATGCAACGATCGATATCGGGGATCATGCCCAGGATAGCGTTCATCTGATCTCGTGAGCGCTGGTGGTCGTGCATCGTAGCTTCGTCGCCAGAGATGGACTTGCTCTTTACCCAATTTTGCTGCCATTTCGGCCTTGTTATATCCTTGCAGTGCACCATAATGTCTCTCGTTCAGGCGCCACGACTTGATGACCGGGATCCACAATAGATCCATTTGATCTAAAGCCAGACAGGCTGTTTTGATAGCGCGTTTCAGGACAGATGTAAAGACGATATCGAAGACAAAACCGAGTTCGAATAGCATCTTTCCAGCCGAGATCGCTTCATTTATGCCCTTCTCCGAAAGATCCACATCGGTCCAGCCTGTAAATATGTTGTCTTTGTTCCAGACACTTTCTCCGTGTCGCAACAGTACTAATTTATACAAATGATGCCTCGAAATAAAAGAATATGTGTTCTGTTGATGTCGGTTGATATAACTATTAACTTATAAAACAAAATCCTAAATTTCAACTAAATAAAATAATTTTTTGTGTAATGTCAACTTTCGCTTGACATAGAATTGCAGTATTCATATATTATTAATGCCATGACATCCGATATGCATATCATCCGACATCATGATATGCTGAGACGACATCTTAAACCTGATTTGCTGTCAGTTCCTCTGCACGTTTCGTTATTTCGAACATCTAGCGGTGTAATATCGCATCATACAAACGGCGAACAGCTTCATCCAAATTTAAAATAAGTAAAAGGACACTTATCATATAAAAATACGAGTAATGAGTTTACCATTCTTACTTACATTGAAAAGGAATTTGCCATGTTCGACACAGAGACCTACGTCAATAGAAGACATCAATTAAGAGAACGCGTCGCGTCCGGGCTTATCTTACTTCCCGGGAATAATGAGAGTCCGATGAATTACACCGGAAACACCTTTGAATTTCGTCAGGACAGTAGTTTCCTGTACTATGTTGGTATTGACGCACCAGGTTTCGCGATGCTGATCGATTGTGAATCGGGTGAGGAGATACTGTACGGTGATGATTTCACGGTTGATGATATCGTATGGATGGGACCGCAGGAAAAGGTAGTTGATAAAGCCAGGAGGTCCGGTATTAGTAAGACAGCGCCGCTGCACAGGATTTCGGAAAAGACAGAGGAAGCATTGAAGAGCAAGCGGAAGATTCATTTTTTGCCTCAGTACCGGCATGATAACATGATGTGGTTGAGTAAACTGACAGGAATTCGTAGCCATATGATCAATAAATATTCGTCACGCGAACTTATTTTAGCGATTGCTGCTCAGCGTACGTTTAAGACAAATGGAGAGATCGATCAAATTGAGCAGGCGTTGGAGATAAGTTATGAGATGAATGTACTGGCGATGAGAATGACCAGACCTGGTATTTATGAACGCGAAGTGAGCGCTGCCATAGAAGGATTGGTACTATCGAAGGGCAGCTACCCTTCGTTTCCGATTATATTTTCCATACATGGTGAAACGTTACACAATCACGGGCACGATAATTTAATGAAAAGTGGTGACATCGTGGTACTGGATTCAGGAGCGGAATCATCACTTCATTACGCAAGCGACATTACGCGTACGTTCCCGGTGAGTGGAAAGTTTAGCGGTATTCAGCGAGATATATATCAAATTGTGTTGGATTCACAGTTGGGAGCGATCGATATGATGAAGCCTGGACGGGCGTACAAGGAGATCCATCTCCATTGCTCCGAGATTATAGCGCGCGGTATGAAGGATTTAGGCTTTTTAAGAGGCGATGTGAAGGAACTGGTGGCGGCTGGGGCGCATGCTATATTTTTCCCCCACGGCCTGGGTCATCTTTTAGGTTTGGATGTGCATGATATGGAAAATCTGGGAGAAGATTACATCGGATACGATGAAAGCGTACGACGTAGCGATCAGTTCGGACTGGCTTATCTGAGGTTTGCCAAGGTGCTGAAGCCGGGACTGGTCATAACGGTTGAGCCTGGGATCTATTTCATTCCTGAATTGATCCACCAATGGAGAGAGGAAAAGAAATTTGATCAGTTCATCAATTACGAGAAAATATGGGAGATGCGACATTTTGGAGGAATACGGATCGAAGATGATGTCCTGATAACGGAACAGGGTCACCGGGTGCTGGGAATTCCCATCCCTAAATCGATCGAGGAAGTGGAAACACATTGTGCCTGATGTCGCATGAATGCGTTTGGGAGTTAAATTGTATGGAAATATCGTAACCGAAAATTGATAATCGATCGGTCTACGTCAGAGTGATAGGATAATCTTGCTAAGCCAGCTTGTGCATCGTTATCCGTCGAAGTGATAGGTGCTTGATTCTCTGCTATGCCGCATCGAGATCATGCCCTATTCTATTTAATTATTTGGAAGGAGGTCATTATGAAGCAATATATCATGATGATCTTGATCTTAACTTTGGTTATCATCATGTGTCGACCCGAAGGTGAAGTATTACTGCTCGATGAATCAAATCATAGTCAGACATTTTACATGACGAAAGGTGATGAAGTCGTTATATCGTTAGAATCCAATCCCACCACGGGATATAAGTGGGAGATCGTTGCGATAGACACACAGGTGATCGTCGAGAAACAGAGGTCAGACTATGTATCTCAATCGAAGCGATTAGGAGCATCCGGAACTCAACGGTTTTATTTAATAGCATCTGATGCAGGGAACAGTGAGCTCGCTTTGGAATACAGGCGTTCCTGGGAACGTGAGGTTCAGCCAATAAAACGATATTCAGTAAAAATACACGTCAGATGACGTAACGGATGTCATGTTTGATTCATGCTGTCGTTTTGTTCACCGTCGCTTCTAAGTGTCTCATGACAGGTTGTCTGAAAATTACGTGCCATGTATTGAATGTTGGTCTCAGCATCTATATGGCAAACAAACAAAAACGAATAAAGGAGGAATTGTTATGAAGTGTCTCCATTGGGTGGCAATTTTACTACTCATGCTCTGTATGAGTATCAGTGTTTTCAGTGAAACCTTAGCACAGGAATTAAACGAGGAGAATGCGCCTCCTGAGGTTAAGGAAACGTTAGCGAAGTTAAGGGAAGAGATTCAGACGGAGGAGTTGACGTTTAATGTAGGCTATAATTACGCGCATCAGTTCACGATAGCCCAGTTATGCGGCTTACGCGAGACTGATACCTGGTGGACCGAGGCGAAGGATATCAACATAGGGAAGATTGAGCCTCAGAGTTTAGAGATGAGGGCTGAAGCTGAAGCGGTTGGTCTCCCTCAGGTTTGGGATTGGAGGGCAAACAATGGGGTGACCTCGGTGAAGGATCAGCAGAGCTGCGGAAGTTGTTGGGCGTTTAGCGCCATTGCATCGTTTGAATCGAATCTGTTGATCGAGCAAAATATCAATGTCGATCTCTCTGAGCAGCATCTTGTCTCGTGTAATCCATGGGGTTGGGGTTGTGATGGTGGATGGTGGCCTCATGATATGCTGAAGAATCCGGGAGCAGTTTTGGAATCTGAGTTCCCTTATGCAGCCGCGGATTTGCCGTGTGCCAGTTCGTACAATTACGTTTATCAACTCGGTGGCTGGGCCTATGTCGATGGCGATGATAAAGTGCCGAGTGTGGATAAGATAAAGCAGGCGGTGTACGACTATGGTCCGGTCAGTGCGTCCGTTTATGTGGGTTCTGCTTTTCAGTCCTACACCGGCGGAGTTTTCAACAAAAATGAAGCACCGAAGAAGGGTTTTTTGGACTGTTCTGAGCCGGCGAAGGTGAATCATGCAATTCTGATCGTGGGTTGGGACGAAAGCAAGGATGCCTGGATCATCAAGAACAGTTGGAGCAGATATTGGGGGGAGAACGGGTATATGTATATCAAATATGGCGTAAGCAATATAGGTTATGGTTCTGTTGTCGTCTATTAAACTCGTTCAACGTCACAGTAGCACGCTGGTTATTGCTCGCAAATTGTTTTTTATTCTGTATCTCCTGTAGTCAGATAAATTCTCAGCTCTGGTAATGGTATGGATTGAAAATGGTGTATATAATTTTATACACCATTTTTTATAGATACCACAATGATTTGCTCGAATAGCGGATCGCGCCGGAGGAGGTTGCCGTATCGTGCATCCCCTGGATTAATCGTATCAGTTGGTCTGAACTGCTTTGGGTATCGATACTGAGATGCTTTCGTCAAGAAAAATATCTCAAATACTTAATAGGTGGTTGGAGTAGATTTTTGTTGATTTATATATAAAATATTCATAAATTTATTATCTTTATGTACTGAGGAGTTTATGAATATTAAAGCAATACGAAATTTTTGTATAATAGCTCACATCGATCATGGTAAGTCGACGTTGGCTGATCGTATTTTAGAGTACACGGGTACGATTGAAAAGAACGCGATGGTTGATCAGGTCCTTGATGATATGGACCTGGAGCGCGAGCGTGGAATCACCATAAAGGCGCATGCCGTGACGATGGACTATCGTGCGGACAATAAACAGACTTATATATTGAATCTGATCGACACACCAGGGCATGTTGATTTTACCTATGAAGTTTCCAGAAGTCTGGCTGCCTGTGAAGGAGCCCTGCTTGTTGTTGATGCATCGCAAGGCGTCGAGGCTCAGACGATCAGCAATTTGTATCTGGCGATGGAGAATGATCTCACGATCATTCCGGTTATCAATAAGATAGACATGGCCAGTGCGCAGACGGAATTGGTAAAGCATCAACTCATGGATTTACTTGGTGTGGATGAAGATGAAATTTACCTGTGCAGCGCGCGTACCGGGGTGGGTATTCATGAGATCGTGGAAGCCATTGTTAGCAAGATCCCGCCTCCGAAAGGTGATGTTCAAGCTCCGCTTCAGGCTTTGATATTTGACTCCGTGTTCAATTCCTACCGCGGGGCGATCGCTTACATTCGTGTGTTTGAGGGACGTATCGATGCGGGTATGCTCGTCAAGTTTTTTGCGCATGACAGGGTATTCGAAGTGATGGAGGTGGGGATATTGCGACTTAAGCAAATGCCGCGCGATCGGTTGAGTGTAGGTGAGGTGGGGTATATGATTGCGGGCGTGAAGGACGTTAAGGACACGAAGGTCGGCGACACGATCACGTCTGTCCATAACGCAGCTAAGAAACCGTTGCCCGGGTACAAAGATATCAAGCCAATGGTTTACAGCAGTCTATTCCCGGCTGATAATGAGGATTATGAGGATTTAAGAAACGCCCTGGAGCGGTTTCAACTTAACGATGCCGCACTGATTTATGAACCTGAGGATTCTGTCGCCCTCGGATTCGGTTTTCGATGTGGTTTTCTTGGAATGCTGCATTTGGAGATCGTGCAGGAGCGTTTGGAACGAGAATACAACCTGAATCTAATAACGACGTTGCCGAGCGTGCAGTTCAAGATCATCAAGACGAATGGCGAAGTGATCATCGTCGACAATCCGGCCGATTGGCCTACACCGGATAAGATTCAGAAGATTGAAGAGCCTTATATACGTGCAAGTATTCTGACGCCGACGGAATTTATCGGTAATATCATGAAATTAGCTCAGGAGCGACGCGGAAAGTATCTGAATACCGATTATATCGATCCGACGCGTGCTGATCTGCATTATGAATTCCCGTTAATCGAGGTTATTTATGATTTTTACGATCGATTAAAATCTATTTCGAAAGGATATGCGTCGCTGGATTATGAATATCTCGATTTTCGTGAAGGGGATATGATCCGCCTGGATATCCTGATTAATCAGGAGCCTGTTGATGCGCTCTCGATGATCGTGCATCGCTCAAAAGCGTACGACTGGGGGCGCCGGATCTGTCAGAAACTAAAGGAATTAATTCCTCGCCAGATGTTTGAAATCGCCATCCAGTCGGCGATTGGTGGTAAGGTGATCGCACGTGAGACCGTTCGGGCGCTGCGTAAAAATGTCACGGCCAAATGTTACGGAGGAGACATAACGCGTAAACGAAAATTGTTGGAGAAGCAGAAAGAGGGTAAAAAAAGGATGAAACAATTAGGCCGCGTTCACGTTCCACAAGAAGCGTTTCTGGCTGTGCTGAAAGTTGATGATTAGTATCTTTATACGATACTGCACCATTTTAAATAAAATGATCTTAAAATTCTGGAGATGATAATGTCTAAAAAAGTCACAAAAGGAAAAAAGAAGAACATAGTTAGAGAGTATGCAGAAGCTTTACTGGTAGCATTCATAGCCGCAATGATCATCAGGATTTTTGTTATACAGGCTTTCAGAATTCCCACCGGTTCGATGAAAGACACTCTATTAATTGGTGATTTTCTACTGGTTAATAAATTCATCTACGGAGTACGCACTCCGGAGCGGATCCCGCTGATTGATGTTAAGATTCCCTATTTTCGGTTGCCGGGATTTAAGGAACCGAAACGAGGGGATATCATCGTGTTTAAATATCCGCGGGACACCAAATTGGATTACATTAAGAGGTGTGTCGCATTGCCAGGGCAGACTATCGAGATGAAGGACGGCATCTTATATGTGGACGGAAAACCCGAGGGAGAGAGAGAGTATTTAAAACGCGAATATGATCCTTCCGAGGGTCAGTCGATTTTATACTATCGGATGAAACTGGACAATGGGAAAGAATACACGATACGAAATTACGAACATGTAGACAGAAGCACGAACGATTTTGGTCCGCTACTCGTGCCTGCTGATGCATATTATATGATGGGTGATAATCGCGATAACAGCGCCGACAGTCGTGCCTGGGGTTTCCTGAAAGAAGACAATATCGTGGGTGAGGCGCTTATCATCTATTGGTCATGGGACAAGGATGCCCCGCTCTATCGGATTCTCAAAAAAATTCGCTTAGAAAGAATCGGGAAATTGATCAAATAATATCATCGATCGAACATATTAATTCATTTATAACCAATTGATGAAAAGCCACAGTTTCTAGTCATGAAATTTGTGGTTTTTCATTTGAACAGTATGGAAAACATCTCAATTTACATTCACATTCCTTTTTGCCTGAAAAAATGTCATTATTGTGATTTTTATTCCATCACAGCGGATGAAACCATGATGGAGGCGTATGTCGATAGCCTGATCCTGGAGATAGAGAGAAGGGCCTCTCTGCTGGGTGGAAAGAGATTACATGTAATGTCGATATTTCTGGGTGGCGGAACTCCGTCGTTGTTACCTGTCAATGCGATCTTCCGCATCATGACTGCGATCTACGGTAGTTTTACGGTGAGCAGCGATTCGGAAAATAGTATTGAGATCAATCCTGAGACTGTAACTCCAGCGAAGTATCGAGATTTTTTAGCGTCGGGTATAAACCGTTTTAGTATCGGAATTCAATCGTTCAGTGACAGCGACTTGAAGGTTTTAGGCAGGATACATGATTCAAGTCGCGGTATCAGGGCTATATCGAACGCCGTTGATTCAGGTGGTGAAAACGTTAGTATCGATCTGATATACGGTATCCCCGGCCAGACTCTGGAAGATTGGCTGGAAAATCTAAACATCGGGGCGGACAGAGATCTGCAACATCTGTCAATATACGGTCTGACGATTGAGCCGGGTACGCGGTTCGCTGAGATGATCACCAACCATACGGTAGTGGCGGCCGGAGAAGATCTGGAACGGGACATGTATCTTGGCACCATGGAATATTTAGCGACGAGGGGATATGATCAATATGAGATATCGAACTATTCCATGCCGGGATATGCCTGTCGCCATAATATGAGATACTGGGATGGCGAACCCTATTTGGGATTCGGTGCATCAGCGCATTCGTTCCGAAACAACGAACGGTCGTGGAATGTTGATGACGTTGAACTTTTCATCGATCGTATGAAGCATGGTGAGTTGGCTGTGTCAGCGAGCGAGACCTTATCGCAGGAGCAGCAGCACATCGAATATACGATGTTAGGGCTACGGAAGACGTCGGGCTTCTCTTTGAGTGATTTTAAAAGAAAGTTTGGATATGATTTTTTGGATCGATACAAAGAGACATTAATTTTTCTGCAACAGAATGAAAATCCTTATATCACGGTCGAAAACGATAGAGTTCACCTAACGGAAGAAGGATTGGTTTTGTACAATGAAATTTGTGGCTATTTTACATAAAGTATTTGAATTATAGAAATATTATTTGTATTTTATTCATTGTATTTTAAATAGATAGTATCATAGTTCGACCTATTTTTAAGCGCGAGGATCGGTTTGAACAGATGACGAATCCGTACAAGCGACACGATATTTTCAAATGCAAGCATGAGAGTCATGCGCGATTTGACTATAAGGTCTCAGCTTATCACGTGTTGCGGGTGAAAAATTGTTATCCTGAAGGTTGTTTGTTCTTCAAATGGAAGTGCGAGCTGTTGAACAAAGGGAAAAGTTGTCCCCGAAAATTTTCACATGTGGGTAAAAAATGTTTTGGATGCAAGCATTTTTATGATGAAAAGATCAATTTTCATCCGCAATTACAGGTATCGGACGAGGAGTTTCATGATTTCTTGGAAGAACTCGATGAGTTCGAGGACTGGTTGGACAGTATTCGCGGCCGGCATGTCGATTGTTGGGCGACGATTCGTGCCGTTAAACCGCGATTCAGAAAAATTTACACCAGCAAAGAATCCTCAATTTCGCTCGATGGGTACATTTTAAGTTTCAGTGACGCGTATATCGGTACGACCCATTGGGAAGATTTATGTTACGCGCTGATTTACGCTGATCAGCAGGAACGATTTCGCTTCAGTGCAGGGGATGAGATCGAATTCTTTTGCAGAGTCGGCCTTGCGGATGGTCGGTTAGTTTTTAATCGATTAAGATCAGTTGAATTTTTACATAAATCCCATGAAGAGACATGGACGAACAGCAAATCGCTGGTAGCGAGAGGGACGGCGACGTTATTTAAGGAGCAGCCTGCAAAATGTCTTCATTGCAGGAGCGGTGTGTTGGTCGATGTTCTGGATAAATCGGCGCCACATTGGGTAAGGCGGCGTGAATTATACTGCCTGGAATCGATGGCGTCCCCTGATCTATGTTATAAAGTGGAAATCGGGCAGGACGATTGGGTGCTGGACAGTGATTGTCAGTTGAGTAGCAGGTAATTAATCGAAAGGGTAAACGGTTTGCGTTAGAAATGTATCTGATGCGCAGGGATACAACAATACAAATTAGGAGGCACAGAATAGAGTATGGCCAAAGGAATAGCTAAACGTTCAGAAGATTACTCACGTTGGTACACCGATGTTATTGCAGCAGCAAAGTTAGCTGATTATTCTCCGATAAAAGGATGTATGGTCATCCGTCCAAACGGTTACGCTCTCTGGGAGAGAATGCAAGCGGCGCTCGACAAGATGTTCAAGGAAACGGGACATGTGAACGCGTATTTCCCTTTGTTCATTCCCGAGAGTTTCATGAAGAAGGAGGCAGAGCATGTAGAAGGTTTTGCTCCGGAATGTGCGGTGGTGACGCATGGTGGAGGTAAGAAGTTAGAGGAACCGTTGATCATCCGTCCGACATCGGAAACCATAATCTGGTCGATGTATAAAAAATGGATACAGTCGTACCGCGATCTGCCCATTTTGATCAATCAATGGGCGAATGTGGTTCGCTGGGAGATGCGAACCCGATTATTTTTACGTACGACCGAATTCTTATGGCAAGAGGGACACACGGCGCATGCTACGGCTGAAGAGGCTGAGCAGGAGACGTTGAAATTGCTGGATGTTTACACCAGGTTTGCTAAAGATTACATGGCTATCCCTGTGATTCGCGGTGTTAAAACCGAACGGGAGAAATTTGCGGGTGCACTTCGGACCTATTGTATCGAGGCGATGATGCAGGACAAAAAGGCATTACAGGCAGGCACTTCGCATAATTTGGGACAAAATTTTGCCAAAGCCTTTGATGTCACGTTTCAGGATGAAAGAGGAAATCTGGATTTCGTTTACGCGACGAGTTGGGGAGTATCGACACGATTGATCGGGGCGATTATCATGTCGCACGGTGATGATGAGGGGGTTATCATGCCTCCTAAACTCGCTCCGATTCAAGTGGTGATCGTACCGATATGGAAAAGCGAAACGGAGAAAAATTTGATTTTGCAGAGAGTGGAGCAATTGAGCATTGAATGGAATGGACGATTTTCATTTCATGTCGATGAACGCGAGGGATATCGACCGGGATGGAAGTACAACGAGTGGGAACAGTATGGTGTGCCGATACGAATAGAAATTGGTCCCAAGGATCTGGAGCAAAATCATGTCATTTTAGTCAGACGGGATACGCAAGAAAAACAATCCGTTGAAATCGGCATATTGACTACCACGCTGGAAAAGACTCTGGATGCGATACAAATGAACCTGTACAAGCGCTCCCTTAAGTTCAGGGAGGAAAATTCATTCTATGTGGACGATTATTCAGAATTTAAAAAGCAGATCGAGGATCCCTCGGGATTCTTTTGGCTCCACTGGTGTGGCAGTCCCGAATGCGAGAATAGGTTGCAGGAGGAAACCAAAGCCACTATCCGCTGCATACCGATCGATGATAACGTTTGCAAGGAAAAGGGCCGATGTGTGATCTGCGGTGGTGAGTCCAACGAACGGGTCATCGTTGCCAAAGCCTATTAAATTTTGACGACATGAGCCGCTGCTGAAAATTTTATTTTGATCGTAAAAGACATAATGGATGGTCATTGCCTGTTGAGTTAAGCCAATTCCGGTATAGATGCTCGTTGGGATCAGACCATGGAAAACAAGAGGAATTGAGGTAATTTCAGGATGAAGAGAATCTATTTATTAGGTGTATTGATGTTTCTACCGCTGCTGATTATGGCGCAATCGAACAGTGAATTTCGTGCTACCTGGGTCATATCCTGGGATCTGGTGAACAGATATCAGAGTGTTGAAGAGAATAAGGAATTATGTCGGAAGATCTTGGATAATCATAAAAAGGCGAATATGAACGCCGTCCTGTGGCAGGTGCGACAGAGTGGCACTGCCTATTACAAATCGTCTTTTGAACCATGGGGTTACTATGCTGGTGGCACCAATCCAGGTTACGATATTTTTGACTATGCGGTGACCGAAGCGCATAAGCGCAATTTAGAGATACATGCCTGGTTCAATGTGTTCCATTGTTCGAGTATCGTATACGGAGCGCCAGCCGCTGTTCATCCGGAATGGGTTTGTACGAATCAAAATGGGGAATTCATGACGAACAACAGGTGTCTGTCCCCGGGGATTCCTGAAGTGAGAGATTATTTAATACGAGTCGCCATGGAAATCGTGCGAAAGTACGATATCGACGGCCTGCATATGGATTTCGTTCGGTGGAATGAATATACCGAGGATGACATGCGTACTGCACTTCCCAAAGAGGCAGAACTGCAGGTGTTAGATGGTCACATCACTCAGGAGCAGATCGATCGTCTGAATGATACCGGGACGTTGCGCTATATTTACGACGTACAGCATCCGTACAACGGGGGAGTCCCGTCGGGATTCTCTTCGTGGGATGATTGGCGTCGCTGGACCGTCACCGAGTTCGTTAAGGTACTTCATGATTCGATACAATCGGTGAAACCATGGGTTAAATTATCGGCAGCGGTCCTGGGAAAATATAATTGGGACGGTTGGCAGGGATATGGGACGGTTTATCAGGATGCGGCATTGTGGTTCAATGAAGGCTATGTGGATCATTTGATGCCCATGCATTACCACTGGACGAGTCCCATGGAATTTTATTCGATGCTGGCCGGTCCCAACGGTGATAATAATTATAATAATTGCTGGGGTAAGTATATACAAAAGGGTATTCAGCAGGGACGGCTCTATTCGGTGGGACCAGGATCGTACATTCTGAGTGACCGGGGTGTTTGGGGCAATCATGAGTCAATTGTCAAGAAGGTTAGAGAAATAGACTGGGTGGATGGTTTTCAATTTTTCAGTTATGCAACCTGGCTGACTCGCAATTATTGGGATGAGGCGAGGAACAAGTTTTTCCCGACGATAACAAAAATAGGGAATACTGTATCCGCCGATTCAACGGCACCAGATCCTCCGGACATTACGATAACGCGACTCGATACCATGGTCTACCGTATCAGCGTAACTGAGGCGGCTACGGGTGATGATCCTGCATGGTTTGTCATTTACCGCGGCAGAGATAGTACGCTTACAAAGGATAAGTCATCCATCATTCTGATAAAGTTTAGTGACGAAGGTTTTCACTATAATGATTACATCGAGGAACGAAGAGGCGGATATTTTTACTATGGAGTTTCTGCGGCAGATCGTTTCTGGAATGAATCTGAGATATCCAATATTGTCAGGACTGACGAATTACCGCATGAATCCGTGTTTCCTGAACCACCGATCATGCAGTATGTTAAGAAACTCGACAATGGGTACGAGGTAAAATGGAAACATTCCGGAGTGAACGATTGCATGGGTTATCGATTGTACGGGAAAGCGGTTGATACGGATTGGTATCTGTTGCTTAACGAAAGCACGTTGGACGCTGGTACCACACAGGCTGTTGTTAACACGGCGATCGAAGAAGTCCCCTGGTACTTCATGGTTCGTGCCGTGGGCCTTGGGCCTGCGGCTCATGAATCTGTTGATTCCGACGTTTACGGTACGTATCGTTCAGATACTCAGAAGGTGCTGATCGTCGACGCGTTCGATCGGATGACAGGGGAGTGGAAATCAGCCACTCATCCGTTTGCAAAGCGCGTGGCAGAATCTTTGTCGCGTTTGAACATATCGTTCGATTGTGCGTCGGATGAGGCATTTGAGGATAAATACGTCTTGCCTGATGATTATAAGGCGGTCATCTGGCTCGCCGGTGATGCCGTAGGACAGGATGAAGCCGTTAGCTACAATAACATGTCCTATCTGGCGAACTATTTGAAACGAGGAGGAGGACTATTAATTTCTGGTAGTGAAATCGCCTATGATCTCGATTACAAGGGCAATTTTCAGGATAAAAAGTTCATTCACGAGTATCTGAAGACGACTTATCGATCAAACGGTAGCGCTGGAAATGGTTATCAGGTCGAAGGGGATGAAGGAGGGATTTTTCAAAATTTGACTTTCGAATATGACAATGGGGAGCATGGTTTCAGGGTATTGACGCCGGATATCATCGATACGACCGGAGGAAGCGTGCCGTGTCTGAATTATTTTGGCAGCCCTGATTTTGCCGGGACACAGTATCGTGGTTCGATCGGAAACGGCACCGATGAAGCGCGAGTCATCACGTTGGGTTTTCCATGCGAAGCGATTTACGCGGTCGAGCAACTCGACCAATTTTTCGATCGCGTACTTGAATTTTTTACGATTACCGGGTCGATCGACATCGCAGAGCCGGCGCGAGTGGCGGATCGATTCACTATGTGTCGGAATTATCCCAATCCCTTCAACGCGGCGACGAACATTCAATTCTCGATCGATGAAGCAATGGATTTGAGTGTCGATATCTACAATATCAGGGGACAGGTGGTTTACAGCCAGGCCTATTCGTATGATCAGGCAGGCTTAAAGACGATGAAATGGGATGGGGCAGATCAGTCCTCCGGTGTATATCATTACCGGATATACAGAACGGACGCAGGACAGCAGACGATCCATTTCGGTAAAATGCTCTATCTGAAATAGGGACATGTGCCCGGGCAATCACAAGGATATAAGTAATAATTTCAGATAATTCCATTTATCTGAGAACATTATCGTGTGGCAGAGGACAAATGGAATCTAAAATACAGAGTTTTGCACACTATATGGTAAATTTCCTGCATCGGATCGAGACGGCGTCAGGAGGAATAGGGAGCAGCTACTTGCGGCGTGGTATTCGGCGTGCCCAGCACTTTCAGGAGTATAAAGAGGCGACATGATCTGATGCGAACAAATGGGTAATCTAATCTTCGCAACAGTATGCTGTAAATCAGAAGTTTAAAAAGGAGATTGATGTGGAACAGGTACTTCTCGATTTTTTCAAGGTTGCCAGCGATTACGTGTGGGGTATCCCCATGCTTGTTCTGCTGGTAGGCACCGGGATATACTTAACGATTCGGTTAAAAGGATTGCAATTTAGAGGATTGCTCTACTCTTTATATTTAGCGTTGATTAAGAGAAAAGAGGATGATGCGGCAGAGGGTGATATTTCGCATTTTCAGGCGTTGATGACTGCGCTGTCGGCGACGGTGGGAACCGGGAACATCGCAGGTGTAGCAACGGCTATCGCAGCGGGCGGGCCTGGCGCCCTGTTCTGGATGTGGATTACCGGATTGTTTGGAATGGCCACGAAATACGCCGAAGCCGTTTTAGCCGTGAAATACAGGGAGGTAGATGCATACGGGACGATGAGCGGTGGTCCGATGTATTATCTGTCAAAGGGGTTGGGATGGAAATGGTTAGGCGTGTTGTTCGCCATCTTCGCCTCGATCGCGGCTTTTGGTATCGGGAATATGGTACAATCGAATTCGGTGGCCGATGCTGTTCAGACCTCCTTTCATGTAGAACCCTGGATAACCGGGCTCATTCTCGCTGTTGCAACGGCCTCGGTCATTATCGGAGGAATCAAGAGCATCGGCAGAGTGACTTCCATTCTTGTGCCCATCATGATCATTTTTTACATCGGGGCTGCCCTTATCGTAGTGATCATCCACTACCGAGCGATACCAGAGACATTCAGGCTGGTCTTTCTTCAGGCGTTTACTCCGACTGCCGCGATCGGAGGATTCGCCGGGTCGCTTATTCGTGATACGGTGAGATGGGGTGTTGCCAGGGGAGTTTTCTCGAATGAATCAGGCTTAGGCAGTGCTCCGATCGCTGCCGCCGCCGCGCAGACAAGTAATCCGGTATCACAGGCATTGGTTTCAATGACACAGACGTTTATCGATACCATTGTGGTTTGTTCTTTTACTGGATTTGTGATCATTGCGACCGGGTTGTGGACGAGCGGAGAGACCGGAGCTACACTTACCACGCTTGCGTTCAGTAAGGGGTTACCAGGTAATAGCGGGGGGATCATCGTCGCTCTCGGTTTAATTCTTTTCGCCTATTCCACGATGCTCGGTTGGAGCTATTACGGTGAGAAAGCGATCGAATTTCTATTCGGCCCCCGACTCATTAAACCGTATCGAATCCTTTTTTGTCTGCTGATATTTGTCGGTGCCGGAATAAAGTTGGAACTGGTGTGGGCGATTGCCGATGTCTTCAATGGTCTGATGGCGATACCGAACCTGATCGGTTTATTGGCATTGTCCGGGATTATTGTATCTGAGACGAACAAATATTTTTACAATGCTCAAAGAATGAAGAGATAATATTATTGACTCACGCTGCAGTTTTTTGTGCAGATTAAACTGATCAATGTTTTTAATGTACAGTACGTTATTCGTATGCTGTCTTCGAATCGAAAGACTCCTGCGGGTATTCGGTTTATCGTTACTGATGATATTAAGGACGACTCGCTCATCCTCAATCCATTTTATTGATGAGGTAAAACTTATGAATGATGAACTGATAACGTTTTTTATTAAATATTATCGTAAGGGCAGAATTTGTCTGGTTGGTGCAAATGATGTCATCGGCATGCTGATTCGAAGCGGGCAAGCGGGTCTGACACCGGATAAGAAACCATCTCAATGGTCGCATTGCTTTATTATGGGGGATCGTCGCCAGGATGGTCGGGAAGATGGCAGTATTTATATATTTGAGAGCGATCTGCACGTGAGCACGAAGACGTGGGAGGTATTGAACGGCGTTCAGGAGAGTCGACTTATAAAATGGTGCGGAGATAATGTGGAACATGCTTGTGTGCTTGGTATAAAACTATCAAAGAAAAAAACAAATGAAATGATCAGGCAGGCGCTCTTTTGGTCCTACGATGACAATCATCTCCGCTATGCGGTCGGCGAACTCTTTGGTACCTTATGGGCAATTTTATGGGGTAAATTAAGGAAAAAGAACATCTTTGATGACAGATATGCGGTACAATGTGCCTCATTTGTCCGTATGTGTTATCAAAATATCGGCAAGGATATCTTGAATGGTCCGGTGGATTTAACTCATACATCACCTGAAGCCATCCATCAGAGTAAGGTATTTAATTTCAGAAAAGAATGGCATCGAGAAAAAAAGTCTTGACTTATAATAAAAAAAGTGTTATTATGAAAAATTAAATTTGTCAATTTGATTATGTGACAATAAGGATAGATAACATGCGGAATAATAACTCTCAAAAATTACTGATTGTAGTACCTGCTGATTTTGCAGGAGGAGTGTATCTAAAACTCGGCAAAGGAATTCCGCATTGATCTGTTAATATATACAAAACTTAAAGACCGCAAGCGTAATTCCTTGCGGTCTTTTTTTTTGAACCAATAACGATCATCATTTGAGATAGAAAGGAAGATAGAATGGAAGCCATTCAGATCACAGATGCAAAAAAATACTTTTACACCCGGAAGAAGCCGGGGGAACGACATGAACAGAACGTGTTGATGCGTTTGTTACGTCCGGCTAAAGAAATTGTACCAGCAGTCGACAACATCACACTCAACGTTAAAAAAGGTGAAATCTTTGGCATCTTAGGTCCGAATGGCTCCGGCAAATCGACCCTGATACGAATGTTGTCGACCCTCATCATCCCGGACAGCGGATCGTTGAAAATATTTGGTATGGACATTTCCAAAGAATCGCTTAAGGTAAGGCGGTTTATAAATCGGGTTTCGGTTGATGCGGCTTTTTTCAAGAAGTTGTCCGCCTGGGAAAATCTGAGTTACGCTGCACGGCTCTACGGTGTGGACACAAAGACCGCCCGAAGTAGAGCAAAAGAAATATTAGCGAGTCTGCTGCTAGACGAAGAGAAGCTAGATGAGCCTCTGGAAAATCTGTCGCGCGGGATGCAGCAGAAGGTCGCTATAGCCCGGGCACTGTTAACATCTCCGGTGTTATTACTGCTGGATGAACCAACCACGGGGCTTGATCCGGTCTCCAAACGGCAGGTTCAGCAGTATATTCTCAAAATGAGAGCGATTCACGATACAACGGTGTTATTAACGTCGCATGATCTCGATGAGGTCGATCGTATCTGTGACCGACTCGCTATCATAAAAGACGGGAAATTCCTTGTCTGTGATACCCCTGAGAACCTGAAGAAGAATTATTCGAAGAACGGGAGACTGACATCATTGGAAGACATATTCATTTCACTGACCGGTCAGGATTTAACAGAAGATGGGACAGAATAAGACAGATCCGTCATGGAGTCCAGACCATGAAATGATTGAAAATAGGAGGTTTTAAATTGAATAGTGTAATAGCAGAGTTGCATGCTTCGATGGCTTTTGTGGTGCGTAATTTTTATCTTGTGAAGCGTCATGCTGCCTGGGAATCGGTATTTTTAATGTACAACGTTGTCAATGTTCTTACCATCGGCTACATCGGATATGGTGATCCGCAAAAAATTTTGTACTTGATTGTCGGTGCACTGTTGTGGGGATTTTTATCCGTACTTTTCCACGATGTAGCTGAGGCCGTCGCTTGGGAGAGATGGGAGGGCACTATTGAATATACATTCATGGCCCCGATTCATCGGATAACCTATCTCCTGGGACACAGTATATTTGCAGTGATTTACGCGATTGTACGTTCGACGATCATTTTAGCATTAGTCGCTCTGTTTTTTGAAATCGATTTTGCGCAGGCCAATTTTTTCAGTGCATTTGCTATCATCTTTTTTGCCAGTTTTTCATTTCTGGGTATGGGGTTGATAGCGGCAATACTTCCGTTACTATCACCTGAGCGAGGTGCCCAGGCGAGCCATATATTTCAGGCGATCATCTTATTAATTTCCGGTATCTATTATGATATTTCGGTGCTACCCAAATGGATACAGCCTGTGTCGCTGATTTCTCCGGGAACCTATACATTGCGTGCGATGAGGAGAGCGTTGCTGGAGAACGCTTCGGTCGTTGAACTGAGGGGCGATATCATAATTCTGGTCATTATCGGTTTTATTTTGATCCCGACCGGTATGTGGGTATTTAGCAGAGCGGAACATCACGCCAAAGTCACCGGTAAACTAAAGCGAAACGGATGATCTCAATATATCGATCGTCCTTCATTTAACAATAAGTGAAGGACGATCGTATGATGGTATATTTAAGACGGGGTGATTATTTTTTCAAGACGTTACTTTTGATCCAGCTCCAGTTAAGGTAGATATGGATGAGTGCGGTCAGGAAGAACAGAAAACCTCCAATGGGATGCAGCTTTTCATAGAGTGCAGGCGACATCAGTTCATGTAAAAATGCCGTAATTATCACCCACAAGAAGAATAGGAACAACATAACATTTACAATCGATAATGCCTTCTGTTTTTTCATAATTTCCTCACCGTTTAATAGTTCAAAATAAAATTAATTTAAGAAGAATGACCGGGTGTCAAGCATCTGAGTCTATCTCACGTAAATTCGATGGAAATTCGATAATGTCACCGTCGTTTGCGGCAAGGACATGCGGATGCACCTTTGATGCCTCCTGTACATACAATTCAGTAGACAGATATCGTTGGGAATAATGAGTCAAAACGAGAGTTTTCGCATTGGCTTTAAGAGCAATAGATGCCGCCTGCGCTGCCGTCAGATGACCATATTCGTATGCCAGGGCACTTTCTTCAGAAAGGTACGTCGATTCACACAGTAAAATATCGGAATTTTCAGCCAGGTCGATAGCAGATTGGCATTCACGGGTATCCATAATGAACGCGCAGCACTGTCCTTTTTTAAGTTTACTCACATCATCGATAGATATTCGTCTGTCGTGTACATCGATAAACCCTGATTTCACCAGCTGCTTAATTGCATCCCCTTGCACTCCAATTTCAGCCAGTTTTAATGGCTGAAGTGTTCTTTTGTCCTGTTCCTCGATGCGATAGCCATAGCTTTCCACCGTATGATCTAATGATTTACATTTGATTGAGATGTTAACATCTTCATAAATAGTACCGGCAGATATGAACGGTTTTAGGACGATGTGTGTTTCTTCGTGATATATAGCAGCGTGAAGTAAGTTATTCACGTAGGGGGTTCCGTACTCTGGAAAATATAATTCGATATCATGCTGAACACGATCCAGAGAGATCCGTTGCACGATTCCCGCCAGTCCTAAACAGTGGTCACCGTGAAAATGGGTGATGAATATTTTTGTGATGGATGATGAAGAGATATTGTTGAAAATTAATTGTCGTTGAGAACCTTCACCGGGATCAAATAAGAATCCCTGTCCGTCCCATCTAAGAAAATAGCCACCCTGGTTGCGCGTTCGGGTTGGTACTTGTGCGGATGTGCCGAGAATGTGAAATCTTTTTTGCGACATAGTATGAGATAAAATGTAATTTTTGATATGCCCCATTCTTGCACTGAGTGAAGAGTGGGGCATGTTTAGCTAGTCGATTATTTTGTCTGGATATTCAAAACGACTGCAGGATCGACCGAATAGAAAGTAAATGATTCTGTAAAATACAGGCGGACTTTCTTCTGATCATGGGAGTGAAAACCGATGGACAGATCCTGGCCCAGTACGAGTTTCAAATCGCCGCCTCGCATCGAAACAAGGAATGAATCGTCGGTCGATGGGTTGATAATAACCGGTCCGCCGAGTATGCGCTCCAATTGGTTCTTCAACGGATAGCCCTTGATATAGGCGTAAATTGATTTCCATATTTGAGGATTAATGATGAGGGCGTATGGTCCTGAAATGGACGCATCAGCAAATAATGCCAGTCCGTTGCTAACTGTGGTCAGGATATCTTCGGCTTTACCCGAATACTGTAACGGTTGATGCGGTGAAACGTCTTTGATACCCTGAATCTTCCCGCTTTTAAAGCCCAGATAGATTGCTCGTTCTTCGAACAGGGCGATATTTTTAGCGGCTTTCTCCATCGCTGCTAGGTCGATATCTTCTGCGCCTCGTTCGATGTTATCGAGTTCCCACAGATCGAGTTCAAAAAAGGAACGTGTTTCGACGAGAGGTAGAATACGATGCACGCCGTAATCAACGCCTTCGTAATCCTGTTTTTTCGGAACATCCAGTCTGCCGAGTTGAACTGCAGCGTAATCCCATCCTTTTGGCCCTTCGACGTCAACGAATTTACGGGCTGATAGATGAGACGCTAAAATGATTTTTGCCTGGTTGTCTATTTCCTGCCATGCACTCTGAGTAATCGGTGCCAGCGAACGTTTTAATATATCCATATATACTACTCCTTATGGTTTAAGTGATCAATAGATTAGATAGATTATTTTTTAAGACTTCCGATGCCCAGATCGCGTGCATGAGAAGACGGGGCTCCTTCCTCCGTGCCTTCCTCCAGATGCGTAATATCTCCTTCGGTGAAAAGATATGTCTTCAATTCTTCATCCCAGCCTGGCATGTTACGGCGCAGCCATTCCAGTGTCATGCATGCGTGCTCGATTTCTTCGTCACGATTATGAGCCATAATACTTTTCAGATGGTCATCGTTAGTCGCTGCAACTCGTTGGTGATACCAATTAACCGCTTCGATCTCTTCTTTTAAGCTATTCAGTGCTCGCACATAATTACGATCTTGTGCTTGTAATTCATCGACTGGTTCATGATAATCTGACATCTTACACTCCTAACATTTATATTTTATTAATTGACATAATTATTAATTAGATGATTTAGTTAGCGAGAAGTTTCTCGTGTTTTATAATAATGATACTTTTCAAACTTAACGTACAGGTGAGTGATGGCGCTCATAAAGACACATATCAGCAGTTCTTTTATAGAAAGAGGTGTCACATTAAAGAATTTTGATAAGAATGGTGCATAAATCGCCATCAGCTGCAGAACGATCGTCAGAACGATCATGATGAAAATTGCAGGATTGGTTTTAATATTAATGGAGAAGAACCTTCGTTGAAATGATCGGGAACCCAATGCCTGTCCGATTTGCATGAAGGCGAGAGAAGTAAATATTATGGTCTGCCAGGTGTTATCATTGGCCAAGTCTGTTTTGTAATAATATAAACCCAGGGCGAGGGATAATATACCGATAAATAGTCCGATACGGATAATTTGGGCACCGACTCCATTCGCGAAGATGCTTGTATGCGGTGCTCGTGGTTTTTTTTGCATGATATTCCGCTCAGCAGGTTCCAGTCCCAGTCCGAAGCCCAGCAATCCGTCGGTCAATAGATTCAACCATAGCAATTGCAGTGGCATCAAGGCGACGCTGATCCCGAAGAACGGAGCGAGGAGCATGACAAGCACTTTGCCGATATTTCCGGCAATTGAGAATTTGATAAAGCGGACGATATTGTCGAAAATAGTACGTCCCTCTTCGACCGCGGCAACGATGCTAGAGAAATTATCATCCAATAGCACCATATCGGAGGCTTGCTTTGCCACATCAGTACCACTTATCCCCATAGCGATGCCGATGTCGGCTTTTTTCAAGGCGGGCGAATCATTGACGCCATCTCCCGTCATGGCAACGATTTCTCCCAAATCTTTCAGTGCATCGACGATTCTCAACTTATGCTCGGGAGACACGCGGGCGAAAATAGAGACATGGCTTATCGCTTGTTTAAGTTCGGATTCTGACATAAGATTGAGTTGCTGACCGGTAATTATGTCTGCATTTGTTGTTATTCCAAGATCATAGGCGATAAATCGTGCTGTCAAGGGATGGTCTCCTGTGATCATAATCGGGCGAATTCCGGCAGTTTTACATGTCTGGACAGCCTGCTTGACTTCAGGACGTGGTGGATCAATCATACCAAATAATCCCACGAAAATTAAATTACTCTCCAGCTTTCTCAATTCATACTTATTCGGAACATCGTTAAGTAATTTGCATGCGATGCCCAGTACTCGCATCCCGTCCTGAGCTAATTTATCGTGGGCATCGTCGATCCGTTGCCGCCATTTTTCGGTGATGGGTTCGATGTGTTCATTGATCATGATATGAGTGGCATTTTCGAGGAGATTGGCACTGGCTCCTTTTGTTATGGATATGTATTGGGTGTCCAGGATTTTAAATCGATCAATCAAATTTTTCAGACTGTCAGGCATATCATGAGTTCCATCAGTGGACGCATCGAATCGATGAACTGTGGTCATACACTTGCGATCTGAATCAAATGGTAATTCCGCGATTCTGGGGAATGAACCTCGTATCGCTTCAATCTGAAAACCTGCATTCGATGCGGCAATCAATAAAGCTCCTTCGGTTGGATCGCCGATGGTTTTATGCAGATTGGAGTCGGGTTGGTATTTCAAAGAAGCATCGTTACAGAGCACGCCACCTGTTAAAGCGACGCACAATGCAATCGGTTTTTTCAGGAAATCGAAACTATCACAGACATCGATCGAATGATTGACAGAAAAGTGTTTTTTCAGCTCTTCGATCTCAGTCATATGGTCGGCCACATCGACGAACATCAGGGTCATCTTATTTTCAGTGAGTGTGCCGGTTTTATCTGAACAGATAACGGTAACCGACCCGAGGGTCTCGACTGCATGAAGTTTACGTATCAGTGAATTTCTGCGTAACATTCTCTGAGCACCGAGAGCGAGAGTGACTGTCATAACTGCTGGCAAACCCTCGGGGACCACGGCGACTGCGACGCTGACCGCGGTTAAAAACATATCGCTTACACCGACGCCGTACAAAATCCCAATGATCATAATGACGATGGACACGATGATGCCGCACAGAGCAAGCGTTTTACCGACCTGGTCCAGTCTCTCCTGCAGAGGCGTGGTTTCTGACTGTACTCCCTGGATGAGACTGGCGATCTTACCCAATTCAGTCTTCATGCCTGTAGCCACAACGACTCCCTGGCCGCGTCCGTACGAAACAATGGTGCCCATATAGGCCAGATTGTGACGATCGCCCAGTGGAATGTCCTTGTTTTCGATAACATGGATCTCTTTATCCACGGATTCGGATTCGCCGGTGAGTGCCGACTCCTGGATCCGGAGATTATTTGCCTCTATTAATCTCAGATCCGCTGGTACTATATTTCCTGATTCAAGGTAGACGATGTCACCTGGTACCAGATGTTTTGTTAAAATTTCTATGATCTCATCGTCGCGCTTAACACGGATTAAGGGGACTGTCATATTGCGCAAAGCTGCCATAGCGCGTTCTGCTCTATATTCCTGGATGAATCCCAGGATAGCGAATAAGATCACGATCGCCATGATCGCGCTGGTTTCAGTGATTTTCCCTAATACGCCCGATATAACGGCAGCTATGATTAAAATGATAACGAGGAGGCTGGTAAACTGAGAGAGCAGAATTCTCCAGGCTTTACGTTTACCCTGCTCAATTAGTTCATTTGGCCCATAGTGGTCGAGCCTTACTCTGGCTTCGAGTGAAGACAAACCTTCTCTGGGATTGACCTGCAAATTGCTGCAAATAAAATCGATCTGCTGCGTGTGCCATGTTTGCATATCCCTTAGTTTTAACCTCCTGAAATTGATTCTACATCACTCGATTGTTACGATCAACTGATGAACGTCAACAGATATTTTTCATGTGGACGAGTTCATTAGCCTATTATAACGACCAAGCAAGAAATTGTATACATTAAATAACGGAATTATAGATTCAATGTACAGCATTAAATGTAAACTAAATTTAGTTAAATGTCAATAGAAAATAGAAAGAAAATAGGTTCTATCCTTTGGAAAAGATGATATGAACTGAAAAATGTCCATCGCTTTCGAGGATCGAATGAATATGGATATCGGATAACATTTGTTGAATTTTTCGGGGTGAATGAAAATGACTACGCATCAGAGCTAATTTCTCGAGTATTGCCACAATTTTAACAGAAAATTTATTGATATCGGGCTCTTCGATTACAGCCAGACCACCGGGTTTTAAGACTCTCACCAGATCCTGAAGTGCTTTTTTTTGATCACAAAAATGATGAAATGCATCGACAACCAAGATTCTGTCGAATGTATCATCCGGGAATGGCAGTGTTTCAACATGGGAATTAATAGAGATAAGGTCTCCTTTTGTCGAAGCTTGCTTCAACATGGCCAGTGAGATATCTGTTATGAAGATCGTACGAACCAAATTTCTGAATTGTTGTGATACGCGACCTGTGCCACCACCAGCATCCAGTAATATGCCTTCCACTGGTAATTTTAGTACGTGTTGGAGTCGTGAAGCATCATGCTTACCGATCACCTTGTCGTACACAGCCGCAACAATGTCGAAATGGTCTAACATATTCAATCCCTGTTATTAACTGATTCCACTACTGTCTTTGCCAGGGTATCATTGATAAATTGCAAGAGCGATTTATCCTTTTTTTATGTCTTGATGAAGTCAGATTTACAGATATCCGTGCGTAAAATGAGAAGTCTAAAGCAGTTGATGAGCCTTTCGCAACGTTTCTTTTATAAGAAGTGAGCTCATCAACCGAGCTATCACTTATTAGCACCGTTTATTATTGCGATATGATCTACTGATTATACAACATTAAAACTGTATTGTCAATTAAAAAGAATATCCGGAGGTGACATTTTCATGAGATCGTTGTCATTTTTGTCATACAGGGTTTGTACACCGAGTTTTTAGTTTTATGATGATCGAGGATGCAATAGAATGTAATGCACAGATACCAGGCCTGAAGTGAGATGATCGATTGATGTTGAAAAAACAGAGAAAATATTAGAATAGTGCATGATTTATCCATGTGTATCTATTTTCCAGTATTTTTTTTCAGCCTCCGATTAGCTCCGCTTGACAGTATTTCGAGTTATGTTTTGTCAAAATTTCAAACTGTATTTTATGGGATGTTTTGTTCGATGAGCAGGGAAATAAATTTTTTTAAAAAAATATTGCAATATTTGAATGATATCACTATTTTAAATTCTTATTCATCTAGGAATTTACTCGCGACATTTCATCTTATTATACAATATAACGCAGCAATTGAACTTTGCAATGACATCAATTATTGACCAGAATATAATAGGGGAGTCGATGGATGGAATTTTATATCTTCATATTAGTGATTTTAGGAGCAACTGCTATTTCTGATCTTATCATTGGTGTATCCAATGATGCGGTAAATTTTTTAAATTCCGCGATAGGAGCAAAAGCAGCGTCCAGGAAAGTCATCATGATCGTTGCTGCAATTGGTGTACTATTTGGAACGACGTTCTCCAGCGGTATGATGGAAGTTGCAAGAAAAGGTATTTTCAATCCCGAGTTTTTTGTAATGCATGAAGTAATGATCATATTTCTAGCAGTCATGCTCGGAGATATCCTTTTACTCGATCTGTACAACACATTTGGTCTGCCAACATCGACGACGGTCTCTATTGTGTTTGAAATCTTCGGTGGTGCTGTGGCTGTTGCTTTGCTGAAAATACATACCAACGGTGAGAACTTTTCGAATGTCTTTAATTATATCAATACAAAGAACGTTATTCTAATCATTGCAGGTATTGGATTATCTATTGTTTTTGCATTTATCTTTGGAGTATTCATCCAATTTATTACACGCTTGATCTTTACCTTTAACTATGAGAAATTATTTAAACGCATCGGATCAGTTTACTGTTCTATAGCCCTGACAGCTATCACTTACTTCATCCTCGTTAAGGGTGCAAAAGGATCAACCCTGATCAATGAAGCAAATGCAGAGTTTTTAAAAAATAATCTTTGGCAGATCTTATTATTCAGTCTCATCGTCTGGACGGTGATCTGGCAGCTTATACTGAGTTTTACCAGAATCAATGTGCTAAAAATTATAGTCTTGATCGGAACATTCGCACTTGCACTGGCTTTTGCAGCGAATGACCTGGTGAATTTCATCGGGGCTCCTCTTGGTGCATTAGCCGCATATAGAAATGGTGTTGCCATTGGCGGAGATCCGTATACGATGACGATGGAATCGCTAAAAAATCCGGTTCGTGCCAATACTCTGATTTTATTGACTGCAGGTATAATCATGGTTGTCACGTTGTGGCGTTCTAAGAAAGCACAAGGTGTCACGAAGACAACTATCGACTTGGGGAGGCAGTACGAGGGAGTCGAACGATTTGAATCCATAGCACTCGCTCGCGGCATCGTGCGGATGGTGTTGTCATTAGCGGATATTATGCAAAAAATCATTCCTCAATCAGTCAGAAACTTCGTAAATGAACGAATAGATCCGAAAAAAATACAGCCGAAACCTGCTGCCGACGGTGAAGTACCAGCATTCGATATGCTTCGCGCCGCGGTGAATCTCATGGTCGCCAGTGCTCTCGTCTCGTTTGGTACATCATTGAAATTGCCGTTATCTACGACATTTGTTACCTTTATGGTCTCTATGTCCACATCACTGGCGGATAAATCATGGGGTCGGGAAAGTGCAGTCTACCGGGTTACCGGTGTATTAACAGTCCTCGGTGGGTGGTTCTTCACGGCTTTTATGGCGTTTACATCTTGTTTCTTATTTACAATGTTTATTATGCATTTTAAATTAGTCGCCATCATTATTCTTGTTTTCTTTGCCGGTTACTTTTTTATTCGTACAACCAAGTTTCACAAGGAACGAGAAGATGTTCTACAACGAAAAGAGAGCAAATTAATGTTGCACGGTGATCAGGCTGATTACGAATCGAAGATAGCAAGCTCTATCGGAAAGTATATCGAAGATGTAACCGATGTCGTTGAGAGGTGTTACGAAGGTCTGTTAATGGATTCACGTAAAAAACTGAGAAATCTCAAGAAAGAGATCAAGAATATTGATTCGGATCGTGAGAGAATCATTGGTGATATTTTTCTTAGTATATCGAATGCCGAGGAAGAGAGGGAGGAAGCTCCGATTTACGCCAAGAAAATTGGTGCGATGCAAGTCATCGCCAGTAATTTAAGAAATTTAGTCATGAATAATTTAAATCACATCGAAAATAATCATCGTGTTCCTACCCATGAGCAAGCTGAAGAGATGAAAATAGTGAGTAAAGATTTCAGAAAATTTATGAATGAAATCTCTGAATGCCTTTTCAGTCGAGAATTTAAAAAACAGAAGCAGCTTTCCAAATCGCTATCCAATTTTAGAAATAATATTGCTAAATTAAATAAAAACCAGATGAAACGAATCAAGAAAAAGCAGACTGGATCCAGACAGAGTCTGTTGTTCGTGAATGATCTTACCCAAATCGAGAGAATCGCAGAACAATCTTATGAATTATTCAAATTACATAGTTGAATTTCTTGGAAACAATAGTTATTATTCTAAGTGATATGGTGAGATTTTAGAAAAATAGTTAAAGACTTACGCGTTGCAGCAGGGCGCAGCGAAAAGCTGGCAGATGTTTTATTAAAAGGTGAGTGTAGATTGTGCCAGAAATAAAATAAGGATTAGTTCGATGAAGCGTATAATTTTATGGGTCATTTGTATGATCATATCAAAGCTCGTCTATGCTCAACCGCAATATATAACTACCATTCAGCCGTTTAAGATGATCATGATTGAACTGATAGGTGAAACAGGCACGGTAGATTGTATATTACCCCCCGGCGCTTCACCGCACACATACGAATTACGTCCTTCGGATGTCAAGAAAATCGCGAACGCCACGGCACTGGTAATGGGGGGGAGGCATCTTGATGATTGGGCTTATTCATTGCAAGTCCGCAATCGAATCGAATTGATGCACTATGTACCCAAAGAACTATTCTTACCAGTGCTCCAAAGAGCAGACGAACATCATTCAGATAGTCCGCATGACCATGACCACGGCGATATGGATCCGCATTTTTGGACTGATCCTCTGATAGTCAAGCGGATGATTCCTGGGCTGCTGTCCAGACTTATAGAGATCGATCCTGATCATGCGAACGTGTACACCATGAATGCGAGGCGATTCGAAAACGAGCTCGATCGATTGATCGACGAACTTCTTCACCTATTTGAATTAAGTGGGAGGAAGCCAGTCATACTGTCCCATCCGTTCTTCCAGTATTTTCTGAACCGTTTTAAAATCGATCTGATCGATGTCATCGAAAAAGTGCCTGGCAAAGATCCAACTCCCAGAGAATTAAGCAAGATGATTCGGAGCGCTGAAAAAGGACAAAATAGTATTATCCTGACTCATCCGCAATTACCTGATCGGTCAGCCCGTATCATCGCCGAATCACTGAATGCAGAACTCCTGGAATTGGATCCTTTGGGGGGACGTCCTCATCGGACGTCTTATTTTGAATTGATCGAGTATAATGCAAGATTATTGTCAGAGGCTTTTAAAAGTGAATAAATTTATCGTTGAAGTTGAACAAGCTTATGTCGTGTTCGATTCACATCAGGCACTGATCGATATCAATGTCCAAATTCCCCAAAATTCGTTTGTCGCCATTGTGGGGCCTAATGGCGCCGGGAAATCGACGTTCATTAAATCGTTATTGGGACTGGTGAATCTAACTTCCGGAACGATCAAGATCGATGGAAGGTCGCCACAAGAGGTCTCTCCGGGCGATATCGGTTATATTCCGCAAGTTAAGACGATGGACAGGACGTTTCCTGCATTAGCCATCGAGCTTGTGATAACCGGTTTGGATTACCGCTGGCCCTGGAAACGTTCTCATCCGAATATCGATCGGGCATACGAAGCGCTGCAGCGTGTTGGTGCCGAACATTTAGCGAACAGACAGATCAGCAAACTTTCGGGTGGAGAATTACAACGAGTATGCCTGGCTCGTACTATAGCCAGGGAACCTAAACTGGTCATGCTGGATGAGCCGGCAACAGGGATTGATGCGATTGGAGAGACCGATATGTACAATATGCTGGAGTCGTATCAGACATCGTCCTGTGCAACGATATTGATGATCACGCACGATTGGCATGCCGCCACGCATCATGCAGATTATGTGCTGTTATTGAATCGTAAACAGATTAGTTTCGGTCCTCCTGCCGAAGCATTAAGCGAAGATAATCTCCGTCTGGCTTTTGGTCATATCGGCCACAGTCACCGTTTAAAATTTTTGGTAAAATAAAATGTCTGAAATGTTCTCCTATCCTTTTATGCAACGAGCGTTAATAGCGGGAGTACTCGTCGGATTTCTGGCCAGTTATTACGGTGTGTTCGTTGTTCAGCGCGGACTTAGTTTCCTGGGTAGCGGTTTGGCGCATGCTGCATTCGGTGGTGTCGCGCTGGGATTGTTGTTGAATTCAGAGCCGTTATGGATCGCAGTTCCTTTTACCACGATCATTGCAATAGCAATTTTCTGGGTTAAAAAACGTACGAATTTGGGCAGCGATACTGCAATCGGGATATTTTTTTCGATCTCCATGGCGTTGGGAATTATCTTCCTCTTCCTGAAAACCGATTACTCCAGTGATGCATTCACCTATCTATTTGGCTCGATCATCGCTGTTACGAGGACTGATATATGGTCGACGGTGGTAATTACATTAATAACAATTATTTTTATCCCTCTGTGGAAACGCTGGGCTTACGTGTCTTTCGATCGTGAACTAGCGGAAACGGATCATCTCCCTGTCGACAGAGACGATTATTTATTAGCGATATTAATAGCAATCACAATCGTCGTTGCCATTAAAGTGGTGGGCATTGTTCTCATCGCTGCGTTTTTAGTCATCCCGGCAGCGACGGCAAGATTGGTCTCGAGCACGTTTAGACAGATGACAATTCTCTCGGTTATAATAGGTATTTTCAGCGCATTGATCGGACTTATTGCTTCATATTATCTTGATGTGCCCAGTGGTGCTACGATTATATTGTTCCAGGCGATCCTTTTCTTCCTGGGAATGCTGCTTAAATCTTTGCGATTTATCATCGGGTGAGAGGATATCAGTGTACGCATGCTTTAGATCTGGAGATCTTACTCAATATTCGTATCATTCCGTCTGATTTATAATTACTACACCTATTATGAAATCAATAGCATTTTTTCAAAGAGTATTTAATTGTCATCATTTTACCAAGGCTGTCTTTAACATATCGCAGGTGATTTTCCCCACATCCGTCATGCTTATATTGAGATGTTTCATCCCAGCTCATCTGATTGGTGATTTCCTGCTTCAGACCAGGAATGTGGCTTATAATAAGCACAAGTTGATTGTGCTCATGTATCATAGTTAAGATTGATAGAGTGTTGATTTAAACCTGCACGATCTACTGAATGCACCATTCCACCGCCAGTTTCATCATGTCCCATTCACTTCCCAGATCATCGAAATGATCGAAGTATGACACACCATCTCGTTCACTATCCTCTTCATATTCAGGGTGAGTACCGGTCAGAAAAACACGTCCCTTACCATAGTCAAATGCGAGCAACGCAATTTCACCGTTAAGATGATATCTGCCGATGACATCGTATTCCATGTTGTCGTAGGGTTCAAAGTGAGGACTGTTATCATAGAGCATCCAGTCGCCTGTTTTTGAGAATTCCGTAATGGGGTGGGATTTGACATAATTGATCTGACACATAAATTGTTCTGTCGCAGTAACATCGAGCAGACTTTTATCGATGATATCGCCGCTGAATAATGATAGCATATTCGTCTCGTAAACAGCACCTGCTTGAATAAATCGGGTGCCCGCGTAAATAGCCCCTGCACCCGAGCCGATGTAATTGCTGCCTGAATAGATCATGGTTTTAATATTCGATCGACCTTCAGGTGAGATGTCATTTCGATATTTGTCCTCTATTCCCGCAGGGAAATAGAAGACATCGATCATGTTTATTTTTCCCAGATTAATGATAGTTGCGTCAATAAATTTAACCGTATAGCCAATCCACTGAAACATTTTCTGAGCCGCGGTGAAACTGTCCTGCAACGCTCCATCACCTACATAAACACCGATAGTGATGATACCGTCATCTTTAGGTGCCAGAATCGGATCATCTCCGCTGCAACAGAATAGTACAAGCATTGTGATCGCAGATAGACAAATTAAGTATCGCATGAGTATTTCTCCGATTTTGATGGAGCGATTGGTAATTTTCTTCAGACGATTTTCGTTAAACATAGTCACCGTTTTTCAATGAAGGATGCGTAGCTTAGTAGTTAACCAGCTATACTCATCAAACCGAAAATAGGTGGTATTTGTTTCGATTGTGCCATGATTTTTTCAGAGCAGGGATGATCAGGTAATCGTCAGCAAAAGCGATGTCTTATAGCAAGTAATCTGTCTTAACATGTTTCATCGATTTATAAATATTCTCTTTTACCCTTTTATGGTCTCTTTCTAGCATCTTCAATATGTCTTTCACGACCTTTCGTTTGGAAGTAGGGCTGGTGGGACACCCGTTATCAAAAGAAGGGATCTGTTGCTCTCGGGCGTATTTTTTAATATCTTTTTCCCAAAGGTATGCGAGCGGGCGGATAATATAGAATTTTCCGCCGAACAGTTCCTGTTTCGGTTTCATGGTGCTGATCTCTCTGCCGAAGAACATATTAATCAGCAGGGTTTCCACAATATCGTCTTTATGGTGACCCAGGGCGATTTTCGAACAATGGTAACGATCAGCAATCTCCAGAATACGCTTTTTCCTTATTTTAGAGCAGAGGAAACACGGGTTTAATCGATTCTCAGCGGAATGTGCGTAGGGACCGATGTCGCTTTTTTCCAGGACGAATTCGATGTGATGCTTATCCAGAAACTCTTCCATATCAGCGAGCTTCTCTTGATTACGGGGATCGAATCCGAGATCGATATGTGCGGCCATGATATAAATATCGTTGGGGATATATATCTTCTTCAAAGTCAGCAGCTTTAACAAGGCATAAGAATCATCTCCGCCTGAGAGGCATACCAATATGCGATCGCCGCCCTCGATCATCTGATAGTCGCTGACGGCCCGTTCCATATTTTTGCGAAGAAATTCCTGTAAGTTCCGCTTCATGATCTTTTTAATGTGCTGATGAAAAATCACTGGTCGCATAATGGATCATAGCGATTCGCTATCACGAATCGCTACGATCCTGACGATTGTTAGAAAAGTTTTTCGTAACGCGCGGCGACATCCTGCCAATTGATAATATCGAATAGTTTATCCACATAGGCGGCGCGTGCATTCTGATATTTAAGATAATAGGCATGTTCCCAAACATCGATCACGAGCAATGGCATAGCACCCCATTGGGTGAGGTTTTGATGGATTTCGGACTGCAAAATCACGAGTCGCTGGAAGATTGGCTGATAGGCCAATATACCCCAGCCGCTTCCTTCGACAGATTTTGATGCGGCGGATAATTGAGCCTTGAGTGTATCGAAATTACCAAATTCAGCGTTTATTGCGTCCGCAAGTTTCCCCGCAGGCGTACCACCACCCTGGGGTGAAAGATTTTCCCAATAGATTGTATGAAGTATATGTCCTGATCCATGAAATGCCAGTTCTTTTGACCAGTGTTTGACCATAGCGAAATCGCCTTCGGCCCGTGCTTTCGCCATCATATTTTCGGCATGATTCAATCCTCTTACATAACCCGCATGATGTTTATCATGGTGCAGTGTCACGGTCTCAACATCGATCACCGGCTCGAGGGCATCGTAGGCATAAGGTAGTGGTGGCAACAGATGATTACCCTGTGGTATCATCGTTGTTGCTCTGATTGTTTTCTCTTTTAAGGCGGTGTCCTGGGCTTTCAATCCCGATGAGATTGCTGAACCCAGCACGATAGCCCCACCGCCGATACTCAACTGCTTTAAAAATTCTCTTCGGCCTTTCGACATGAAAACCTCACTTGTTTTATTTAATCGGTTAAAATTAATTATTGATTCTGTGTTCCAGTTTTGGTCAATTTAAAATCCCCCGGTCAGGCCAAATGTCATTCGATTGACTTCGTATTCGATATCCCGTGTGTATTCGGCGATAAGCCTTAAATTTCGTGATAACAGGTACGTGCCGCTCAGCGTCGCCGTCTCATAGGGATACAGATCTGATTCGATCTTATTGTACAGTCCCGTGAAATAGAACCTTGATCGATCTAATTGCGGAGCGTATATCAATTCGGCGATATAGCCTTTGGCATCAAATTCGGTCGCATCATCGGCAAACAACGGATTGGTATCTTTTCTCTCCAGATATTGACCCGTGAACTCAAGCGGACCGACGCTTACGTTGATGTCGGGTCCCCAATAGGTGATTTCATTTTTCAATTGGGAACCTACTTCCTTTTCTTTGCCCTGATAAAAATACGCGCCGATGCTCATAAAATCGCCGATACCCTCACTGATTCTAAACCCGAAATTTTTGTAATCATCGTTGTCAAATTTTAAATCGTCTCCTGCCTCATCTTTCCCATTGCCATTGACAACGAAAGCAATCAGGTCGGTACCTGTTTTTTCGATGCCATAGACCAGCATGATACCGCGATCGTAGGCGAGATTCGTGCCCGAGTGACCGAACCTTGTCTTGTAGAACACATAATCCTCGAAGGTCAGGCGCAATTCTCTCTTCATCAGGGGATCAGACGTCTGGAACTGGCCCACCATAATGTCAAGCGGGGTGCTGAAGACATTATCGAAATGTATATAGGCATCTTCGATACCGGCGACTTCCCCGCGTTCTGACATATAAAAATAGAAATAATATCCGATGCTTTTATAGAGAGTTCCGCCTGACATTAGTTTTAATCCCCAGGGAATTTGCAGGTCCTTTTCAACCTCCTGATCCTGATCAAAGTGAGCATAAGCGTCGAAGCGCACGGCGAGAGGGAATTCCTTGTTCAGCCATAACAGTTCATCGCCAGCGGTTACGTAATCGCGTTCCTGCTCATCTTCGACGATAATAAATCCATTTCCGGCAAATTCGTCACCATACGGTTTCAATTTTGGAAACGGAGCATGGCAGGTATTACACGATATCTTATATCGACGGGCAAAGGCGGGGATAGCTCCCGATTCATCGACGATGATTAAATTGATGGTTAGGAATAAGATCAGCAGCGTGAAAACAAACAATTTACTTCTCATCAGACACCCTCCTAAATAATTCGTTACTCATATACTTCCACCCATGTTTCGGCAGAATTGACAGGGATAATTTCGCTTTCATCCTCAGGCACATTGAGGAAATCGGCGACCGGTTTTACTAATTTCTGATAGTTTAATTGAGCCTTGAAATGGACTTTCCCGATGGCGATGTCATCCGGTAGCGGCCACGTAAATGTCTCGATCTTGGTTTCACGGGGACCGATCCTGTAATCGACGCCGAGTGATTTCGTGTTCCACTGCATGATGGTCATGCGACCTTCGGGATCAAAATACGGCATTCTGAAGATACGATCTCCAAACGGCACACCATCACGTTGTATTCCTTGAAAATTCGGAATCCGTTTGGGTATGCCCAGATCTTGATAAGCTAACACATCGGAGGAGATGGTATATTCTTCGCCTGCAAAACCTTTCTTATCGACTTTCAGATGATATTCCTTGCCTTCAGCATCGGTAGCGGTGACGTGGAGCCATAAAATACGATCTTCAACAGAACCTGAGGGAATTTTATGCCCTGCTTTGGCATTGAACAGTTGGACTTTTAGCACGATGGTGTCGTCGTATTCGATCTCGCGTTCCTCGGGATGCATCCTCAACTCAATGGATCCGCCCACTTTACCGCGATCATGGGCACCGTGGAACAGATGCTGTGAGACGGTATCGATCTCGGCCATGGTTGCGTTTTTACCCAGTGCCCTTGGCATGTGACATTGGTGACAGGGGACTCCCTCTTTCGCATAAGGCCCTTCTTTCCATTCGATTTGTGTTGATTTGACATAGACATCGAACGGACTCTTCTCGTTATGGCAATTGGCACAATATTCCGTTTGTGTATAGAATTCTTTGTACGCTGTCTCATGGTGTGGTGAGACGGCACCGGGTTTATTGCCGTATTTTACGCGACCAGGCTGTGAGACGTAGCTGAAATTGTACGGAATATCTCCTTTGTAACCCGAGATCGTATGGCACACATCGCAGCTTACACTTTCGTTGGCGCGGGAATTTTTTTCCGGGCGTGGCGGGGGAACATCACCGGCCAGATACGCCATGGGGGTGTGGCAACCATTACATCCGTGCGAAGCGGACAAGAACCTTTCATCCACTTTGGCGTGTTCGACTGCCAGATCGAAATATTCGATCTCATCCCAGTGATGGGTGTAGGCTTGTGCCATCATGGATTGTGTCCATTGTTGATAGATATCGACGTGACAGCTCTTGCATGTTTTGGGATTCTCGAACTGGTCGTAACTCTTGGTGCCCATCGCCTCTTCCCCCGAGGGTAAATCTTGAGCAAGCATTGTCAAACTTGATAACAAAATGACTAATACAAAAATAATGAGATATCTCATGCCTCCTCCGCTAGGAAAAAATGATGTGAAGTTTTTATTTGCATTAAAAATGGTGTTTTTTATTCTAATTTTGAGATTAGTGTTCCGATTCATTGTGATAATTTAATATACAACATATTGATGATAAATCAAGTATTTTCTGACCAAAAAAAGGAAATATTTCGGCTCACATCAGGAGATTATAACCTGATCATCTTGGGAATGAAATGACGAATAAACGAATGATACGTTACTCGTTTTTTCAATTTTTCGATCAATTCACGGGAGAGTACCAGTTCTGCTGCCTGTTCTCCGACGGTGATCAGTTCTTTCGCTCTGGTAAAATCGGTCAGTTTATATTGATCCGTATTCGGGCGGATGAGTATATCTGGCGGAGACGAGTCGAGTCGCAGATTTAAAAGCGTATTGGCCATGATGATACTGACTCGATTCATATGCTGTGTCAGAGCGATGGAATTTTCCTTGAATGATTTTTTATTTTCTTGATTTTTCTCCTCGATCAGAGTAGTGTTAATGGATAAGTCGCTAGACAATTGATCGAATTGTGATCCTGGTACCGGCGTGTAGACTACAGATGCATTCTGTTGATTGATTTTTGCGGTAAATTGATTGATATTTCGGGTAACGACGACGGCGATCACTATATCGGCGCCAAGCTTCCTGGCGATGTCGATGGGGACCGGATTGACGACGCCGCCATCGACCAGATATTGTCCATTGATCTTGACCGGAGAGAAGAAGAGTGGTATAGACATACTCGCTCTGAGTGCATCGATCAGAGAACCTTTCTCCAGAACGATTTCTTCCCCGCTATGAAAATCAGTGGCGACACAGGCGAATTTTTTATCCAATTGTTCGATGATATGATCACCGAACCTGGATTTCATAAAATCTTTAATATTTTCACCATCGAAGAGGCCTTGTAATTGCAGGCGACTGGGAGCGATCATCTTGAGAATCTGAAACCAATTGATATCACAGAATGCTCTCTCCATCTCTTGCAGGCTGATTCCTGCCGCATAGGCACCACCGATGATGGCACCCATGCTGGTTCCTACGATAATATCGATGGGGATGCCAATTCTTTCAATGACCTTGAGGATGCCGATGTGTGATAGTCCTCTGGCCGCTCCGCTACCCAGGACGAGTCCGATATTAATTTTTGACATGATGATTCCTTGATATAATAGGTGCTGATTCTGATTTCAATTTCAATCCCGTGTCATTAAATATCAATTTAGATGTTGGTTGATGAGTTCCAGGTAGTCGATCAGTATTCGGGTAATGAGAAATTTTTCCCGCACGTATTCCTTACCCGCCGTACCGATGCGATGAGCCAACTCATCGTTGTTTATCAGCTCTATGATTTGTTCTGCAAATCCATCGTAATCATGAGGATCGTACAAGAAACCATTGATGCCGTGTTCGATCTGCAGCGGGATGCCGCCGACTCGGGAAGCGACGACCGGAGTCTGTTTCCAAAGCGCTTCGGTCACCGTGAGTCCAAACCCCTCACGAATGGATTTTTGTATAATCACACGCGAAATCTGTTGAAGTACATTGACCAGAATATGGCTTTCATAGGTAAGTAGAATCAGGTCACCACTTTTGATCAGGTGCTGAGCGTCCTGTTTGACTTTCTCGTAAATTTTTAGGCCTTCCGGGTCATCAGAAGCCATGTTACCGCAGAGGATCAAACGGCAATCAATTTTCTTTTTGACCCGTTTGAATACGTTAATGACACCAATTGGATCTTTCCATTTATCAAACCTGGATATTTGAGTAATCAATGGTTTATCCGTCGGAATGTGAAATTTATTGATTATCTTTTTGATCGTCACATCGTTTAGCGGCTTATTTTTATGGGTTAGCGGATCGATCGCCGGGTTAATGATGTAATGTCTCATGGGAAGATCGTTTTTGTAGCTCTCATGCGATACGATCATAGAATCGTACTTCAATATAAAACCCTTCAAGTAATCCCACAATTCTGCGTGGGGGTGAGAGAGGTCGATGTGACAACGCCATATCCACGGCTGACGTTTTTTATAGAATTGGATTAATGGTAACGGTTGTGGATCATGTATGATGACCAGATCGTGATCCAGATGGGTGTAGGTAGAAAAATCCTCGTTAGCCTGCATATATAATTTTTTCTTTATCGTACTAAGATTGATCGAGTCACCTTGCAGCGCGTTATGAAATTTTTTTGTTATTGAGAAGAGATCATTCGAACCTCGAATGATTCGCCAGCCGGCATCAATGCCGGCATCGTTCATTAAAGGAACGAGGCTGCTCAATATTTCGGCCACACCACCGCCGTAATAGGTTGAGTTGACGTGGATGACTCGTTTGCCATACAATCGGTTTGCCAATTTATAGATGTTGCTTATAATTCGATCGTCGACTATTCCTCTATAGTCATTTATTGATTTCATTGTCAAGTTTCTCCTCATGAAGTTAGTGAACGGAGTAATTCTCTGACTTGTTCTGGTGATTTTATATTATATTTAGCCGTAGATGGGTTTAATCCTACTTTGATGGAATATGCCTCCAACGGTAAGACCTTAAATAGGTCTTCATCCGTCCAATCATCACCAATCGCCATGATGAAGCTCGGTTCGTCATGATCTTTATTAATCCACATGAGCGCTGTTCTACCTTTGTTGACACCGGCGTTTTTTACCTCTATGACCTTGTTTCCCTCCAGAACCTGTAAGTCGAGATTTGATGTGAGATAACTCAATGTAGTCACGAGTTCCCGTGAACGAATCGCGGCAAATTCAGGATCGCACAACCGATAATGCCAGGCCAAAGAAAAGGATTTCCTCTCGATCCGTGCACCGGGTGTCCTGTCCACGTATTGGATCATTATCGGTTCTATCTCATCCTTCCATGAATCATCGAACGTATCGATGGGCGTAATTTCTGAATTTTCCTGTTTCAGGTATGCGCCGTGTTCGGCGACCAATGAAAGTTTTAGATGACCGAACCATTTATTTAGCGTCTCCATCTTCCTGCCGCTGATAATGACAACCTCATTTCGCGGGTCGTTGGTGAGCAGCTTGAGTATGTCGATCAGTTCTTCATCTGGTCTTGCATCTTCCGGTGTTCTGGAAAACGGAACCAGCGTACCATCGTAATCAAGAAAGATGAGTCGATGCGCACTGCGATTAAAGTCCTTGAGCAACTGGTTTATAGATGATTCACTGAGTCGGTTAACTAAAATTTTGCTCTGCTGTTCCTTGATATCCTTGAGGGAGTCGATATACAATTCGGCCCATTTGTGCACATCATATCGTTTTAATTTTTCTTGCATCGAAGATATCCTGTTATGTTGTTCTTCGGGTGGCATCACCAGCGCTGTTTCGATGGCGGTGACCATTTCGTTGATATCGTTCGGATTTATCAAGAGTGCGTCACCTAATTCAACCGCTGCACCGGCCATTTCGCTGAGAATCAGCACACCGTCTTTTTCGGTCTTGCTCGCCACGTACTCCTTGGCGATTAAATTCATCCCATCTCGAAAAGGTGTAACGAGCGCTATATCAGCTATTTTATATAGTGCAACCAGTTCTTCGAATTCGAGCGCACGGTACATGAAATGAACCGGGGAATAATTGATCGATGAATATTTGCCCTCGATTTGACCTACCAGGTTATCTACCTCTTTTTTCAGTAGTTGATAATGTTTGACGCTCGACCGTGAAGGAACGACCACGATGATGAGGGTGATCTTACCCCGGTATTGTGGATTTCTTTCAAGAAACAGATCAAAACATTTTAATCGTTGCGGTATCGCTTTGGAGTAGTCGAGACGGTCGATCGATAGTAGAATTTTGCAGCTTGATAATGATTTATAGTATTTCTTTAACTCTTTATCTATCTCTGGTACTGAATTCTTGACCGCGTATTTTTCATAATCGATTCCCATCGGAAACGCATCGACACGAATAATTCGATCGTCGTAATTGAGACGATTGAACGTACGTTCTATACCGAGTAGACGAGTGGCAGCACTTAAAAAATGACGCGCGTAATCGTAGGTGTGAAATCCGATAAGGTCAGCACCGAGTATCCCATGGAGAATTTCCTTTCGCCAGGGAAGTGTTCTGAAAATTTCGAATGAGGGAAATGGGATATGCAGAAAGAACCCGATCGATGTTCGTGGATTCTTCTGACGGATTAGTTCGGGTAGTAACATTAACTGGTAATCATGAATCCATATGATATCGTCCGTTGATACTTTATCGGCGATTTCGTTGCAAAATAGTTTGTTCACATAACGATAGGCGTCCCACAGTTCCTGATGATAAACCGTATATTGTGCAAAATAATGAAACAATGGCCAGATGGTTTTGTTAGAAAATCCTTCATAATATTTCTCAATCTGATTTTTACTGAGAAATACGGGGCTCATGTGTTGTTTTTTAAAATTATCTCGAATCTTTTGTTTCTCAACTTTGCTGGTTGTAAAATATCCTGGCCAACCGACCCAGATACCATCTTGTGATTGATAATAAGATCCGACACCAGTGGCTAATCCCCCTGAACTCGACATGTAGAGCAGATCCTTATCCTGTTTTTCAACTCGTACAGGTAAACGGTTTGAAACGATGATCATTTTTCCCATGCTATCTATCTCATCTATTATATTATCAGATTAACTTATTGCATCCTTTATTAAGGTAATGATTTTTTTAGAAAAATGCAAGAGAAATATAAATAAAATAAAAAATTGCGAAATTAAATAATAATTTAGTAGTTATTTATACTTTAATGATCAGATTTTTTTTAAAGCGACCACGGTTATATCGTCGATCCATTCTTCTTCGTTGCCGAAGGAGTAGGCGGTGTCGATGAGCGAATCGACGAGTTGTTCAGCGGAGAGGTGTCGGTGAGTTTTAACAAATTCGATAATACGATCCACTTCGAATGGTTCGCCAAGGGAATTTGTTCGTTCGATGAGACCATCGGAAAACATCAGGACGATGTCGCCTGTGTTTAGTTCCTTAAAACCACGATGGAGGGTCACCTCTGGCATGGGACCGAGTACGATACCGCCGACAGGAAATTTTTCGATGGAATCATTTTTAAAAAGCAGTGGGGATGGGTGACCGGCGTTGGTATAGATAAGATTTCCGTTAGATTCGATCTCGCAATAAAAGAGCGAGATAAATGAAGTCGACAGCCGGCTGCGATGAATGACGCGGTTCAATTTTTCCAGGGCATAGGTGATCTTCAGGTGTTTTTCTATGCCCATGCGAAGCCCTGTGACCACGTCGCGAACGAGCAGGGCGGCCGGCAGGCCATGACCGCTGGCATCGCCGATGGCGATGCCGATGCGTTCGTTATCGAAGACGAGGTAATCGTACATATCACCGCCCACGATTTCGGCGGGCACTGATTTGCCGGCGATGTCGAAACCCTTCAGCGCAGGAGATCTTTCAGGCAGAAGGCTCTTTTGAATAATTTCCGCTTGTTTGATATAGTCTTTAAAATGTTGCGATGAGATACGGGAATTGATTATTTTTCGGATGCTGTTCAGGCTCAACTGTAACTCTTCGCGTTCCCAGCCAGGCTGCAGTTGAAAAAAGAGCAACCATTTTTTCGATTCTCCGTCGACGGAAACACCGGCGAGTATTCTGTCTTCACGATAAAATATGGCGGAATATTGCATGTCCTGAGGTTCATTGAAAATATAGCATCCGTTCTTGATGGTCAACATCACGACGGGATCGGATTTACTGATTACATCGGGATAGGATTGGCTACGCGTCGAATAAACGAGGTCGTATGTCTCATTATTCTCCTCGTAAAGGAATCCACGTTTGATCTGCAGGTCTGAGCCCAGGAAGTTTATGACTTTCGTCAATACTTCTGTGAGCAGGTTTAATCCTCTGATTTGATCAAGTTCGGAGAGTAGAGCATCAAATTTTCGATAAAATTCTTTTGGATTTGTCATGGATGGTCAATGATTCGTCGTTATAATCCTTAGACACGAATACGAATCTCAGTAAGATATCATCACTCGCTATTTCATCATGAACCGTTCGAACAACAGTCCAATTTAATTTGTCACCTTAACTTCGGAGATAGCGTCGGCTACTGAATCATAGTATTGAAAAACGTGATTCAATTTCGTTATCGTCAATGCTCCGATCACGAAATCGTTCATACCTGCCAGCGCAAACACACCGCCGCACTCCGTCATCATATTGAATCCAGTGATCAAAATTGCCAAACCGGTGCTATTGATTCGTTTAACATTGGACAGATCCATGATTATTCTATCGATACCATCGTCGAGTAGTTTTTTATATTGATTTTCAAATAATTTTGAATCAGCAGGATTGCCCAGAATGTCAGCTGAAACGCCAATGATGGCGGATAAATCTTTGATGTCACAATTAATTTCCATAGATCGCATGTTTCCGGTTAGTTAAAAATTTTCTATGACCACGTGTAATAAACGTAAATAAAATAAATTTGTTTCACATTAAATAGCAGTAAACGATTCGGATACATCGGTATCTAAGGTTTTTACGATCTCGGTAACGAGACTGATGCAATGTTCGACATCTTCCAGGCTCAGGATGCCGACATGGGAGTGAATGTGACGAGTCGGAATCCCTAACACGATACTGGGACATCCTGTACGCGTCATATGGATCATGCCAGCGTCGGTCCCACCTCTGGCCATTTGCGACAGTTGCAATGGAATATTATTCTTCTTCGCTGTGTCGATGATGAACTCCTTCAAACCCTGATTAGGAATCAACGAAGAATCGAACGTAAGCAAGCCAGGACCCTTCCCCATCTCCGTCAGAGCCTGATGCGATTCGATCCCGGGTACATCACCCGCGATATCCACTTCGAGTGTAATACAGATATCCGGATCGGTGATCCAGGCGGCCGTACGTGCACCGCGAGCACCCACTTCTTCTTGTGTGGTGGCCACACCCACGACTGTATTGGGATGTTGTATGTTCTGTTCAGATAGTTGCCTGATGACCTCGGCCGCGATGAAGGCTCCGATGCGGTCATCGAACGCTTTGCCGATCGCAAGTTGTTTTTCGCCGAGTTCTCGAGTCACCCCGTTCTTGATTTCGAACGCGTTCTTTGTAAATACGGAAAAATCAGATATCGGCATAATAGGATCGCCGATGCGGATCCCCATCTCTTCAGCTTCGCGTGCGTTGGAACAACCCACGTCGATGAACATCCTTGTTTTTTCTATCACTTTCATTCGTTCTTCATTTGTCATCAAATGAGGTGGCTTAGCAGCGATAATGCCCTGTATATCTTGCTTCTGTGCACGTATGAGCACACGCTGTCCCAACAAGACCTGGTCGAACCAACCGCCTACTGGATTGAATGTCAGAAAACCATGTTGATTAATACTGGAGACAACGAAGCCCACTTCATCGACATGTCCGGGAAGCATAATAACGGGGCGCTCTGAACTACCTTTCTTGTAGAACAGCAGTGAACCCAGCCTATCCTGTTCCAGTTGATCGCTAAAAGGTTCAACATAATGTTTTACCAAACGGATGATCTCTTTCTCAAATCCAGACGGACCGAAACCGTTGCTCAATGATTCAAGAAAATTCAGTGCATTGTTATTCATCCCCTGTTCTCCCTTCTAGTGGATCTGATAGCTTCATTTTTGTTGCGATTGTTTATGTGTGTTTACAGCGACTTCACGTCCTTATGACTGGAGAGTTTAATACCGGTTAGTACTGTCGCTGTTAGACATGCTACTTGAACTCGCTGACCGCGACAGCGATGACGGATGATTCCGCCATCGGTATTACATGATCTTGCATGATTTGATGGTGTCCAAACGGTGCAATACGGCCTGCATCTCGGCGACGATCGAGATAGCGATCTCCCCCGGGGTTTCAGTCCCAATGTTTAGTCCTATCGGAGCGTGAACATGGGTCAATTCGTGTGCTTTGATCCCTTTGTTCAATAAACTGGTTCGTATTTCGCTGACTTTTGTGATAGATCCCATCATCCCCATATATGCGACGCGATGAGGCAGCATATTCCGAAGTACATCTTCATCGTATTGATGTTGAGGTGTGACGATAACGATCCAATCGGTTTCATCGAAGGAGTTTGATTCAATATACGATGAATAGGCCTGAGAAATGAGTTCGACCTCATCTGGGAAGAACTCTCTGTTTAGTACCTCAGGACGGTGGTCAACGACGGTTACTTTCCAGCCGGCGACTCTTGCCGCGTGGGATAACGCTCTGCCCACGTGCCCTCCTCCGAAAATCGTCAAATGTCGCTGCGGGTAAAAAGGCTCATAAAATAAAGTCATCGCTCCTCCGCATGACATCTGATCCTCTAATTGGTCCAGTTCATATACGTTCAGGTCTGGTTTCTTATTTTTTAGCACCTCCAGAGCGTGATTAATGGCGTAACTTTCGATCGATCCCCCTCCGATCGTACCGAAGGCGGTTCCGTCCTCCAGGACAATCGCCTTGGCACCGGCCTTCCTCGGAGTCGTGCCACGGGTTTCCACCACCGTGACCAAACAGAACGTCCGGTTGTTTTTTATCAGAGCCGATATTTTGTCGATTAATTCAATCATTGTTAACGTAAAATTGTTTTTAGTATTAAGAAATAGACCTTTGTATAAGCTCAGTCATTTCCAGAAATCGACTTCTGTGCGCTCCCTGACGTGGTCATGAAGAAACATCTCATCCATAACGAGATTCCGTTGAATCAGAGGCATCTGCAAACTGGTTATACCATGAAAATTGAGATTTAATATACGCATTTACTGCTAAAAAATCAACCATCATTTTTCGAGCAATAGAGACGATACAGCTCTGCGGTGTTGATGTTCAGCAGGACACCCGGATCGTTCACTCTGATTTTGGCGATGGAATTCGTCTTTTGTCGTACGATGTATCGTGCACCAATCTCGAGAGGTGCTCTCCTAAGCTGGTCGAATGTATCTGCCGGAAATATCATCGGGTGTCCGTTTTTGTGTTCATGAATGGGTATAATAATATGATGGGGTGCCTGCTCATGCTTTTCGTGCAGTTGTGTGTAGGTTGTTGCTTTTACCAACGGATAGTCGACCGGATGCAGCAGGAATCCGGAGGAGTCTGGTGGTAAGCAATCCATCCCGCAATGTATCGACGAAATCATTCCCATATCTGGTGTCGGATTGATAACCATAGCGATGTCTCCGATGTTAAGATTACGAAGGCGTTCGTAGAGTTTATGATTCGTAATGACGATGATAGGGAGAAAACCGGCGTGGGAAATTTTTTCGATGATGATCTCGAGAAAAGACTTGTCGTTTAAGATTAATAAAGGTTTATCTCCGAGTTCTGCGATTCTTCTCCCTTTGCCCGCTGCTAATATGATCGCTGAAAGTTTCATGATTGATAATAATTTAATATCAGAAAAGGATAGAGTCAAGTAAAAACATGGATAAGAAAAAATACTTGAATTTGGTCTATAAATTATTTATAATTATATTTCATATTGACGGGTTTATATACGATTTTAATGTTATTGATGCACAAACCTGGCTGAGAAGAGGTGGTAGTAAATATTCTCAGGTTGCAGGATTGTACACCAGAAGATTTTGATAGAGTGGCGGAATGACCAGCAACAGTTCAGTTATCAAACCATCATAACGATTATTATCATTAAATTACCATGGACATCAAAATGATTCGACGTTACATATATTATACAGGTCTCCTTGTACTGGGCATGTTGGCTTGTGCGAAGCAGTTACCACCCAGCGGTGGACCTGTCGATAAGCAGTCCCCGGAGATCATGGATGCACGACCGGCGCCAAACTCGACTCATGTTCCCCCGGATACCGATGTCGAACTGACATTCAGCGAGCGCGTTACAAGAACGTCGGTCGCTAAGTCCATCTTTATTTCACCGCGACCTGAAAAAAGGGTCAATTTGAAGTGGAAAGGCAAACGGTTGATCATCGATTTCGCGGATTCGCTTCACGCGGATCGAACCTATGTATTGACCATAGGAACGGATGTAGAGGATTTAAGAAGAAACAAGATGAAGAAATCATTTCACCTGGCTTTCTCGACTGGCGATCAGCTGGACGCGGGTAGGATTTCGGGACGCGTGTACGGAGAAACACCACAAACGGCGATGCTTATTGGTGCTTATCTGGTAGACGGGGATAAGCATCCGGATCCAGGTATGGAAATAGCCGACTACCTGACTCAGTGCGATGAACAGGGTGTGTATCAGTTTTCTTATCTATCATTGGGTAGGTACAGACTTTACGCTTTTGGCGATAGGGATGCAGATTACAAGTATGACCGGCATATCGAAAAAATCGGTATTGCTGCGACTGAGTTGGAGATCAGTGATGAGCAATTATCATTTGAAAACTTGAATTTTAAAATTACGGCTGAGGATACTGCAGCGCCTGTCATAAAATCACTTCGGGTTTACGATCGTCATCATATTGATATTCGATTTAATGAGGCGATGGAACGAACAGATGATCCACGCGGACACTTTTGTATCACGCTTAAATCAAGTGAATCCGATACGATTGATATCCGCCGCCTGATCCATAGTGATCACGATCGATCCAGGTTCATGGTGGTCACCGCGGGACCGATGTCTGATATATATTACGATCTTAGGATCGATTCTTTGTACGACATGTCGGGAAACTTGATCGATTCGACTTATCGGAAGTACGAATTCCAGGGAATTGCTTTGCCCGACACGATCAGGCCGCAATTGATATCCCAGTCGATTAGCGACATGTCGTGTGATGTTCCATTGGATGTGCAATTGCGGTTCGTATTCTCCGAAGCGATGAACTGTAGCACCTTGCAGGATCATTTCATGCTTCTGGATTCGAATAGAGTCAAGTACGCGGGCGAATTTACCTGGCAGGATCCCACTGATTTCACCTATGTACCGGACAGGGAGTTGCCGGGTGAAACCGATTACATTGTGCATATTGCGGCGGATTCTGTTTACGATGAATTTCAAAATTCTCTTGCCGACACATCGATCGATATTCGGTTCAGAACGTTAAATCAGGACACCCTTTCATCTATCATGGGTCAAATCCAGGATGAAAAGGAGAACGCTACGGGCAAAATATACCTGTATGCTGTACAGGCCGGCGCGCATAGTGTAAGTTATAAAACAGAGCTGGATGATGCAGGACCTTACAAGTTTGAAAATATATTGCCGGGTGTTTATTTGATCAACGGATTCAGAGATGAAGATGGGGATCAGGAGTACACGTATGGGAGGGTGTATCCATTTTTACCGGCTGAGCGTTTTTTTTACTATCCGGATTCAGTTAAAGTTAGATCAAAATGGGCGAATGAAGGCAACGAGGTTTTTCTAAATAGATATTAGTCGATCGATGGCGATCATCATATCGTAACCGAAATACGGAAAAGGAGCTCATATGGATTTTTTCAAGTATATGAATGACAAATTGTATTGTGAAAACGTTTCGATCAATGACCTTGTCGAACAGTACGGCACACCGCTGTATGTTTACAGTAAAAATGCGATCATCAATAAATTTAGAAAATACGATGAGGCCTTTAAATCGGTTTCACATACGATTTGTTATGCATTAAAAGCCAATTCGAATCTGCATCTGCTGAAATTACTGGCGAATCTGGGAAGCGGCGCAGATATTGTTTCAGGCGGTGAGCTGTTTTTGGCGATGAAAGCGGGCATTAAACCTGAGAAGATCGTCTATGCGAGTGTGGGTAAAACCGACAAAGAGATATGGGCGGCTATGGACTCCGGTATTAAGGCGTTTAACATTGAGTCCTGGCAGGAATTAGAGGTGATCAATGAGATCGCCATCGGAATGCACCGAAGAGCCCCTATTGCAATACGTTTGAATCCGGATATAGATATCCATGGTCACCCGTATATATCGACGGGTAAATCGATCAATAAATTTGGAATCAATATCGAACAAGCGATCGATGTATTCTTGAAGGCGGCCAGGATGAAGGGCGTACGCATCGACGGAATCCATTGCCATATTGGATCTCAGATCGTAAATCTTGATTATTTTGCGGCGGCGGCGGAGAAGATGGCCGCTTTTGTGCAGGAATTAGAGAAGCATGGCATACAGGTGAATCATATCGATATTGGAGGTGGCTTAGGCGCCAGCTATGAAAATTTTTTAATAACAGAAGGTCAAGAAACGTCACGGACGCCGGAGCCAGAGCAATTAGCAGAACGGGTGCTTGGGATATTGAGTCCGCTGGACAAAGAGATCTTTTTCGAACCGGGACGTTCGATCATTGGGGAAGCCGGGGCATTAATCTCTGAGGTTTTGTTCAGAAAAGAATCGAACGGTAAAAAATATGTTATTGTTGATGCAGGAATGAATGATCTGATCCGGCCGAGTCTCTACAATGCCTATCATCAAATCGTGCCTTCCGAAAAGAAGAAAAGCAGCAACGAAGTCGTTGATATCGTCGGTCCGATCTGTGAAACAGGAGATTTCCTGGCCAAAGATAGGGAACTGCCTCATCTCGATCGCGGTGATTTCATCGCGGTCATGACGGCCGGGGCGTATGGGTATTCATTATCGAGCAACTATAATTCGCGACCACGAGCAGCTGAGGTATGGATCGATGATGATCGTCACCAGTTAATACGAGCTCGCGAGAGATATGAAGATTTTTTATCATGATAGCCAGGTATAGAAGTAATGAAACAAGGTAGAAAATTTGTGAAAATATCGGCGACAGGAAACGACTTCATTCTATTCGATAATAGACAGACCATAGATCGAGGTGATGAATCGGAATTCTATCGATCGATATGCCGTCGTAGAGTATCGGTTGGTGCCGATGGTGTGCTATTACTGGAACGCAGCACAGAGCATCATTTTTCCATGCGATATTTCAATGCAGATGGTTCGATCGGAGAGATGTGCGGAAATGGTGCTCGCGCTGCGGCTCATTATGCTTATACAAATAATATTGCCCCTGCCACTATGTCGTTCGATGTGCTGGGCGTAGTATATCACGCTAAAATTGTAGAAAACGGAATAGAGTTATCCATGCCACCACCGGTTTCCTATCATTTAACACCCGGTGTCGCGGAGGAATCGGCTCTGAGAGAAGGTGCCTATTTCGATGTGGGTGTCCCGCATTATGTTGTTTTTGTAGACCATGTTGATGCGATTGATGTGATAGGTCTCGGGCGAAAATATCGATATCACGATTCATTCAAACCGCGCGGTGTGAATGTTAATTTCGTGGAGATCGTTGATAAGACTCATTTAAAAATAAGGACATACGAGCGGGGAGTGGAAGATGAAACGCTTGCATGTGGAACCGGAACGATTTCCACAGTAATGACGGCGTATTTGCAGAATCTGGTCCAGGTCCCTGCATGTGTTGATACGAGAGGGGGGCATTTGATGGTTGATTTTGGAGCTGATTTTAAAGATTTGACATTGAGTGGTATGGCCAGGATTATCTACTCCGGGGAACTCATCGATCCAGAAATATGAGAAATCAAAAATGGGACGAATTACGCGAAACAATGTTTTGCTCGCATTTTTTTTAAGTTTCTTGACGTTTATCGTATTGTTCATCGTTGCCAGGTTTCTATTGACGTCATATTTTAACAGAATTGAATCTGTAATATATGATTATCGTTATAACAAAAAAATCAATCATGCTTTCGGTAATCCGGCCGCTACGATTGACGATATCGTCATTGTGGACATTGACCAACGCAGCCTGGACACGATAGGACCCATTGTCAAATGGGGAACTGATCCGTACTTAAGAGCCATGCAAGCTATCGAACGATCGGGCTCCCTGGTTCTGGGTATCGATATACCGATACCAGTACCGACACGGTCTTCTGCTTCATCCGACAGTTTGCTCGCCTTTCTTTCTCGCAGTCGCATGACATGTCATGCCATTCCCATGATTCAGTCGATGCCCTATTTTTATCAGGCTCAGATCGATTCGCTACGAAAATTTAAAATTGTAGCAAAACATGCCCTGCCTGTGGATTCTATGCTCACCACTACGATTCATCCCACAGAGCTGATGACGGGTGTAAACTACGACGTCTATGATGCGGTGTATCGGATTGGAGGCGTTTTGATTCAACCAGATCATGACAACGTCGTCCGGTCGATCCCTCTGGTAATCAATCATCGGAGCAAAATCATTCCCTCTTTCCCGTTAGCGGTTGTGATGACGCTATTACGTCTTGAAAACGAACAGATTCACTTTCATCCCCGAAGTTCCCTGGAGATTCAGCTTAATCATGATGACTATATTCGTATCCCATTGAACGAGAAAAACGAAATGCTACTCAATTTTCAGGGTGCAACGAAAACATTTAAGCATATATCGTTTTCTGATATCATTATCGGGAATTACGATCCTGCTTTTTTTAAGGACCGTATCGTCCTGCTGGGATCATCATCAGAGAACGTTTACACCGGTGTCAGCGTTCCGTTTCAACATGAATTTTCTGTCATAGAATTACATTCGAATGCCATTTGTTCGATTGTCACACGTGACTTTATCAGGGAGTTGAATCCATATTTATATTATTTCATCTTGTTTTTGTTGATGTTTGTTTCTGTTTTAATAATCTTAACATTCAGAAAGTCATGGAGTTACCCAATAATAACCATCTTAATCTCTCTTTTATGCATCATTTCTGTTGAGTTATTAAAATATGCGGATATCTGGCTTAATATGATAGTCATGGTAACTGGAGTAGTCCTGGCATCTGTTGTTGCCGGGTCCTACACGCGTATTCATCGTAAAAAAAATCAGCAAGCTATGACATCACATTTTAAAAACTATATTTCGGACGAAGGATTACGTGCACTGGTGAAGGGTTCAGATCTCATCGCTCTTAATGGAGAGAGAAGAGTAGCCTCGGCATTGTTTACAAATATTCGGGACTTCATAAAAGTTGTCGAAAATTTGTCACCGCGAGAGTTGGTCAACGTTTTGAATGAATATCTTTCAGGGATGAGCGACGTTGTCGTACGTCATAGTGGTTACATCGATAAATATGAGGGTGATACGATATTTGCTCTATGGGGAGCTCCTTTAAAACAGGAGGATCATGCGATTCATGCATGCAATGCTGCTCTGGAGATGCAGGGCAAATTAAACGAACTACAGGAGAAATGGAAGCGGGATGATCTGCCGAAATTCCAGATGCAGATCGGAATCGATAGTGGCCATTTAATTTTGGGGAATATAGGCGGTGCATATCGTTTTGACTATACGGCGATAGGTGATACAGTGAACGTTGCGCATCGACTGGAAGCGGCCAATAAGATGTATAATACGAAAATTATCATCAGCGAGTCAACCTTCAAGCTCGTTCAGGATATGTTTTGGGTCAGGGAACTAGATTACGTCCGTGTGAAGGGGAACAAGAAGGCGATAAAGATTTTCGAACTAATCGGCCATAAATCTGAACTGATCGATCAGGTCCGTTCAAGTGGTTTCGAATATTTTTTACAAGGCCTATCGTATTACAGGCAGCGGGATTGGGTAAAGGCCTTCAATTATTTTTACAAGGCGGTGCAGTTGATCCCGGATGATGGTCCTTCGATCGAGTTCCTTCGTCGCTGTAAAATATTTATCGAACAGCCCCGGCCAGAGGATTGGGATGGAGTGTACAACTTGCGATCCAGATAATGATGGGGGTTGTTTGCACGATTCAGAAAGTAGTTTCATTTACAGGAAGACATTGGGCACATTTGCGATTGCCTGAGATATACAATAATTATCTTGACTTTATGATAATAATTCGTTATTTTTTAATGGACTAAAATCAAATTACTTCAGATATATTCAGAGAACAGTAAACATAACCTTTGGAGATTTGAAAATGAGTGATATGTCTGAAAAAGCAGTTCCAGGTCAGGTCGTTAAAAACGAGATCGATGAGATTCGAGATATCATCATTGGGGACTACAGAAAGAAATTTGAGTCGGAGATCGAAGAGTGTCGAAAAGAAAACGAACATCTACGGTCGGAAATCAAGACATTAAAATTGAGGTTAGAAAAATTAGATTCACTCCTTTCAACGAATGTGGAAGAATTGAACAGAGCTTTTAATGAGAGCAAATTGCTCAATGAGAGTATTGAGACGATGAAACAGGATTTTCTCTCCCAGGTGTCCAGGTTGAACGACAGGAAACTCGACAAGACAGAGATAGGACAGGCCTTCATCGAGTGGGGTACCCGCGTCAAGGATGCAAAATCATAAAAATAACCGATTAATCAAGAAAAAACAGATAGTCAGGATTAACTTGTCAATGAAATCGTCCAGAGATAATGCACTCGAAAAATTGCGAAGTATTTTGCTGGAGGAGGACACCAAGAAGCTTGAGATGTTCGCAGCCGAGCTTCAGAGGTTGAAGGAGCAATTAAATGATGAAGAGTCGTTAATCGAAATTCTGGATCCGGTGCTCGCTGATCTATTGGACAGGAAGATTCATGATTCCAGGGAGGATATGGCTGCGGCACTAGCACCGGTAATGGGTGATGCGATCAGAAATCAGATCTCCGAGGCAAAAGAGGATATGGTAGACGCTTTATATCCTGTCATCGGTCAGACGATTCGGAAATCAGTAGCTGAGTCGATGAAGAATCTGGTTGATACCATTAATAAGCGCATCGACCAGGCGATTAGCGGACCAATTTTAGCCTTGCGTTTAAAATCTCGGTTGACGGGTGTGAAGGGAGGAGAATTAGTACTAAAGGATGTCTTTCCATTTCAGGTAAATGAAGTATTCTTAATCCATAAGGATAGCGGATTACTGATAGCACATGCATCGAGCTCGGATGGCGTCTCTACCATGGATAAAGAACTGGTGAGTGGTATGCTGACTGCGATTCGAGATTTCGTTAACGAAGCATTTCATTCTGAATCTGTTCAGGATCTTGAGGAAATCCAGTACGGTGATTCAAAAATTTTACTCGAATTCGGTCGCTGTGCTTATTTTGCCTTTGTTACCACTGGAGTCGAACCTATCGATTTTCAAGAGGACATAAGCAAATTCGCTCGCAAAATGCACAATCGGTACCATAAAAAGATCCGTTCCTTTGATGGTGATATAACCAATTTTAGTGATATAACCAGATCATTACAGCTGTTCATCAACCAAAAAAACCAGGAGCATGCTTTAAGTTTAGAGAAGGGATCGGGTTCTTATATAAAATATATTTTAGCGGTTTTGGGTGGAATACTTTTAATCGTATGGCTGTGGTCATGGTTGCCGGATCGCATAAAAAATGCTCAATTGGAGGATAAAATCGAACAAAATTTGCAAGCGATATCGGGCAACAACATCTATGAATTGAATTGTAACGTCGATGATGGCTGGCTGGCTGTATCAGCGGAAGTCGCAACAGTTCAGACAAGAAGCAGGCTGGATAGTGTTTTATCGAAACTGTCTGATATCAGGGGTTACACGTTAAATACAAGGTTACGTAACAACGAGTCGCTATCGGGGATGATACAGGAAAGCATCACACAGAAACTGAAAGGGATAGATTTTTCAGGGAACTCAAAACCGCGATTTATCATTGAAGGTGATGTCGTTACCATCGAAGGAGAGGTCTCTGACATCGATATGCGGCGAAAAATTGCCGCATTGGTTAGTGAAGTGGGTGGTGTGAGAGTCGTGATCAACAATCTGCATGCTAATGGCGGATCAGTTACAGGGGAAGATGATATACGTAAGTTTTTGGATGAGAACGTTATTTTTTTTAGGCTTAACAATGATGAGTTTTCCGGGCAAGACACATTGAAACTCAAAGCGATTTTATCCTTTTTGCAGCAACATGAATCCTGTAAATTATTGGTCAAGGGTTATTCAGATAGTTTAGCAAGTTCAGCATACAATTTTGATTTATCCAAACGCAGAGCAAATCGAGTTTGTAATTATTTGATTTCTAATGGATTATCATCAGACAGGTTTGATGTGAGATATTATGGGGATCAGGATCCTCTGGCATCAAATTCAACTGAAGAAGGCCGTTCGATGAACCGTCGTGTCGAGTTCGAAATAGTCCAGGAAAGGTAGATACGAGTGGATGACTTGATTCAAATTAGTAAGAAGATATGCATGTTGGGTTCATTCGGAGTCGGCAAGACGAGTCTGGTACGCCGATTTGTTTACGATAAGTTTGATGAAAAATATCTGTCCACAATCGGGGTTCAAATCAGTCAGAAAACAATTGAGTCGTTGAAGGATCACAACAAACGAAATGTGCTACTTCGGTTTATATTATGGGACATCGCTCATATAGAGAAAATAAACGATGTGATAAAAAATTATTTCAGAGGATCGCATGGTGCAATCATCGTGTGCGACATCACACGCACACAGACTTTTTCCGATTTAGAACTGTTTTTGAAACCTTACCTACAGATGAATCCTACCAGTAAGCTTGCTTTTGTTGCCAATAAAATTGATTTAGTCGACGATAGTAAATTTAAGATGGAACAATTATTGCATATTGAGAAATTGTATCAGTCAAAATTTATTTTTACCAGTAGCAAAACGGGGGAGAACGTCGAAAAATTATTTATAAATTTGGGTAAATCAATCTTAGAGGCACACTGACAGCATGTTAGATTACATGAGCCAAATATTAAAAGAAACGAACATCGCTTTCGGAATATTTGATCAGAATTTAAAGTTGACAAAGCATAGTCCAAATTTTGCATCGATCATTCAATCCAATACGGTGAAGCTTCATGATGAGTTATGGGAGATATTTCCGGAACTGATAGGAACTGAGGAGCTGGTTCACAATATCTTAATCAAAAAGTTAAATAAATATAACCTGAGCAGGATAAATAAGTTCGACTCGTCAGGTGATATACATTATTATGATCTGACTATATTTCCGATGTCTGATAAATTGTATGAAGGCACTCATCTGTTAAGCATGGTAGCTGATAAGACGAATGAGACATCGCTGGAACAAAAAATCAGGCAGCAGTTTTATGAAATTGAGGTTTTGCAGGCGAATCTATCGAGTTACGGTAATTATCATACGGGACATTTATTAGGTAAATCGGAGTTGATCAATCAGGTACGTGAGTTCATCAATAAGATCTCCGTCATACCTAATGTCACCATCCTGTTGCAAGGTGAAAGTGGCACCGGTAAAAACATGGTAGCTCGTGAGATCCACAGGACGTCTATGGACCCGAAATCCCCGTTCGTTGAGATTAACTGTGCGTCGATTCCGGCGACGTTACTGGAGTCGGAAATATTCGGCTATGAAAAGGGCGCCTTCACCGATGCAAAAATGAGTAAGCGAGGTTTATTAGAAGAAGCTGCAGGAGGAACTTTATTCCTCGATGAGATAGGCGAGCTTCCCCTGTCTCTCCAGGCGAAATTTCTTTCATTTCTGGAGACGAAACAATTCAGAAGGCTTGGCAGTACTCAGGAACGACAGGTAAACATTAGAATCATCGCCGCTACAAATAAAGATCTAAAGGAAGCAGTAGATAACAAAGAGTTCAGGCAAGATTTGTATTTTAGGGTCAACGTTGTAAACGTCAAGTTACCTCGACTCAAAGAGCTGGGAGACGATATTCTCCTGATTGCCCAGCATTACGTAAACCTTTTCGCTCTAGATTTCAGAAAAAAAGTAGACACCCTGACTGAAGGTGCGAAGAAGAAATTGATGAACTACTCCTGGCCTGGCAACGTAAGAGAATTGAGAAATGTCATCGAACGAGCGGTTATATTTGCGGATGAGCACATCATTAATGAAAAAGAGATTATTCTCCCTGACGACAAACATAACATCGACCATGCGACAGCGGACGAATTGACTATTCCCGACGAAGGATTGAGTATCGCCCATATGGAGAAAAAATTGTTGCAGCAAGCGCTTATGAAATCCGGGGGCAATCAAACCCGGGCAGCAAAACTATTAGGGCTCTCGCTGGATACGTTTAGATACAGGATGAAAAAGTACAAGTTAAGATGAAACTCTAAACTGACTGTTGTTCTCACATCGATTTTTCGTTATGACCTCATCGTTTGATTTTTTATCCGCATAGGAATCTTCATTTAATCAATCAATATCTACTTGACTATCTTATAAATTTTTTGTATCTTAATTTATTATCTGCTTATGAATACTCCAATACAAAGACGATTCGATGGTCTGCTCTGAGTGATAACTCTAACACGTCTTTTCCAGCTTCGTTTTTAACTGTACATGAATTTTAAAGGAGGTTATGATGAGATCTCTGTTCATTACGATTATCGATAACCCACCGTGATGACCATGATTATATGGCTATTTAACGACATTGGTGAAATGACCAGATTTATTTCTTACTCTTCTGGTTAATATGTACATGATTTAATATTGATAAATAGAATCTAAGTAAAGAATAATCAATTAGTTTTTTATGTTTTTTCACTGAGAAATACGTAATGATTTTATCGCTTTATCTTTTGGAACGTTATTTGTATTATATAATTTTAATATAAAAGCGAGCAATAAATCAATGTAATACAGAATCATTAACCAAGATGGAGGTTTAAGCATGGTCAGTTATAAGATAAGTGATATCGAAGGAATCGGCTCAGCTTACGCTGAGAAGCTGAAAAAATACAACATTCGCAGTGTGAATTCACTTCTTAAAAAAGGTGGTTCAAGAGCTGGACGCAAGGAATTAGCAGAGAAGACAGGAATAGATGAGGGTTTGATCTTGAAATGGGTCAACCTAGCGGATCTATATCGAATCAAGGGGATCGGTAGTGAATATTCCGAATTACTGGAGAAGGCCGGTGTTGATACGGTGAAAGAGCTGAAAAACCGAAAACCTGAAAATCTGCATGCGAAATTGGTGGAAGTAAATTCAGAGGGCAGACAATTAGTTCGTCAATTACCTGGTCTGACCATGGTACAAAAATGGATCGAAGAGGCAAAAACCCTTGATCCGATGATTTCTTATTAATGAGAAACCAGTAATGAACCATTAATTTTATTAAACGGAGGAAATAAACATGGGAATGTTTGATTTTTTAAAAGATGTCGGAACGAGTTTATTCGGTGGCGGAAAAAATGAAGCCGAAGAAATAAAAAAGTTATTGGAAAAGGATTTGAGCGGACGTATCGAGAACCTTGAGGTAGCATTCGATGATGGTGTCGTCACATTATCTGGTAAATGCGATTCTGATGCAACTCGTGAGAAGGCTATTTTATTAGCAGGGAATGTAAAAGGGGTCGAACGAGTTGATGATCAAAATCTGACAGCACCGGCACCAGAAGAAGAAACAGAATTCTATACTGTTAAACGCGGTGATTCACTTTCCAAAATTGCAAAATTCTATTATGGCAACGCCATGAAATACCCGGTAATATTCGAGGCGAATCGTGAAGTTATCAAAGATCCTGATCTAATCTATCCGGGACAGGTATTGCGTATTCCAAAAATCGCCAAGTAGATAATCCATAACAAGTTAAATGTATAGAGAAAGTATATCTTTCTCTATACGCTTTATTTCCAGAAGGAGATTTAGATGTCAAATTTTGTTGATGATTTTATGAAATCGGTTGGACCGGAAGCTGTAAACCAGATGTCCAAGGTTCTTGGCATAAATAAAAACACCGCAGCCCAGATTATTCCGCAGGTTGCTCCGCTCATTTTAAGTGGATTGAAGAAGCAGAGTGAAGAACATGGCGGGCAGGACAGGGTAGACCATATTTTAAATAAATACGGTAGTTCAAGTGTTCTCGAGGATGTTGCCGGATTGATAAAGCAGAAAGCGAATGATACGAACCCTGATCCAAAGCTGGGTGGCCTCCTGGGCGATTCAGGGGTAAAGGCTGCGAATATGATAGCGAGTCAATTCAAGTTGGATACAAGCACGGCGATGAAGCTGATCCCTATGCTTGCACCATTAATTCTTGGTTCATTGACTAAAAAACGAGATACTGCAGGGGCAGGATCGAGTGGGATTGCCTCTATATTAGATCAGGATGGAGATGGAAGTATCCTTGATGACGTAGCCGGATTCTTGCTCGGAAGTAAAACCGGAACTTCGTCCAAGGCAGGGAGCAATATATTGGGTTCTTTGCTTGGCGGATTATTCGGCAGACGAAAGTAATCGAGTAAAGGCAGGGATTATATGAAAAGCAACAGCCGAACGTTCCTCCTCATGCTGGCTCTCACTGTGCTGTTTGTCTGGGTCGGTGGAGAGTTGGGGGGTACTCAGGGATCGATCATAGCGTTCATCGCAGCCGCTGCGATGAATCTTTACGGTTACTGGTTTAGTGATAAACTGGTCCTCAGGAGTTATCGGGCCAAGGAGGTTGGTCCCGGTGAAAATTCGCGTTTGTATAATATCGTCTCCTCTCTGGCCTCAAGAGCAAATTTACCGATGCCGAAGGTATATATTATCCCACAAGAAACACCCAATGCATTTGCTACCGGTAGAAACCCGCAGCATGCGGCGGTAGCGGCGACTGAGGGTATCCTCCGTCTATTAAATGACGACGAGTTAGCAGGTGTCATGGCCCATGAGCTCACTCATGTTAAGAATCGTGATACCCTGACGAGTACGATCGCAGCGACTTTCGCAGGGGCCATCGCGATGCTGGGGCAGTTCGCCCGATTTGGTTCCAGAAATTCCGGACGCCAGAATCCGATAGGAGGTCTGCTGATGATCGTCGGTGCGCCTCTGGCGGCGGTCTTGATTCGTTCCTTGATCTCCAGAATAAGAGAATATGCTGCCGACAGTGGTGGTGCCCTGATTTCAGGCCGACCGTTGGCTTTAGCGAGTGCTCTCAATAAATTACAGACCGGAGTAGAGAGGTATCCTTTAAATCGAGGCAATGATGCTCATTCTCATCTATTTATTGTCAATCCATTCCTTGGGGGATTACAGAAGTTGTTTTCGACTCATCCCTCAACGGAGGAGAGAATAAAACGGCTGGAGGCTATCAGCAGAGAGATGAGCACAGGGAAGACGACGTTTTAATGTCGATCCGTACGACACCTTTTTTTACAAAGGTAAGTGATATTACCGATGTGGATGAATTTTAAATGATGAGATAATCAGAAATAACATACATATTAATTTTTTATACGATTGCTCCATTAGTCCGTCCAGTGATGGTGCTCCTTGAATGCGAAGGAGCTGCTTCGTGATGATCGTGGGAATCAATTTAACCTGAACAATTAACGATGTAGCTCCTTCCATTCGAAAAAAATCTGCAATCTGCTTGCATAAGTGATATCCAGTGACTTTGCGCTCCTCTTCATAAAGATTAATGGAACTAACTTATCAGATGCTTTTAATTACTTTTACATTAAGAAAATAATTCTTTTTTTTATATAATTATTGATAGGAGGCATGATATGCTACGGGAAATTGGTGAATTGTCAGGAATAGTTTGGAGATTACTCAAGGCAAATGGTGAAATGACAACGGCGGCGATCAAGAAGGAGACGAATCAGTCTGATTTTATGGTGGGTGCTGCTGTCGGTTGGCTGGCCAGAGAAGATAAGCTCAACTTTAAAAAGTCCGCCAGGATCATCAAAGTTTCTCTCAAATAATCACGCAACCACACGATGTTGTCTTAAATTTATTTACTCAAGGAGGTGTTTAAATGAATGTACTTATATTTTTATTGGTCGGATTGTTAGCCGGATACATCGCTGGTAAAATTATGAAGGGCAAAAGTTTAGGTTTGCTCGGTAATCTGGTCGTCGGCGTAATCGGTGCTTTCCTCGGTGGATTTTTATTCCGCCTTTTAGGCATTTATACCACTGAGACCGTACTGGCTTCATTAGTGACTGCGACGATTGGTGCCGTAATTTTACTATACCTCGTCAGACTGATAAAAAAATAATTCTCACTGAGATCTGTAACCGACTCTCGCTACGATGTATCGAATATTGCTATGGATAGCGACTGATGACAATGATGTTCGAACATCATTGTCATCGCTATATCCGGTTCTTGTGTCGCTGAGATAGCATCAAGTCCAATGTGAAACGTAATTCGAGAAAATGAAAATCCCGGATGAACTGCATCATTCGGGATTTTCATTTACAGTTGAAATGCAAGATGATAACGTGTTGGTTCAGGCGTATCGTAGTACATCACCCGTAATCTGCCATGCGGGAACCCAGGTAAAACAGAACAATTCGACTTGTATATCCTTTTTTAAAGGAAGCATTGATACATGGTCGAAACTCTCCGTTTGGATGTCCATATTTGAGTTATAGGCATCAATTTCTTCCTGGAACGCTGTGTGAATATCCTGTAACTCTTGTTGATATTGCTTTAATTCTTCTTCGGCCCGTTCCACATCGCCTGATTCTTTCATGGTGCGACTCGCGTTTCGCATGGCTGTGCCGGCTTTGCTGATCGTTGTTTTCGACAGGGTTTTACGTCCGAGAAATGCCCCCAGTATTGTCGTACCGACCGAAATAGCGGTCTGCAGCTTCTGATTCTTCGATTGATCTTTTTCTCTGTTGACCCGTTCTTCAGCCTTTCGTATTTTAGATTCGATGGCAGCAATTTTCTTGTCGTATTTGGATCGTAATTCCTCCATATATTGGTCACGTTGTTCTCTGGCAAGCAGTGTAAGTCGCGCCCTGAAATCCCGCTCACTTTCATGGGGTTTGGAGGATATGTCGAGCAGGTTGCTTTTCAAGAGGGTCAATTTATAACTTCGATAGATATGAGTGAGAAGATCGTCCTCCCAGGATTTATAGTTCTTAGAATCCAATGCAGCGGATGGTGCGCGCTCGTATATGGCTTCCTCCTCCGGTTTCTTCAGAAGCTCCGATAGATCCATATCGACTGAGACGTTATTCTCCCATGATACAGGGATCGCCTGGTCGATAATGGGTGTGATCAATGTCGTTTGTTCGACATGATTGATGTTATTTTTTTTATCGGTAAATCGTATCGATAATGCACCCAACAGATGGGGTCTGTATACGAGTTTACCGCCCTCAGGTCTGGCTGATCGTATCGGCATGTAGTACTGGACGATTTCAGGTATCAGAGGAGCATGGTGCGAAGTGGCCGTTGTTGTGCTGGTGGGCGCGTTACCTTCCTCGTGGCTCATTTTAATACTGCTTCGTTTGCTTTTGTCGGCCATCAATGTCTTTATTTGAGTGCGTGTTAGCGGACCTGCCAAATACGACATGGCCCATCGCGTATGGAATACAACCGGTTCTTTTTCATGTACATTGTGCAGCAGGAAAACACGTTTGCCCAAATTATTAATGATCGATTCAAAGTCTTGTTTGTTGAATTTGCTATCGCCGGAAGCTGATAGGAGTCCATCTAACACACGATCTCTGTCTCGTTCCGTTTGCAGCCGCCCGATCAACCATGTCCCTGTGTTGGACAATCCTTTGTAATCCAGATCAACCGGATTTTGCGTTGCCAGAACCACTCCCAGGCCGAACGCGCGAGCTTGTTTTAGTAATGTAAGCAGCGGTTTTTTCGTAGGGGGATTACTTACCGGAGGTATGTAACCAAAAATTTCGTCAAAATAGAGTAACGCACGAAGGCTTGTCGTACCCGATTGAGTTCTCATCCATCCCTGAATTTGATTCAGCAGAAGCGAAATAAAGAACATCCGTTCCGCATCAGAGAGGTGAGCGATATAGAAGATGGAAATACGCGGTTTACCCTCATTCGTGTAGAGAAATGAACCTATGTCAAGCGCATCACCACTGACCCATGATTGAAACGCTGGTGATGCGAGTAGATTATTGAGTGCCATCGCCAGTTCGAATCGATCCTGCTGAGGATAAAATGTCGCGATATCGAATACACCTATTTTAGTGATTGGTGGTTCCTGAACCGCGCGGATAAGGCTCGATAAATCAAGGTCCTGATGCTTGTTCCAAAAATGTTGTAGTATGCTGGACAATAGAATATGTTCTCGATCCTTGATCGGATCCGCATCGATACCGATCAATCCAAGTAAGCTGGTTACGGTGGAGGAAACACGGTCGTTGAAACTATCAGTATCCTCAAGTATTTCATTGGGCGGAGCGGCAAACGACTTCAGAATGGATACAGGAACGCCTGAGCTGCTGCCGGGGGTGTAAATACACAAATCGGCAGATTCCTGCAATTTTTTAATACGATCTCCTCCCTGTCCCCACTGTTTCAATCCATTTCCCCATGATTCCGCTTGTTTTGCGGCATATTCCTCGAGGGAGAGATTCTTTTTCCGTGCTTCATTCTCGTCGATCCAGGGTTTAAAATCATCTGCCTTGAGATCCGGAAAATTTAGTGCCAGGTTGGTCATATCTCCTTTCGGATCGATTATTATCGATGGTATCCCATCGATCGCTGCCTCCTCGAGGATCGAAACACATAGTCCTGTCTTTCCACTTCCGGTCATCCCCACACAAACCGCGTGAGTGGTTAAGTCCTTAGAATCATATAATACCAATTCCTCTGTCAACTCTTTTTTAGATACATCGAAGACCTTTCCCAGATAAAAAGCGCCTAATTTTTCAAAAGTATCCATCTTTCCTCCAAACGTGATTGAATTCTCTTGAATATAATAAATCCTCGAGTCAATTTCAAGCGTATTATACAGCCTATTCGATTTTTTCGAAGCCATTCTATATCAAACTATAAATTTTGGTTGACATTTCATAAATAATTTGCTATTTTAAACTTAACATAATAAAAATTGTGTAAGTTTCAAACGGCTATAGCACGTTCGCCAGATCTTGACGGAGATGGTGAATCGGATAAAGATCTCGTTTCATTGATTTAGGTATGAATTGTTAAGGAGAGAGTCATGGACACATTAGGAAAAATAAGTTTTATTTTCGGCGTGGTTGTGAGTATCATTGCGGGATTCATGACGCATCAGTGGATTTACGCTATTTTGACAGTTCTGGGACTGTTAGTCGGTTTACTGAACATTTCTGCAAAAGAGGTGCAGACATTTCTGTTAGCCGCCGTTTCATTGGTTATCATATCTGCTCTGGGTGCCGATCAAATCGCAGGGTTACCCGTCGTCGGTTTAAGGTTAGGTAAAATTTATATGGCTTTGTTGACTTTCGTTTCACCGGCTGCTATCATCGTGGCATTAAGAAGTTTGTATCATCGAGCAAAAAAATAGTGATGCGAACGCGTAGTCGTGGAGAACTCGTCCTTTTCAGACAGATCAGTGCCTGATTTATATTAACATGATGTTATTGTGAATGTTATCAACTAAAATAAGGAGTCACTCATTTCAGGGAAATGCGTATTACGATTGGAAGAGAACAGATGAAAAAGGATAGATATAATGAATGATATGAGTACCTGGACATCGAAAATTATCGATGTATTTATTGAAAAAGGCCCTATGCTGATATTAGCTTTACTGACCCTGATTTTTGGATTATGGTTCATAAAGATTCTGGTTCATATCATCGATAAATCGATGGAACACGGCAAACTGGACATTTCTCTGCGTAAATTCTTAAAGAGTTTTGTGTCGTTGCTGTTAAAGGTGTTGCTTGCCATTACAGTCGCTTCTATGATCGGTATCAAAATGACGTCATTCATAGCCGTATTAGGTGCTGCTGGACTGGCGGTAGGACTTGCATTGCAAGGCAGCCTGTCTAATTTGGCGGGCGGAGTCCTGATTTTATTGTTTAAACCTTTCCACGTAGGTGATGTGATTGAAGCGCAAGGTTTTACAGGCAAGGTAACCGCTATTCAAGTTTTTCACACTATTTTAAATTCGTTCGACAATAAGCGCATCATCATACCGAATGCCAACCTATCCAATGGAAACATCGTAAATTATTCAGCAGAGGCGTTACGGCGTGTCGATATGACGTTCAGTGTCGGGTATAATGACGATCTAAAGAAGGTAAGAGAGATATTGGAAAATCTGGTAAAGACACACGATCGCATACTGCAAGAACCTGCACCCATGATTGTCCTTTCAAAATTGGCAAACAGTAGCATCGATTTTGTCGTTCGAGTGTGGTGTAACAGTGAGGATTATTGGGATATTTATCATGGTATGCTGGAGAACGTTAAACTGGAATTTGACAAAAATCAAATCTCTATCCCGTTCCCACAACAAGACATCCATATATATAAACACGAATAGCGAAAATATAAATAACCATAGAAATCAGATGGTCGAGTAGGTCATTCAAGTTAAGGAGAAAAAATATGTTTAAAGAGTTTAAGGAATTTGCTGTTAAGGGTAATGTGATCGATATGGCAGTCGGCATTATCATTGGTGCAGCGTTTGGCACTATTGTCAAATCACTGGTTGAGGATGTGATCATGCCACCAATAGGATTATTATTGGGTAAAGTTGATTTTTCAAATTTATTTGTCGTGCTGAAGGAGGGTTCTGCAGCTCTTGCCCCGTATCAAAGTTTAGCTGCGGCGAAAGAAGCAGGAGCCGTTACTCTAAATTACGGTATGTTTCTGAATACGATTATCAGCTTCTTGATCGTAGCTTTCTCGATATTCCTCGTCGTACGATGGATCAATAAGCTGAAGAAAAAGCAAGAAGAAGCTCCGGCTGCACCTCCTGCACCTTCCGCAGAGGAAAAACTGTTAACTGAAATCAGAGATCTGCTCAAGGTTCAGCGATAAGCATCTTCGCTGTATCCGTAATTGCTAAAAAGTTAGTAAAGGATTACAACTGTTTATTTTGATTAAAATTTTTCAGATGGAGGAACTATGAAGAAATTCTTCTTCATTTATCTTATGGTGTCATTATGTTGGATAAATGTCATATTCGCACAGGACGAGAAGGCGGCGGAAGTGAAATACGGTTGGCAGAGAGAACTGGTTGGGGGTGTGAATCTATCTCAATCCAGTTTCGATAACTGGGCACAGGGAGGAGAAAACTCACTCGCATGGCAGGTGAATCTCAATGGTAAATTTGTCAATGAGCAACAGAAAACCAATTGGTCTAATTCAGGCAAATTTGTCCTCGGCTCTACCAAGTCTGGCGACCAGGAATCAAGGAAGTCGATCGATGAGATAAAATTAGAGAGTGTGTTGACCTATAAGGTGCATCTTTACGTTAATCCGTACATCGCAGCTACAGCCGAAACTCAATCACTTCCCGGGTACCACTATGGTGATGGATCACAAAAGACACAGATGTCTGATTTCCTGGATCCAGGCTATATTCGTGAGAGTTTTGGTATCGGGTTTCAACCGAATGATATCGTAAAGACGCGACTTGGAGCTGCCATGAAACAAACGCTTACGAATGATTATCCGAAACCGTATGCAGATGATTTAGAGACGGTGAAGATAGAGAAGACAAAGAATGAATTCGGAGCGGAGTCTGTCACAGATCTGGATTGGAAATTAGCCGAAAATTCCTTGTTCACCTCCAAGTTGGAACTTTTCTCAACGATGAAGGCGTTTGATGAAGTCGATGTCAACTGGGATAATATACTAACGACCAAGATATCAAAGTACTTCAATGTGAATTTTAATTTCAAGTTATATTATGATAAGGATATTTCTGCCAAACGGCAGCTTAATCAGGCGATCGCGCTGGGGATCATGTATTCGTTCTTGTAAACGGATTCTCTCCATGCTAAGCACTTTACATGTGTGTATATTATCTTTCGAGTTTATCAGGTTTTCGGATCATTGTTTGTTTTGAAAGATAAACTTCCGGTAGTAATATTGCAAAACATAGTGATAGCCATAACGTGTGGTATGAAATTTGTATCATAATGAGCTAAATATTGCGATTTAGTGTCGAGTAAACATATCACAAGAGGCTTTGATGGGTATTTATCTAATGTTATTTATATTTTTTTTCTTATTAGGTATAACGTTTTCTTATGTTCTTTCAAGGGGCAGAGTTCGTGAGTTGAGAACAATGTTATCCGATTTTTATCTCGAGAATCAAGCCCTTATTTTAAGGATTCAGGAAATTGAGGCAAAATTAAACAAACGATCTTGACCTGATCTTGTTCTTGTACTTCTTAATCAAACGTGTGGATATATTGTAACTATCTTTTCACTCTGTTTTCAAACGATGTCAGGTGGTTCAATCAAATCATGTGACGCAGATGTCTCCAGATTTATAATATATCCACATTTCTGCGCAGTCTATAGGATACTTCCTTCTATCCCGGAATAACACCCGGCAACATAGAGAGTGCAGCTTCCTCTTATCAGCTTATCCAGTGATCTACTCCACTCCGGCTTGATTCGTCGCTGTAACGTTTTACACATTGAAATGGTGAAATATGGTGAAATAACGAAATATCGTTGCCATTTTAGGGCATATAACGATAGGTTGGCCTGCAAAAAAATATCAATTATTTTTATGAATTATCATAACTTATTATTTATTAATTAATTAAATAATATTTTTATAATTAAATCAGACCGATTCCGATTTTGGCACTTTGTTTGCATTTATATGTGCTGAAAAGGTCTAAACTATTCTAAGGTTCTGAGCTTCCGAATGATGTTATGTAATATCCTGATATCAATCTTATGTTTTATCAGTGGATTTCTGCTCTTCGGGTGGAGAGAGAAGCGAAAGATTGATGAATTGAAGCGCAAGCTGGTTGAGTATTCCGTCAGGAATCAGAACTTGATGTTAAAGATACAACGAATGAGCGAAGTAATCGAGCATGCGGAAGAGACCGAAGAATAGAGACCTGAGTCGTTAAAGTTATGATAGGCAATCGAATCGGCGTTTATATTTTGCCCCCGTTAAATGTCAAAATGCCGCTTTTGATTGCCTAAATATTTTAATCAGGACATGATCAGCACAACGTGACCGAATTCTATTGAATTAAGCGGAATCGGATCAATTTAAGGGACCGGGTTAGATCGAGTTCCCTTCATTACGCTATCCGAACTGAAGACCATCGTTGTTTCCAGAGGAGGCGTAGTGGCGTATCCTCTGTATATCAGGAAGATACGCTCACAATACATTATCGAGGAGGTGCTAGAATGCGAATAAACCGTTCATTATTGGTATTCACCATGACACTCGCGTTTATTGATCTCTCATTTGCACAGACATGGAAAGAGGCTAAGGGGATCGGTATCAGCAGCTCTTTAATCAAGTTTGAAGGTGGTCAGATTGACAGGGCGGCACTTGGCAATTGGGGAGGAATAACGATGCGCTACGGTGTATCGCCGTATCTCATGCTTGATTTTAATGCTGGTTATGGTAGTTTCAAACCGAATGTAAGCGGGGAGAAGTATAAAAAGGACCCTGAATCTCCATACAGGACATTTCTATTCCCCATCAGTCTGGCAATGAAGGCGACGCCGTTAAAGGAAACGAAATTTAGACCGTACATAACGGCAGGCCTTGGAGTTCTAATTTGGGATCTTCGCGATGTTTCAAGTACGAATATCACTTTCTGGGAAAATAAACAATTTCGTTGGGGCAGGCAGGTCAACGGCGCGATCAAGAAAAATTTCAGTTTTATACAGGGTTTAGGGCTGGAATATCATTTTAATGAGAAATTCGCCTTCGATTTGCAGGGACGCTTCTATTCGTTGCTCGACATGGAGTACGATAATGTCGGACTCGGTGATTATAACGATCAGATTTTTGAAGCGAAAGGAACGATTTCGTATTATTTTGATTATTATCAAGACACGGATAAAGATGGTATTGAAGATAAGTTTGACGCGGATCCGATGAGGCCAGAGGACTATGACGGTTATCAGGACAAGGATGGTGCTCCTGATTTCGACAATGATCGCGATAGGATCCCTGACCTGCAGGATAGGTGCCCGAACGAAGCAGAAGATCATGATGGTTTTCAGGACCAGGATGGGTGTCCTGATCACGATAATGATGGTGATGGAATTCCGGATGTAACGGATAATTGTCCAAATGAGCCTGAGGATTTTGACGGATTCCAGGATGAAGATGGTTGCCCTGATTATGATAGTGACGGTGATGGGATTCCGGATGAAAAAGATAAGTGTCCCACAGAGGCTGAAACTGTAAACGGCTTCGAGGATGAAGATGGGTGCCCCGATACAAAACCAGTTCCGGAACTGGAAGCTCCGGGCACAAGATTTGTGTTGCGTGGTATAAATTTCAGTACCGGCAGTGCGACACTAACGGCTGAATCGCTTCCTGTGCTCAATAAAATGGTGACGTTGCTTCAAGAGCATAAAGACGTTGAAATCGAGGTACGTGGTTACACCGATAGTGTGGGTAGCGCCACAGCAAATCAGAGGTTGTCAGAGCGTCGTGCAAAGACGGTCATGGATTACTTGATCGAAGCGGGTATCGATGCTTCCAGGCTAAGCGTTGTTGGGCATGGGGAGAAAGATCCTATTGCATCCAATAGGACGGCCGAGGGTAGGGCGCAAAACAGACGCATCGAATTTTTCCGAATAAAATAGCATCGTCTGAGACAGCGCTTGTTTAACATGAACCAAACCAGATCATAAATGTGTTGCGTGATGGCCATCAGCAGCCTCACGCTGATGACCAAAATCGACTGACAGATCATTAACGTTCATAAAAAATGATTTAAGTATCCAGTTCTTTGATAATAGTAAGTAAAGAACACGTATTACAGTGGATTGATAATTTTTTCCTTGACTTTATCCATTGGTTTTAGTATTATTTATAAACATTTTCATTTTAATATTCAATTACCATCTAATCAAGTAAACATGTATATTTCTTAGCAAGACGCATTGAGTCAGGTTGTATCTGTCAGGATTCATGGTATACGGGAAAAGACTCAAAATCTACGGGGTCGATTATTAGAATGGATGTTGATTTTTTGCCGTTCAAAGGATAGCATGTGATGCACAGATTGGCACCTGTGAAAGCATGTTTTAACATAGCATCTTATGACTTTCTTATAATAAACATCCTACTTTTTCCAACAACGAGCCTGCTCACATGTGAAATTTATTTATATCGTAATTTGATCTAGTCTTTTAATACATTGTTTACAGACTAATTAAATTATTTTAAATTAACTACTGAACATTTTCCAAAAGGAGGAAAAATGCGAACAGGAAGTAAATCACTCTTAATCATTGCTGTTTTTATGTTAGCAATTACATCATTTGCTTTTGGTCAGAGTTGGGATAATGCCAAAGGATTTGGTGTAACCGGAAGTCTGAATAAATTCGTAGGTGGTGCAATGGATCGCGCAGCCGTAGGTAACTGGAGCGGTCTGACCATTCGATATGGTGTGTCCCCTTACATTTTATTCGATTTAAACGCACAGTATGGATCCTTTAAACCTTCGGTTATGGGATCGAGATATGACAAAGATGAAAATTCACCATTCAGAACATTTTTATTCCCAATTAATCTTCAGATGAAAGTTTCAGCGTTAAAGGATGGTCGTTATCGTCCATATGCCTCTGTTGGTGCTGGAGCACTGTTGTGGGATTTGAGAGATGTAGAAGGGACCGGCGTTTCATTCATTGAAGATCAACAGTTCCGCTGGGGAAGAGCTATTTATGACGGAGTTCAAAAAGAAATCGTTCTTAAAGGCGGTCTCGGTTTGGAAACATTTCTTACCTCAAGCTTCGCCCTGGATTTGGAAGCTGGATTCGGATTCTTTGTCAACTCCGATCCAAAAGATAATGTCGGTGTAGGCGATGAGAACGATATGTATTTAGAAGGTCGTGCTTCTCTGGTTTACTATTGGGGCTATTTCAAAGATACAGACGGAGACGGAATCGAGGATAAATATGATGCCAACGCTTTCGAAGCCGAAGATTTCGATGGTTTCGAGGATACCGATGGTGCTCCTGATTATGATAATGACAACGATGGTATTCCTGATTTGCAGGATAAGGCTCCGTTAGAGCCCGAAGATAAAGACGGATTCCAGGATGAAGATGGTGTTCCTGATCCGGATAATGACGGTGATGGAATCACCGACATTAATGATAAATGCCCGAACGAAGCTGAAGACATGGACGGCTTCGAAGACGAAGACGGCTGTCCCGATCTGGACAACGATGGTGATGGAATTCCTGATGATAAAGATCAATGCCCCAATGAGGCTGAAATCATCAACGATTATAAGGACGACGATGGTTGTCCCGATAAGAAACCGTTGCCGGAATTAGCCCAAAAGGGTTCTAAATTAGTTCTCAAGGGTGTCAACTTCAATACGGGTAGCGCTTCATTGACCGAAGAATCGTATAAGATTTTGGATGAAGTCGCCGCCGGGCTGGTTGACAACAAAGAAGTCGACATTGAAATTCGTGGTTACACAGACAGCGTTGGTTCAGCAACCGCAAATCAAAAGTTATCAGAGCGAAGAGCCAAGACGGTTATGCAATACCTGGTTAACGCAGGTGTTGAGGCCTCTCGTATGAGTGCTAAAGGTTATGGAGAAAAAGATCCTGTAGCCACCAACAAAACACCCGAAGGTCGTGCCGAGAACAGACGAATCGAATTTTATCGCGTCAATTAAGAATACGACAATTCATTAGAAAAAAAGGCAATGATACTCGATATCATTGCCTTTTTTTTATGTTGTTCATCACGATTTTTTACGATCCGCTCATCGCCCTTCATGTTCATCGTTCCAGGGAAACTGCTTTCCAATCGACCCCATCGCCTCGATGGGGTCAGTTTACGGCCCAATCAACAGATCGTCCTCGTACCCTACCTTCTATTCTCTCCTTATTCCCTTGTATTTTTCCCGAAATTAGGATCAATACGCAAAAAATTCACCAAAATGATGCCCGGGATCGTCGATATCAACACCCAGATGAAAAAGCTCGGATAACCGATGATCGATTGAATCCAACCGCTAATCATTCCGGGAATCATCATTCCCAAAGCCATAAAGGCCGTGCAGATAGCGTAATGAGATGTTTTAAAGTCACCCTCGGAAATATAGATCATATAGAGCATATAGGCCGTGAAGCCGAATCCATAACCGAATTGTTCTATCCCTACACAGGCATTAATCAAAGCAAAATTGGTCGTTTGTGTGTAAGCCAGAACAATGTAAGTCGCATCGGGTAGATTGATGGCAATTGCCATCCAAAAAATCCATTTCTTTAGTCCTTGTTTTGCAGCCACGAATCCGCCTAATAATCCTCCGATCGTCAGCATCAGCATGCCGATCGTTCCATAGACGAAACCCAATTCTCCGGTGGTTAAAGCCAAACCGCCTTTCTCCTGTGCATCGAGGAGAAAGGGTGACGCGATTTTGACGAGTTGTGACTCTCCGAGTCGATACAAAAGCAGAAACGCCAGAGATAAGCCGATCCCTTTCTTTTTAAAGAATGAAGAGAACGATACACCAAAACTGATGAAAAATTCCTTCATGCTATGTGATGCTCTGGGGACATCTTCGGCAGGATGAGGCATGATGAACTTATGATAGATGCAGAAGATGCCGAACAGGATCGCCATGATCACGAAGGTAACAATCCACGAAAGTTCGATGTCACCCGCTCTGGCGACGTAGGTAGCTTCTACCTGTTCGGTCAGTTTGGGATCGACCTGGATGATGGCCAATAATGGTTTGTTCCAATTTTGAGATGTAAATTCAGCTCTTGCTTCCCGACCTTGTAATGCGATATCATTCGCACCGCTTTTTTTACCAAAATTTACAACGTACTTTTTCTCCGGTTCAGGCGGTTTAGAAAGGTGGATGTAAACTAATGCAAAATTCCCTCGCCTCTCCATCGCTCTTACCGCTTCATTTCTTCCGAAGATCGAAATCAACCCTGATTCTACCTTCTTCGATATATTCCGTTTAAACCAGTTGTCTGAAATACGCATCTGCTCTGCAGTTTTAATGGGTTCGGAGTAACCGTTTTCTACATTCCAGTTTGTCACCATGGTGTTAACATGTTTAAACGAATCAGGTTCGACGAAGCCAGTCGGGATGTCGACGGTTTCAGGGCTAATGATGATCCGTAAATCCCCCGGCTGTTCCTCAATTTTAAGGCTGTCAGGATGAACGTATTTGACTGTTTCGACCGGGGAATTAGTCGCCCTCACCTTATAATCTATCGTTTCCAATCCACTGCCACTTTCGATATAACCGGCTAAAATCACCAATAAGCCCTGACCTGTCAGCATCGCGAACCTATAAAAGGTGTTGCGGATTCCCACAAACCAGGCCTGTTGGTGTTGTGACATCCCTAACATATAGAAACCGTCCGCCGCGATGTCATGTGTTGCAGAACTGAAGGCAAGAAGCCAAAAAAATGCAAGCGTAAATTGTAGAAACCTTGATGTCGGTATCGTCAGTGCAATACCGGCAAGAGCAGCTCCGATGACTAACTGCATCGATATTATCCAAAATCGCTTTGTCCTGATTATATCGACCAGCGGACTCCATAGCGGCTTTATTACCCAGGGTAAATATAACCAACTGGTATATAAAGCGATCTGCGTATTCGAAAGTCCCAACCGTTTATACATGATTACGGATACTGTCATGACGATGATGTATGGGATACCCTCAGCGTAATAAAGGGTCGGCACCCAGTACCATGGTGATAATTTACTCTTTTTAGTATCGACTGCTTTTTTCTTGTTCATCATCTCACCTGCTTGAATGTAAATTTATGATCTAGTGATTTCATCGTTATTTATTTATGATCATTGTTTATGCTAGAATCTTAATCGATTGCGCTAATAAATGCAAATGGTTTTAACGTACGTCTTATTCTGACCAATGATGTGAATAGTATCCGGATCATTTGAGGGATAAAATATTGATTATGGTGAAAATATATAATTTTAAATCGATTTTTGCAACTAAAATATGATTCGAGATTTAAATAAAACGTATTCGGGTTTGTTGTGTGCATTTATTTAGGGATGTTATTACAGAGGATTAATTAGATGAGGTTGGAACAGAAAAGTACGATCATCGGTCAGGACATCTGTCGCTCTTTTTTAACTTCCATGATCTCATCTCTGAGCCGTGCTGCGTCTTCGAATCTTTCCTCGATGACGGCCTTGTTCAATTGAATATTAAGCTCCTCGAGTCTATCCACACTACTCGATTTTTCTTCCACTTCTTCCTCTTTGTCGGGTACACCGGCACGTAACATGACGTTCTCCATAACGAAAATTGGCGATTGCATTCTAAGAGCCAGAGCAATGGCATCGCTGGGTCGAGCGTCGATTTCATTTTTTTGCTCTTTTGAATTGACAGTGATCAAGGCGAAGTAGGTATTTTCACGAAGATCATTGACTACAACCTGCTGAACATCCACGTCGATCGCGTCGAGGATATTTTTCATAAGATCATGTGTTAAGGGACGGGGAGGATTAATTTTCTCGAGTTGGAGGGCTATGGCTTGAGCTTCCGTAGATCCAACGACGATAGGCAGCCATCGATTGTGTACATCATCCTTTAATATTACGACGAATCGATTCGTCGTCGTATCAAAGGTGACTCTATCAACTCTTACTGCAATCATCATGGCTGAAAACCTCCTTGAAAAAAGATCTGATGTATTCAGTGTAAAATCATCTATTCTATTATATAAATTTTCGGGACAAGTGTCAAGCAGTTTTTTTAAAAATATCTTAATTAATTTAAACATTTTCAAAATCATAATTGAAAATCTTGTCTCTGATGTCGACTAAGGATGAGATCGAATCGATTAGATATCTCTGTTGGTTTCCCCAGACCATGAACGGAACCGGATTTCTTGTATGGGTTTTTATCGAAAGGTCTTCTATGTTTCCGTGATCACTGGTCAAGATAACGGTGTGCCTCCCGAGGTCGATCGCCTCGAGTAAGGATAACAGAAACTCCTCAAGCTCTCGCAACAACGTAGCAGCTTCTTTAGCATGTTGTCTATGGCCGGCCCGGTCAGTTTTGAAATATTCGTATAAGACGAATTGATGTGAATCTAAGAATCGGGATGCAATGGCTGCAGCTCTTTCAGGTGTGAACACGGGGACGTTGTAACCTTTTTGGATGAGCTCCTGATTGGTGAAATCATGATAAATGGACTGTTCGTTAAGTAAATCGTCCATCGAAAAAAATGTACATCCTGCTTTCCAGTTTTGGATGCTGGTGACCGAGAGATAACGCAGTAATTTCTCCGGGCCGAGTTCGAAAAATGTCGACCGATAAGCATTAATGAAGACGGGTGAATGCCCTGCTTCTTTTAATTTAACGAATAGTGACTCCCTCTCGAGCAGATCTCGCAGTCGCTCATTCGGGAAACCGCTCTTATGATATCCAAGGTAAGCAGCAGCGTTTTGACCAGTAAAAATAGATGTCTGCCCCGTTGCGCTCTGGGGGAGGCCGTCGGTATTGAGATTAGCATCAAGATATGTTATGGATCCGTTTGCAGGCAGGGGTGTGTTTCGAGATTCATCAAGATAGTTATTGAATAGTCGCAAGTCAGGAGAGCCGCATGGATTGTGATGATTTCTTAAACCGATCCCGATTCCATCGATGAAAATGAACAATATCGCCATGTTAACTAATACATCCTTGTCAATTTTGATTCTCTATAGTAATGTGCTAAAATAGTGTTATAACTCGCACCCCTGATGGCCATCACCGCTGCACCCGTTTGGCACATACCCACACCGTGTCCCCATCCTGCTCCGATGATTTTAAATTTCTGAGGAATGTTGTTGCTGATAGCTTCTTTCTCAACGATGAAACAGGAACTATAGAGATAGCTATCCGAGAGGACTCGTCGTATTTCTAACTCCTTGTCGACGATCAGATTTTGTTTTGTGCCGTTTATCCTGATTTTGTTTAACCTGCCGGAGATCCCTCTTTCTAACGGAATGATGTCGCTTATTTGGCCGAGCGATTTGCCTGTTTTTTTCTCCACGATTCGTTTTATTTCGGATTGGCTGTACTCAACTGTCCATCGAAAATATTTTTTCGTATACTCGAGATAGGGAGGACATTCGATCAAGTTCAGATTACAGTAAACGCGGGGTTCGTTGGAGACCCATTTTTCAACATGATCTTCTTCGATTAAATAATTTTCACTGACCTGCACGTTGTTTGACGGGAGGTCGAAGACCCCGCGGAGATATCGGCGAGGTGTCCCTTGCCACACGTTTTCATTGTGTTCGGTGTGCCCACCGCAGACTCCACAGTAGAACGTCTCACAGATCTCACCATCATTTGTCAGCACTTCACCCTCGGTTTCACGAACCGCAGTGACGACGTCCGCAGTGATACGAGAACTGCCTGCAAAGACCTGACAATGCACATCGTCACATACGTCAAACGGGTCCAGGGGATGCTGTTTTCCCAGGTGCGATAACGTGTAACTTCTGGCGGTAACAGCCTGAGCCTTCAAAGCCTGTAACGGAAATTTTGGGTTCATTTCCGCGGAGACCACGCTGCACAGGTAATCATCCATACTGATTTCGTTTATGATCGTGATCTTTCCGTTTCGATCGATTACATAATTGATGTCGCCATGATAAGTCCGTTTGCCTTCATTTTCAAAATGAAACCCCTGGCCGGATTTCGATTCTATAACGATGACATTACCCACGATTCGAAGGTAGTAACTGGATTCAACTTTTTCATTGTTGCGCAGGTTTGTTAACTGCACAGTGCCTTTGGGATAATCTAACATGAAGGGTGAAATCTTCGTATACACCAGTGATGAGATCGTTCGCCGGTACTCCTCTGCTGCATTTTGTTCTTTGAATTCTTTATTGATGCACACATGACTCATATTATAATCGCCAATTTCGCCCTTATAAAGCATCCTCTGGCGTGTCGTTTTGATTGCCACCGGTAACCCTTTGCTCTGAAGCTCAGCGGCATAGCCTGCTGCCTCGCGTTCGTCGGGAGTGGATTTAGCCACCAATCTGTAGACCATGGTTGCCGCTGTGCCCGATATCACCTGGATGGTACATTGGTCCCCTGTTTGTCCTGTCATCAACAACGTGCCATCGTACGTGTAGACGTCGAAATCGTCACCAGCCTGAAATTCAGTCCTGCTGATGTCGGTAACGATGCCAACGCGTATCGTTTTAACAACTTTTTTATCGACAGTCGGCTGAATGGCACAGTTTAAACTGAACAATAGAATAAATATAAATGTTCTTTTTAGTCTCATGGTATTTTTCTTATAAATTTGCGCGATCAATTATACCCCAGTTGGCGGAGAGTATTTTCTTTGTTTCTCCAATTTTCCTTGATGCTGACATGCAGATCAAGATAGACTTCTCGTTGTAGGAAATCCTCGATGTCTTTGCGTGCATGTATGCCTAATTTCTTTAATGCGTCCCCATGTTTGCCGATGATGATCCCTTTCTGTGAGAGTCGTTCGACGTAGATAGTTGCATTAATATAATCTTTGCCATGTTGACGTTCTTTAAATTCATTGATGATGACGGTAGTGGAGTAAGGGATTTCATCCCTGAACATTTCGAAAATATTTTCACGGATGATCTCAGAGACAAAAAAACGTTCCGGCTGCTCAGTGATCGCATCGGGTGGGTAAAGCGGCGGCGAATAGGGGATATATTTTTTTATCTCGGTCTTTAAGATATTCACCCCATCGCGGTTTAAGGCTGAAATCGGAATGATTTCGCTCAACGTCAACCGATCCTTGTAGGCGCGTATAATCGGTAGTATTTTCTTTTTTTCCACCAGATCAATCTTGTTAATCACGAGCAGGACGGGGATTTTTACCTTTGTCAATAAATCAAAAAGGTGCTCGTTCTGTTTGAACGGCGCGGTCGCATCGATCATGACGACGGCGACATCCGCATCGACCAGTGCTTTTTCAACGGTTTTTATCATGTATTCGTGCAGCTTATACTTCGGTGCGACCAAACCCGGGGTATCGAGAAAAATTATCTGACTATCTTCTGTGCTTAGTATTCCCAGAACTCGATGACGTGTCGTTTGCGGTTTTGATGTTACGATCGACAATTTCATATCGAGCATGTTATTTAAAAGTGTTGATTTACCCACATTCGGGGATCCCATTATGACGGCGTAACCGCACCTGAACCTGGGTAGATCGTTTCCTGTACTATCGTCCATAGTCTCCTCTGGCAATGTTCTGTTATCCGTAATAAAGACAATATAACCTAAAATACAAAATAATACAATTGATTTTTACAATCTCTTTAAATTTAATACGTTATATTGCAAATTTCATGAGGACACTCGAGTTAAAACACTGTTTCACATTCTCAACTATAGCGGTGAACCGGCATAAAAATATGGTTTATTGGTGTATTAAAATTCCGAATTCAGCCGTATTTTCGGATAAACGATCTAATCGGTTGCGGAATCAGGGGATTCACTGGCCAGCGTGTGGTTGTGTAAATTATATCTGTCGTGGAGTTCATCGATAATCGTCCCTTTCCACAGCGGTACTTGTAGAAAATAGGCTGCTCTTCCAATCATGTGTGATGCGACGGGTGCCGTCAGGAATATGAAAATCAGGACGATCATCGCTTCCAGGATGATAAAGAGCTCCTGAACGTGGAGAATGACCGATAATAACATCAGACCTGCGCCGAAAGAAGACGCTTTCGTTGTCGCATGCATGCGACTGAACAGATCAGGGAAGCGAAGAACTCCGACAGCGGCTAATAACATGAAGATCGCTCCGGAGACCAGCAGTATAGCAACGAACCATTCTATCATCACAATACCCTCTTTTCCAAATAGCGTGCGTAGGCTACAGTCCCTAAAAATGTGATCAAAGCCAGAATGATGGTCGTGTTCAAATACACAAACTGCCCGGTCAACATACAGTAAGCTAATATCATACCCAGTGTGAGCATGGTGATTAAATCAAGTGCAACGATACGATCGGGAGTGCTGGGACCCTTTACCAGTCTCAGGAAGGCGATGAAGAGCGAAATGGTCATAATGACCATAGATATATAAGCTGCTCTTTCGATAATCATCTGGACACCTCCATGAGTTTCGTCTCGAGTCCTTGTTTGATCGATGAACGAATCGACTCAATATCATTGCTGAACATAACGTGGACGTAGATGACCTTTCTGTCGGTGGATACATCGAGACTTATCGAGCCGGGAGTCATGGTAATTAAATTGTTCAACGATAAGATCTCAAGATCAGATGTGACGTCGAGCGGGACAGCGATAACGCCTGTCTTCATGTTTAATTTGGGGCTCAAGATATAGTAAGCGACACGAATATTTGCAATCACGATCTCCATGATGTAAAAAAGTATGAATTTGATAATATGTATTATTTTCAGAAACATTTTTTTTAACCTGATCATTTAGGGTAACCTCCTAAGATGGACTGGATGTACAGTTCCGGATTGAGTAATTGAGATGCCGCTTTCATGCAGATATTCATGAGCGGTTCGAAGCCGATCCCGATGGCGACAGCAAGAAGTGCGAGCATTCCGATGGGAATAATCATAACGATATAATCTCTGGCGCTAAGTTTTGATTTAAAGTCATTTTTCTGTGATGGTTGTTTTTTCCAGAAAGCCTCAGCCCAAATTTTGACCATCGAAAATAGCGTAAGCATACTGACGAATAACGCGATAAAAACGATCGGATAATCTTGAGATTGCAAGCCTGCTTTAATCAGAGCAAATTTCGCCCAAAATCCGGACAGCGGCGGCAGGCCGGCTAAAGAGAAAGCAGAAATCACCAAAAAAATGGATAGCCAGGGATGCGAAGCGTACAATCCACCTAATTTTTTCAGTTCGTAGCTACCTTTCAGCCGATATACGACACCGCTGATGAAAAACAGGTTCGTTTTGGTTATCATATTATGTATCAAAAAGAAAATGGAGCCAGCGATAGCTAAAGGCGTGAAGATACCAAGTCCCATAATCATATAACCTATCTGGCTGATGATATGAAACGACAGCACTCGTCTGAATTCAAATTGTGATGCAGCGCCTAAAACACCGGTCAGCATGGTGAACCCGGCAATGATGATCATGAACTCATGAAAGAATGTCGCATCCTGAACAAAGAACAGGGTAAAACTTCGGATCAGGGAATATACGCCGACTTTAGTGAGTAAGCCGGCGAAGAGGGCGCTTACGGAAGCAGGCGGAGTATGATATGAAGCGGGAAGCCAGAAAAACAGAGGAAAAATGGCTGCCTTTATGCCGAATGCGATGAAGAAAAGCATCGCCGTACTCCCGGTCACGGTAGCGTCTGCAGTCGCCCTCAATGTATAGGCTATATCTGCCATATTCAGAGTACCTATCTCGCCATAGAGTATACCGAGGCCGGCCAGGAACAGTGCGGATGAGATCAGATTGAGTGTTACATATTTAACGGCTCCTTCCATCTGTTTTCTTTCGCCTCCGAGGACCATGAGGACAAAGGATGACATGAGCATGACTTCAAACCACACATAGAGGTTAAAAATATCGCCAGTCAGAAACGCGCCGTTCACCCCCATCAGCAGGATATTGATGAGAGGAAAGTATCCGTACTGAATTCGCTTAGTATCGATATCAATCATCGAGTAGATATTGACGGTCAGACTCATCAGGGCTGTCATGACGACCATGATGGCACTGAACAGATCAGAGACGATGGTTATACCATACGGAGCCGGCCAATTTCCTATCTGAACCGATAATATCCCGGAATCGATCGTATGAACGAGCAGGGAGATGGAGATACCAAGGCTGACCAGTGATCCGATAAGACTGATGTAACGTTGAACTGATTTCAGTTTAAAAAGCAATAATAAAATTATTGCTGTGGTAAAAGGAATAATAACGGGTGAGATGATCAATACGTTCATGAGTCAGTGCCTTTTAATTTATCCAAATCATCCGTACCCACTGTTTGGTAAGCTCGGTGAACGAGCACCAGCATGAATGCTAAAACGCCGAAGCTGATGACAATGGCAGTTAAAATAAGCGCTTCCGGTAGCGGGTCTGCATGAATAGCCGGTGGTATTGTCTGCCCCGGTTCGACTAACGGTGCCTGTGCCCTTGTCAATCCTCCGGCTGTAAAAATCAATAAATTAGTAGCCTGACCCATTAACATGAGGCCGATGACTAATTTAATGATACTACGGCGAAGCATCGCATATACACCGGCCGCATACAGAAATCCGATTAGAAATGCCAGAACTGTTTCCATATTACTCCTCCGCCAGCGAAAAGACGATAGTTAACAAGACACCGATGACCGTAAGGTAGACGCCTAAGTCGAATACCAATGGGGAAGTTACTGCAAACTTCCCATAGAAGGGAATGGTGAAGGTAATCCATTCCTGTGCCGTGAACGGGGAATCGATAAGGAACGAAGGGATTCCGCTGCCTAACGCACAGGCAAGACCAAGTCCGATCAAATAGAGCGGATCCATTCTAAGTACGCGTCGGGCGTCGACAACCCCGTAGGCGATATCGTAGAGGATATAGGCGGATGCAGCAATTAATCCTCCGATAAATCCGCCACCCGGAGCGTTGTGCCCACGTAACATGATGATAATCGATATGATAATAAAGATCGGCAGTAATTGTCTTGCCGCTGTTCTCAGTATTAATGAGCGCATCTAGTGGTCCTTTGATTTTAATTTCAGCAATGCAAATACACCTATAGCAGCGACAGCCAGCACCGTTATCTCACCCATGGTGTCAAGCCCTCTGAAATCGACCAGGATGACATTGACAATATTCCTGCCATGGGCCAGAATGACGCTGTTCTCATCGTAATAGGCGGAGATTGTCGGCGCGAGCTGGAGGTTGATGGACAGTAAGACAAAAAATGTCATCATTATTCCTGCAAGGACGGAAATAATTGCATCGCGAATTCTGACCCCTCGATGTGAAAAATTCTTGAACGAAGGAAGGTGATAGATAACGAGTACAAAGATGATGACCGTAAGAGTCTCGATAAGAATTTGTGTCATTGCCAGATCAGGTGCACCGAACAGTACAAAGATCAATGCCACGCCATAGCCGAGTACCCCTAGTGAAACAACGGCGGCAATTCGTTTTTTCGATAGTATCGCAGCCAGAGCAGCCAATGCCATGAGTAGCACCAGGCCAATTTCAAATGATTTTACCCCGGCGAACGAGATGCTGTCCGGCAATCCTCCCAGTCGAACCAACTGAATTCCACCCATTAAAACAATGAAGCAAACGATTGTAATCAGGTAGAAACGCTGATAGCCGTTTTGTAAGACCTTTGTCTGCCATTTGGCCAGGCTTAACAATCCGTGCAGACCTTTTTCATAAATTTGAGAGGGGTATAACGGTTTTAAAAACATCAAGTACGTCGAAATCTTGCGCCATCGATTACGACTGAAGAAGAACATGAGTCCTAAAATAAACGTAATGATACTGAAAAGAAAGACGAGGTTGATACCATGCCAGGTTTGCAGGTTGAAGACGACCTGACTGCCCGTGATGGAGCTTACAGCGGGTGAAATGAGCGGCATGGAGATGAGATTCGGAATTAGTCCGAAGATTAGACCCAGCAGGGCCATGAGCATGGGGCCAAGCCAGAGCGCTGTATGGACCTTATGGATGTGTTTACACTTTGCATGATGAGTTTTCCCCCAAAAAGGTCTGATACCTGTCATCATCGCAGCCGCGACGTTTACGGCGTTGGCGATGATGCCACTGATGAGCAGGATCACCGACGCATTGGGTGCCTGCAGTTTTGCGGAATAGATAAGTTCTTTTCCGACAAATCCGAGCAGAGGTGGGAAACCGGACATGGAGAAGGCTGCAAGAGCAGCGGCAATCGTAACTAACGGCATCATTCGCCATAGTCCCGAAAGTCTGGTGATGTCTCTTGTTCCTGCGCTATGATCGATGGCGCCTGCCACCATAAATAGACCTCCTTTATACAGGGAGTGAACAAGAAGAAATACCATTGCTGCCTTGATAGCGAGAACCGTTCCGACGCCTACGAGCAGCATCAACATTCCCAGGGCACTTATCGTCGTATAGGCTAAAATCTTTTTTAAATCGGTCTGGGATACTGCAATTAACGCTCCTACCAGCATCGTCAATGTGCCTGCGATGGTGATGATGTCATGCCATGCCTGGGTATCCCCCAGCATCGGATTCAGGCGAGCCAATAGATAGACTCCGGCTTTTACCATGGTGGCTGAATGCAAATAGGTGCTTACCGGTGTCGGGGCTTCCATGGCAGAAGGTAACCAAAAATGGAAAGGGACCTGGGCAGATTTTGTAAACGCACCGATGAGGATTAATATGAGAGCAGGTAAATAGAATGAATGCGCACGTATCAGGTGACCACGCGTCAATAGTTCTGTGATCTCATAACTTCCGCCCATCTGTCCCAGCAGAATGAAGCCAGCCAGCAGGGCGAGTCCGCCGATTCCGGTAATTAATAATGCCTGCAAGGCTGCATAACGTGATTCGGCTCTCTCATTGTTAAATCCGATGAGCAGATAGGATGAGAAGCTTGTTAATTCCCAGAAAATAAAAATCGTGATCAGGTTTGATGATAATACGACGCCGATCATGGAGCCCATGAATAAGAAAATATACATGAAGAAGCGATTGATATGTTGATGATTACGCAAGTATTCGCCGCCGTATAAAACCACGAACGCACCGATTAGGGTAATGATGAGTGAGAAAATCAATGCGATCCCATCGAGATAAAACGACAGATCGATCCCGAACGATGGCACCCAATGATAGACAAACGCAAATGTACGGCATTCTTCGGCGCAAATTTGTGGTAAATAAGTGGCGAAATAGATAAAAAGGGCGAGCGGAACTAATGAAAGCACCCAGCCTGTAAGGTGTTTGAAAATGCGATAGATTAATGGAGATATGAAAGCGATAACGAAGCTGGATAAAATAACTATTATTATTTCCATTCGATTATCCGAAACTTAATCCGATGATGTATCTGTTTATACCATAAGAGGTTGAAATCGATTTGTTCAAGTTAGATTTTCAGTCGCATGCTTTGTGAAACTAATTTAGGTAAAAAATCAGCTAAAATCAAGTAAAAAAGAAAATTAGTGTTGATTTGCACGATGACGAGGCAGTGATGTTAAAAAAAAGGAAAACGTCATTGTTTTCATCTCACGGTTTATATGTTTTGAAACTAGTACAGGAGGAGGCATGAAATTAGTCTTGACTATTATTCCTTTTTTTTGTATTTATAGGGGTAGAAATCTAATGAAGCTCATTTTACGTTACGATTGATACAATTAATATGATAAGGATAGCTATGGACGAATTAAAACTGTTTTCCTGGAATGTCAATGGTCTGCGTGCAGTGTATAAAAAAAACTTTCTCGACTGGTTTAGAGAGATCAATCCGGATATTTTATGTCTTCAGGAGACGAAAGCCCACGAAGACCAACTACCCGAAGATCTTAGATTTATCAAGGGATATGACTCCTTCTTTTCGTCTGCGGAGAAAAAAGGGTATAGCGGTGTTGCCACATATTCCAAAATCAAGCCTCAGGTCGTGATGCATGGGATCGATCAGCCTGAATACGACAGTGAGGGACGTATTTTAATCACCGATTATGGAGATATTCTTCTCTATAATATTTATTTCCCTAACGGTAAAGCATCGAAAGAACGTTTAAACTATAAGTTGGAATTTTACGATGCGTTTTTCGACCACATTCTCATCCAAAAAAAAGCCGGAAGAAACATCGTCATTTGCGGCGATGTGAATACGGCACATCGAGAGGTCGACCTGGCGAGACCTAAAGACAACGAGAAAACATCCGGGTTCTTACCCATCGAACGCGCCTGGATCGATAAATTCCTTGCCCATGGATTCGTCGATACATTTCGAATGTTTCACGAAGAGGGCGGTCATTATTCATGGTGGGATTTGCGGACCAGGGCGAGAGAGAGAAATATCGGCTGGCGTATTGACTATTTCTATGTGAATGAAGAATTTGCCCCGCGCGTGAGGGCTGCATATATTTTACCGGACATAATGGGCTCCGATCATTGTCCGATCGGTCTGGAGTTAACTCTATAGAGCATGATGCAAAGTGATTGTGTGCTAAATTTAAATGGAGTTAGTCATGGATGCACTCATTTTATCCAGAATTCAGTTTGGATTGACGATTGCGTTTCATTATATCTTTCCGCCCATGAGCATCGGTTTGAGCGTGCTACTGGTTATCATGGAAGGAATGTATTTAAAAACGAAAAATGAGATTTATCAGCAGATGACCCATTTTTGGGTGAAGATATTCGGTTTGATATTCGCCCTGGGCGTGGCCACGGGAATCGTGATGGAGTTTGAGTTTGGGACTAACTGGGCAACGTATTCACGATATGTGGGGGATGTATTTGGCAGCGCTCTTGCAGCCGAAGGCATCTTTGCCTTTTTTATGGAGTCAGGATTTTTAGCCATATTATTATTCGGATGGAATCGTGTTAAACCAGGCGTCCATTTTTTATCCACCATCTTCGTGTCGTTCGGAGCGCATTTTAGTGCGGTCTGGATCGTGGTGGCGAATTCATGGCAGCAAACTCCGGCAGGACATCACGTCGTCGGAACAGGCGTATACGAGCGAGCCGAAATCGTAGATTTTTGGCGCATGGTATTCAATCCTTCGAGCATCGACAGACTCAGCCATACGCTTTGCGGTGCATGGCAGGCGGGAGCCTTTCTTGTTCTCAGCGTGAGTGCATATTATCTGCTGCGCAAACGTCATCTCGACTTTGCGCGTCGTTCGTTCAAGATCGCGCTGATCATTGCTGCAGTCTCCTCTATACTGCAACTCGCTACCGGGCATTACAGCGCCATCGTCGTAGAGAAACATCAACCCGTGAAACTGGCAGCCTTTGAAGCGCACTATCCGGCAAGTGAATCGGCACCCTACCATCTGTTTGGAATCGTCAATGAAAAGGAAGAACGGGTCGATTACGGTATAGCCATACCCGGATTGTTAAGTTTCCTGTTACATTTCGATGCAGACGCACCGGTCACTGGATTGAAGGCCTTCCCCCCTGATAAACGTCCTCCGGTCGCTGTCGTTTTTCAGACATACCATTTCATGGTCATCATCGGGACTGGATTGATCGCCTTGTCATGGCTGGGTCTCTTTTTATGGTGGCGAAAGAAATTATTAAACTATCGATGGCTGTTGTTTGTTTTTGTGCTCTCTGTACTGGGCCCGCAGCTCGCGAACCAGCTGGGTTGGTTCTCTGCCGAAATCGGAAGACAGCCGTTTATCGTTTATAACCTGTTACGAACATCCGAAGGAATCTCTAAAGCAGTCAATGCCAATCAGGTGGTAACGTCTCTGATCCTGTTTGGGATTATCTATCTTTTACTGTTGGCGCTCTTCATCTATTTGATGAACGAGAAAATTCAACATGGCCCGGTCGATTCAGATTTTGTAAAGGAGGTACAGCGAGCATGAATATCGTGTTTGATCTCAATACGGTCAGCTTCGTTCTCGTCGGTCTACTGTTTACCGGATACGCGGTACTCGACGGCTTTGATCTGGGGGTGGGTGCTCTACACCTGTTTACGAAGACGGACGAGCAACGACGGTTGATGTTAAATGCCATCGGACCTGTCTGGGATGGTAATGAGGTGTGGTTGGTTACAGGCGGCGGTGCCTTATTCGCTGCGTTTCCTCGGGTTTACGCCACGGTATTTTCCGGTTTTTATATGGCATTCATGATATTTCTGTTTGGTCTTATCTTCCGGGCGGTTGCTATTGAATTCAGGAGCAAGGAGCCGATGAAATGGTGGCGTAATCTGTGGGATATCAGTTTCAGCGTCAGCAGTATCGTTTCCAGTTTTGTGCTGGGTGTCGCCCTCGGAAATATCATCCGCGGAATTCCGCTCGATGCAGACGGAGAATATATAGGTACGTTTTGGACGCTCATCAATCCTTACGCCATTTTGGTGGGGATTACGACCGTCGCGCTATTCTCCATGCATGGTGCAATCTATGTGGTGATGAAGACAGAAGGTCCCTTACACGAGAAGATCCGCGGCTGGGTAAATAAGACGATCATTTTCTTCATCGTGTGTTATATTAGCACGACGATGATCACGCTTATCTACATTCCACACATGATTATATATTTTAGAGAATATCCCATTTTATTCGGAATACCATTCATAAACATGGTTGCCATTGCGAATATACCGCGGGAAATTATTCATCGGAATAATTTCCGTGCATTTTTGTCATCCTGTGCAGCGATGATGGCTCTCATGACTATTTTCGGGATCGGTATCTTCCCAAATCTCGTTCACTCTTTACCCCTGGCAGAAAACAGTCTGACGATATATAATGCTGCATCGTCACCAAAGACTCTCAGCATCATTCTGACGATCGCTGTAATCGGGGTACCGGTTGTTTTAGCCTATACGGTGAGCGTTTACTGGATATTCAGAGGTAAAGTTAAACTGGATGCATCGAGTTACTGATCAGAGTCACCCAATATAGAATGCGTGACGTGCTGATCTCGACTACCATCGAAATCAGCATCAGGAGTGTTATAAGTTTAAATAATAATTAAGCTTAAGCATAAAGATATTGTCCGCCACAGTGTTTAGCATCCTGCTCAACGAACGTCTGAATTTAAAGTCCCCGATCTCCTCCGATTCGGCTCTGCTTTGAGTCCATACAAGATAGAGAACCGATCCTGGTTTATATTCCCAGCGAAAAACAGCGTTACCGCGGAGAGATTTGTAATTGAAATCAGGATTACTGAAAGAAATTGAATTTGCCAATCCTTCTCCGTCCGGATCGATGTAATACTCATTATCGTATATGGAGATCACGGAATTGTCATCCTGTCCGTAATGATTGAATTTATAGCTGCCTGGTGTGCTCAATTCTTTAAAATCGAAATATTGGCCTGAGCAGATGAGCGGTTGAGCGTAAACCTGGAAGCTCATCGTCGGATTGAATATTAAATCCATCCGAATGCTGGCAGCAAATGTATGTTGATCGAGCTGAGAAAATACATAGCGATGATCATATGTCTCGTTAGCAGTTGGATCTTCAAAATTATCGATCCATTGTGTATCATCATGATTGTATTCATATAATGGAGAGACACTGATGGACATATTGGAGGCGGGTTTGTATTCGAGTCCGAATCGCACACCTCTGAACCATGACCCTGAATTTGAAACGTAGCCGAATGTCTCCATTTCGAAGACCCATTTTTTGCGGTTATCGCTGTGCATTAAAAGATTTGCCTCCCAGCCCGGTTTGTTCTTCATCATGGGACCACCTCGCGTTGATCTGGTTGAATAGGAGGAGGGATTATAGGCAAACGAACACTCGAGGTCGTAATAATTTAAAAATATGACGTTGAAGTACTGTAAAATTCCGTCCCAGGTTTTATTCAATCCGCAATCATACGTTTGAAACAGGGCGGTTGCAAACATAAATTCTCGATAACGATTGGTAGGTTTTGTCCATCGATATCCGCAGGCGATGTGCCAGTTGATGACATCGGCATACCGAATAAATCCGACGTCGTTGAGATCGAAGCCCGGCGAGATGAATCCGAATGCAGAATTGAAAAAGACACGCCCTTTTTGTTTATTTAATGACAGGCGTGTCACATAACCGGTCAGAGAATTAGCCGCACTATCGACAGATACATGATCGGCATCGGGACGTTGATAATAGTGTTGTGAATTTTGCTGTAACTCTAACATCCGTTCACTGGAACCTGTGACATGAGAGAGGCCGGAATAACCTGATACTACCCATATCCTGTCGTTATCCAGGAAAGTCCATCCATCCAGACCGAAGGTGAAGGCTTTGTCATTGAAATCGGTTGGTGGAACATGAGCAGATAGTTGCCGTTGTGTGAGAGTTGAAATGAAACCGAGTCCTTGCGCTCGCTGATTGAAATCCCGTTGTCCTCGTAAGATCCCATAGTAGGCTGCGGGTTCGACTTCCAGAGTAGATGTTGTTCCTTCATATTGAATAGTCGCTTTCTCAGCAGCCGTCAGCGCATGGATCATTCCGAAATTCCATTTTTTCCCCATTTTGCCTGATAATTTTGCTGCACCCAGGATACGCGTTCCATCGGGTACGGATGCGTAATCATAATCGGGGAGACTGCCAGAAGGGCTCCTGCCGATCCGCCTGCTATAAAATGCATCCATGCCTGGCCAATTCAAGTCCAGATAATTATTTGAACCACCAACTCCAAAGTTGAAGATCGATACACCTTCGAGGAAAAACGGTCTCTTCTCCTGGTAAAATGTCTCGACATCACTAAGGTTAACGACCGCCGGATCCACTTCCACCTGTCCGAAATCCGGATTGATCGTGGCGTCCAGGGTAATAGCATTCCCTAAACCTATTTTCATGTCGATACCCACACCCGGATCATAGTTCGTTCCATCATCAAATGGATCACCTCGATCCGGATTGGTATATTCAGCCTTGGTACGCAGATATGGTTGAAATTCGATATGTTTCGGTGGAGAGATATTTTCGATACCAATCAGATCGACGAATCTGGATACGAAACCGCTGCCATCTTTCGGTGTGAATGTGAGATAATTTGTCTCATTTTTTCGTTGAATAACCCGTTTGAAATTGATTCCCCAAACATAATGCTCCTCTTTATTGAAACGCAATTGCGAATAGGGAATTTTCAGCTCTGCGGTCCAGCCCTTGTCATCGATGTTAGCACATCCTTTCCAAATACCGTCCCAGGAGTTATCATCCCAGTCATCGTTCAACAGTATACCATCAGCCTGAGTTCCTGCCGCATTGATCGAAAAATAAAATCCACTGCTCCTATCATGATATGAATCGACGAATACCAGGAATTGGTCCGAGCTGGGCCAGCTATCTCTGCGTCCCAACCTGGCGATAATAGAATCAGGTGCAGAATCATACATGCGAGCAGCTATATAGATCGCTTCGTCATCGTATGCTACTCTCACCTCGGTTGGTTCTGACGGAGAATCGTATTCAATCGGTTCTCGTTGAACAAATTTGTCAATACAATATTGATTCTTCCATACGGTTTCATCGAGCAGACCATCGATGATAATTTTTTCCGCTGTACGCACTGCCTTTACAAAATCAATTTTGACCGGATCGATGTTCATCTCCGATCCGAATAGGGGGGCTGCATATATTAAAATTAACACTGATATGGCATATTTCATATTGCACCTCATAGAATATCGAGCGATTAGATGTTACGATTCGTACATCTATTAACGTAAAAATTTGAAAATTGTTACCGACAATGTGATTTTTATTATCATTCCGCATGAGGAGAAGACGATCAAACAATCAATTGGCAAAATAACGTTTCCAAGATCAAGCCATCATACTGCAAAAGTCAGATTATCTGAAGGCGATCCGAAATTTATGGTAAGCAATCGATAAGACCTCTTGATTTTAAACTTCTATTTTGCTATCTTTTACATGATGACCGGTGGGTAATCGATGAAATCAACGATTCAGCATGACTGATGAATGCGATCTACACCGAGTCTCGGAAATTGCTCCATCAGTACAACGGGCTTAAAAAATATGATTATTTGTTTGCCATAAAGATTAATCGTTTAATTACAGAAGGATAAAGTGAGAATCCGAAGACATTAGAGGAAGGTCATATGAAGCAGATGTACATCATGAAAAATGGAGGGGTAGATGTTTTAAGATTAATTGCAGCAGATGATCCCCTCCCTGCAGCAGGCGAGGTGCGTATTCGAGTTCGAGCTTCAGGCGTAAACTTCGCAGATATTATGGCTCGAATGGGTCTATATCCAGATGCTCCCCCGAAGCCTTGCGTGGTGGGGTACGAGGTATCGGGTACAATCGATTCGGTGGGATCCGGCGTCACTGAACGATTAGTGGGCGAGGAGGTGCTCGCTGTGACAAAATTTGGCGGGTACAGTGATGTGGTCGTCGTGTCAGAGAGACAGACATTCGTCAAACCGAAGCGGCTGAGTTTTGAGCAGGCAGCCGCGATTCCTGTAAACTATTTAACCGCGTATCAACTGCTGGTGGTGATGGGAGGACTGCAGAACGGAGAGACGATCCTTATCCATAATGCCGGCGGTGGGGTCGGACTCGCTGCACTCGAAATCGCGCGTCATATCGGGGCAAGGACAATAGGCACCTCCAGTACAAGAAAACATGAGTTTCTGAAGTCGAAAGGATTAGACCATGCGCTTGCGTATCAGGATGGCGATTGGTATCAGCGGTTGATGGAGATTACTGACAATAAAGGGGTGGAGTTGATTGTGGATCCGATCGGCGGAGAAAATTGGAGATTAAATTATAAAGCACTGCGTAGTACGGGACGTCTCGGTGTGTTCGGAATTTCGAATGTGTCCCAATCGGGCAAGATCAATTACTGCAGGCTCTTGATGACGCTGCTGCGGAAGCCTAAATTCGATCCTATACATCTGATGAATAGGAACAGAGGGGTTTTTGGCGTCAATATGGGACATTTGTGGCATGAGGTGGATAAAATAAGGGAATGGATGCGTCAGCTACTCGATGGGGTGGAGGATGGTTGGATTAATCCTCATATCGATTCTACCTTCCCGCTTCAGGAAGTGGCCTCGGCTCATCTGTATTTAGAGCAGCGTAAAAATATGGGAAAGGTTCTTCTCATCCCCTAGTACGGAATGAAAAAAAATGCGAATCGATCGAACAGATCGACGCCCTAGATCGTCCTGTTCGGCTCGATGATGGTTCCTTTGGGTATGATAGTGATGCCGTCTTTAACCCAGACATCGACACCATCGACGTTGCTTCCCTTGGGTTTTCTGCGAATAGTTACATTATCACCGATGCGCACGTTTTTATCGAGAATGCAGCGTTCGATGACGCAATTTTTACCTATACCTAATCGCGGCAAGTTTTTAGTATTACCGTTCTCTTTAAACAGGACTTCTTCACCTTCATAGAAATCGGCTCCGAGCATGACGACTTCCTTCAATTTCGATCCTTTTTGAACGATGCTTCGCACGCCAACTATCGAATCTTCAATGTCGGCACCGATAATGTCGGATCCCTCCACAATCAGGCTATCTTTAATGCTCGAACCGACAACGCGGGTCGGTGGCAATGATCTCATGCGAGTATAGATCGGCCAGCGGGGGTAGTATAGTTTGAAGGGAGGATCCGGTTGTGCCAGTGAAATATTGGCCTCGAAAAAGGTTGCTATCGTTCCGATGTCTTTCCAGTAATCGGTGAACGGGTAAACCATCATCTTATATTTATCGATCGCCCAGGGGATAATGTGTTTTCCAAAGTCCTCCTGAGTGTTCTCATTTAGTATCGATACAAGCGTTTTCGTGTTGAACACATAGATTCCCATCGACGCCAACGTCTTGTTAGCCTCAATCTTGAGATTCCTGTTTTTAAATAGTTTTTTAGGTGCGCGAAATTTCCTGATCAGTTCAAGGCTCTTCGGTTTTTCGGCAAACTCATTGACCCGTCCGCTTTCATCGACTCGTAGCAATCCTAACTGGGAGGATTCCTGCTCAGACGCCGGATAAACACAGAGCGTGATATCGGCACCGCTTTCACGATGTTCCTTGAGTAACTCGGAATAGTTCATCCGATACAGATGATCCCCGGATAATATGAGTGTCTGATTTGAATCATAATAAGTGGTGTGATTGAGGGTTGCTCGTACCGCATCGGCTGTACCTTCAAACCATGAATCTCTGTGTGGGGTTTGCTCGGCCGCGAGTATGTCGATGAAACCATCACTGAAGGTGTCGAAACGATAGGTCTGCATGATATGCCGATGCAGACTTGCTGATAAAAATTGTGTCAGAACAAACATCCGTTTGATGCCGGAATTAATGCAATTAGAGATTGGGATATCGATCAAACGATATTTACCGACAAAGCTGACCGCAGGTTTCGCTCTTTCAAGCGTGAGCGGGAACAGACGTGTACCTCTTCCTCCACCGAGAATGATTGCCGTAACCTCTTTCATAAAATGATCCTTTCAAAATGATCAACGCCCTAACTGAATATAACGTTTTCCTGATCGAATATCAACAGAAAAGTTGCATTATTAAAAAATTCGTAGCTAAAATATGATAAGATCGGATGATTTTGAACATATAAAAAAATTGACGATGCGACGGCGTTATCATTTCGCCAAAGGTATATTCGAATATAATATGTGAAGCTAATTTAGTTCAAATAAAATTTAAATTACGCTGGTTTTTAACTTGCATCTATCAAAAAAAAAAATTATATTGATACATTAAATGACTTGCAGACATGAACTTACATCTTTGGATTTTTAGGAGGAAAGCCGTATGCTGTCAGAGGGAGCGGTTGATAGAACCGGAGTATCAGGAAGGAAAGCTGAAGCCCACTATGTGCCTAATGCAGATGAAATATCATTAGAGACAGTAATCAATTTATTGGTCAGTAAGAAAATTGTGACAGCCGATGAGTTGTTCTCTACAGAAAGTCAGGTACGCGAATACAGACAATATAAAAATGATGTATCGTACGTCAATATAAAGAATAATTTTGATCGGGGGAAATTTCCGAAGTTAAAAAAGGCGATGAGCATGCATCGATGGTCCAGGCATCTGGGATCATTTTTATTCGGATGGAAATGGAAAAAAGTAAAGAGTAATCATGCATCTCATTACTAATGAAATCAACCGTAGATCCTGACGTTTCCTTCGCCAAGACTTCTGTGCATCGTTTGCTGATATCAATATAGAGCGAAATCAAATCTGGTGATTTGTTGTGGACTAGGGTCGATCTTTTTTTTTTACTAAATGGATGATAGTCATGAAAAGATCAATATTTTATCGTTTATTCATCGGAATCATTATAATCGGTATTGTCTCGAACCTACATGGTGACGATTTTCCGCAATTACAATACGCGGTCAATGATTTTGCTGATGTCATTCCTCAGTCATATGAAGACGAGATCACGCGTTTAGCGGAGGAGGTATGGGCTAAAACCAATACGGCTATCGTAGTGGTAACGATCGAAACGATGGGTGACAATTACATAGAAGATTACGCGGCCCGATTATTTAAGAGTGCCGGAATTGGTGATCGGGAGGAAGACAAAGGCGTACTCATACTGAATGCAGTTAAGGAAAGGGAATTACGGATTGAGACCGGATATGGTGTCGAGGGTATACTACCGGACGGCAAGATAGGCGTTATCATGCGACAATATCTTATCCCACCGCTGCGCGAAGGGAATTACGGTGAGGGCTTCCTGAATACGACACGGGTGATCGCAGGAGTAATAGCCGAAGATGCTGGCATCGAATTGGATGGCACCATCCCCTATGAAGAACGAGACTCAAGCGATGAATCGCCATTGGGATCATTTTTGTTTTTTCTGTTTATTGTATTTTTAATCATTATCACGAGAGGCAGGATTTTCCCATGGATATTCATGGGTGGTCCCCCAAATAACGGCGGGCCGTGGAACAGGGGTGGCTTCGGAGGAAGCTCAGGAGGTGGTTTCGGGGGAGGTTTCGGAGGTGGCTTCGGGGGCTTTGGAGGCGGAATGAGCGGCGGAGGTGGCGTCTCAGGAAGCTATTAGTATTTTACCCACTTCACTGTACGGGAAATCGCTTCGGATGAATTGCTCTAAACGTAAAAAAAAGAAAGTATGAAGAAGCTCATCTCGATGTAAACGTTTTATTGTGACGGTAAAGTCATTCAAGCAGGAGATCAATACATGTCCAAAATACCGAAGAAACCTGAAGACATTTTTCAGGAATTTACAGAGGATTACAGATCTGTACTGGGGGACGATCTGTTGTCGATCATTCTCTATGGGAGTGGTGCTAAAGGCGATTACGTCTATAAAAAATCAGATATAAATTTCGCCCTGATCGTTACCGAGCATGGTATAAATCGATTACGGGAGTGTTTACCTCTCATCAAGAAATACAGGAAGAGAAAGGTAACAACGCCATTATTTCTGACCCTTGAATACATTGAACGATCGTTGGATAGTTATCCGGTCGAATTCTTCAACATGAAGAACAACCATCAATTGGTGTATGGTGAAGACCTTTTTTCCGGCTTAGTGATCGATAAGCAATTTTTGCGACTTCAAAGCGAACGAGAATTGAAGGGTAAATTGCTGCATCTGCGCGAGGCCTACTTAAGCACGGCGCACAAGAAGAAGTTGATGAAACAGTTGATTTCGAATTCTATTATTTCCTTTTCCTCGATTTTTAATGTGCTACTCAATTTAAAAGACGCAGATTCCTCCACGCACACCAGGGATATCTTCTTGAAAACGGCACAAATCTATAACCTGGATCAAATTCTTTTCAATAAATTGCTTTCAGTGCGTCAAAATTCAAACGATCCATCCAAAGAGGAGCTATACGATCTACTGGAAAAATACATCATAGAAATACAAAAGTTAACAAATCTCATCGATAAATTATAGGAGGGAGATCCATGACAAAAGGAACAAAGACAGGTATCGGATGTCTGATTATCATCATCGTACTGGCCGTTATCTTATTCTCGGTCGTGAAGGGGATATATAACGATCTGGTTACGCGTGATGAACAGGTAAATAACAGTTGGGCTCAAGTAGAAAATCAATTGAAACGACGCTATGATCTTATTCCCAATCTTGTAGAAACGGTAAAAGGATTTGCGCAGCAGGAGAGAGATGTATTAATAGGTGTCACAGAAGCACGAGCGAGTGTAGGACAAGCACAGTCTCCGGCTGAACAGATCGAGGCCAATAATGCATTATCCGGCGCACTTTCCAGATTAATGGTCGTCGTGGAACGCTATCCGGAACTGAAATCCGATCAGAACTTCTTAAAACTTCAGGACGAGTTAGCCGGAACAGAGAACAGAATTGCGGTAGAAAGAGGACGATACAACGAATCGGTACAGGTGTTGAACCAGAAAATCCGTTCATTTCCAACCGTGTTGTTCGCTGGCATCCTTGGTTTCGAACAGCGAGAATATTTTGATACTCCCGCTGCCGAAGAGGCTGCTCCTCAGGTTGATTTTACACGATAATCGTTTAACTGATCCTTTTGAAACCGGAAGTGCGTCATCATACTTCCGGTTTTCGAACATTATTCTGCCGAGATCGATCACGAAGGAGTTTTTGCAATGAGTTCCGTCTTTATACTGGTGTTTGCAGTGAGTTGTTTTGTCATTGCATATCTATTTTATGGCAGATATATTGCAAAGCGCCTGGGTATCGACGCAAATCGTCAAACCCCGGCCCATGCCTTAAAGGATGGTGTGGATTATGTGCCTGCTAAGGCGCCGGTACTATTAGGTCATCATTTTGCTTCCATTGCAGGTGCGGCACCGATCATCGGTCCGATCACCGCAGCTGTTTTCGGATGGCTGCCGGTCTTGCTGTGGATTATCTTCGGTAGCATCTTCATGGGTGCTGTTCATGATTTCTCTGCCATCATCGCGTCCGTTCGGCATCAGGGGCGATCTATCGGAGAGGTAATCGAAGTGGAGATCGGACATAAAGGCAAACAGCTATTTCTGATCTTTGCATGGTCCACGCTGGTGTTGGTAATCGCATCGTTCACCATACTGGTCGTCAAGACTTTCGTTCAAACCCCTGCTGTGGGAACTTCATCGATATTATTTATCTTCCTTGCAATTCTTTTCGGCTTGTCCATCTATCGTTCCGGTGCACCTCTCGGATTAGCCACCTTGATCGGTATTGCGTTGCTGTTAGGATGCGTGTACCTGGGTATCAAATACCCGCTCGTATTTTCAAGCGATACGGCGTCGTTCACTCGGGTATGGACTTACATAATTCTCGTGTACATTTTCCTGGCGTCCGTAACCCCTGTCTGGATATTGCTGCAACCGCGTGATTATTTAAATTCATTCTTACTCTATATATTGCTCATTGGCGCGCTGGTCGGATTGATTATCAAGAATCCGACTGTCCAATTCCCGGCCTTCATCGCATTTACTGATCCACAACTTGGCTTTATCTTTCCCATTTTATTCGTTACCGTCGCTTGCGGTGCAATTTCCGGTTTTCATTCGCTCGTATCCTCCGGCACAACGGCGAAACAGTTGAACAGCGAAAAGGACGCCCGATTGATCGGTTACGGAGGAATGCTGATCGAGAGCCTGCTGGCAGTGATCGCTCTGGTGACGGTGATCATTTTATTACCGAAGGATGCTAAAACGCTGGCTAATCCGATAACGATATTTGCGAACGGTGTCGGCAGTTTCACTGCGAGTTTGGGCATCTCCGAGTATGCAGGTGTGCGCTTTGCCGCACTCGCGATCTCTGCGTTTGCTCTAACATCATTGGACACGGCCACACGCCTGGGGCGCTTTGCGTTTCAGGAATTTTTTAAATCCGATCAGAAGACTTTCTTAAATAACCGGTATAGCGCTACGTTCCTTACGATATTGCCTGCTGCCATTCTTGCATTGACAGGCAGTTATCAACCGATCTGGCCTATATTTGGTACGGCAAACCAACTCCTTGCCGCATTAGCTCTGCTAGCCATGAGCGTTTGGTTGTCAAAGAAAAGCACCAGAAATCATTTTTTACGCTATCCGATGATCATTATGTTCGTAGTGACAGTATCCGCATTGGTCGTGCTGATCTATACGAAGATGTCGGAATTATGGCAAATCGTTAGAGATAGACCGGACGTATCAGCATATGAAATTGCGAGTGCATTTATTTTAGCCTTAATCGCCCTTCTGTTATTTATCGTCTCGATCGTCCTTGTACATGAGGCGTATAAAAGCCTGAAAAAGATCAGGACGTGAACAAAGTATGATATGATTATAGAGTGTGTTACAATGCCACGATGGCTGAAATTGTGGAGATGGATATTATGAGAAGATTCGTATTGATAATTTTATCATTCATGTGGTTGCTGACCGGATGCAGCGTGCAGAAGATGGCTATCCGATCGATGGGTGATATTCTGGATAACAGTTTGATTTCGTTATATGAAGAGGAAGATTTGGAATTAGCTGAACATGCGATCGCTTCAGATCTTAAACTGCTTGAAGCGCTCATCAAATCAGACCCGGAAAATGAGAAACTATTACTCATGGCGAGTCAGGGATTTGCGTCATATGCGTTAGGCTTCGTAGAAGATAGGGAGCCGGAAAGGGCAAAGAAATTGTATTTGAGAGGTCGAGAGTATGGCCTCCAGCGTTTAAAGCAGGATCATTTCCCCGTCTATGCCTTATCAGGTGATATGACGTCGTTTGAAAATTCGCTCAAATCGGTGCAAGAGGATGATGTGCCGACGTTGTTCTGGACGGCTTACAATTGGGCTGGGATGATCAATCTCAGTCTGACAGATCCGCAGGCTTTAATCGATTTACCCCGGGTTCAATTAATGATGCAAAGGGTGATCGATCTGGACGAGGATTTTTTCTTCGGTGGCGCTCATCTTTTTTTCGCCACGATCTATGCCCTTCGTCCGCCTATACTCGGTGGTAACGTTGAAAAAGCCGCCGAACATTTTGAGCGATGCTTCATTTACGCTAACGATAAATTTTTGTTGCCTTATGTCTATTATGCCCGATACTACGCGACACGGACGATGGATCGGGAACTTTTTGAGGGCACATTAGATAAAGTTATAAACACTCCGGCTGATATTTTACCGGATCAAGTGCTACCCAACAAGATCGCGCAACAAAAAGCGAAACGTCTGTATACACAGATCGACCAGCTGTTTTAATGCAAAATTTGTTTAATGCAGATACAATGATTGGAGTAAGGATGAAACGTTTTCTATGGTTAATTGTGATGATATTAATCTGTAGTCGGATTGAGGCTCAGGTCTACACGATTAAATTTGCCAGTCTCGCTCCTGATGGCTCGACCTGGATGAATGTGATGCGTGAGTTTGATGCAGCAATTCGTGAGGAAACGAACGGTGATTTAGGTTTTAAGATCTATCCCGGCGGAGTATCGGGTGACGAGAAGGATGTGATGCGGAAAATACGTCTGGGACAGCTTCAAAGTGCAGGTTTTACCGGCGTCGGATTGGGCGAGATACTGCCCGAAGTTCGAATTCTCGACTCGCCTTTTCTGTTCAGAAATCATGATGAGATCGATTACATCAATGAGAAGTTTTACAATAAATTCGCTGCTGACTTCGAAAGGCAGGGCTATGTTCTCCTGGGATGGGCTGAAGTTGGTTTTGTCTATGTCTTTACCCGTACACCCGTACGATCACTCAATGACATGAAGAGTGTCAAGATGTGGATGTGGGAAGGTGACCCTGTTGCCGAAGCGACTTTCAAATCTCTGGGGGTAGGTGCCATCCCGATGTCGGTTATCAATGTGATGACCGCGTTGCAAACGGGTATGGTTAATGGTGTATACACATCTCCCCTGGCTGCTATATCATTGCAATGGTTCACTCAGGTGAAGTATATGATGGAATTCCCGTTAGCTAATTCTTCCGGAGCCGTACTTATCTCGAAACGAAGTTTTGAAAAGTTACCTCTGGAATATAGAGATGTTTTGATGAGCAATGCGAAAAAATACCTGGGCAAGCTCACCAGGCTAAGCCGCGAAGATAACTTCAAATCGATCGAATCGTTGAGAAAGAATGGGATCGAAATCCTTCCTGCACCGACCCAGGATATGCTTGATCTCTTCGTCGAAAAAGGACAAGATGCCCGCAGGATTTTAGCAGATAATCTTTTCGGCATGGAGATTGTGGATGAGGTAGAAGCTGCACTGGTTGAGTACAGGAACGCGGAAAGACAGGAGAATAAGAAATAGATTTTTCCGTTCTAAGAACGCATTAAGATTGTTTTCATTGACAAATTTTGTTCATATCTAGACTATTATATTTACTGCATTATCGAACGCTGATTTTAATTGTCACAGACTATATTGGATCGGGGTATTCAATGAAGATTAGAGATTTGATTGTTCAAAACAGAAGTTATCGCAGATTCTGGAATAATCACAGCATCGATATGGCAACTCTGCGTGAACTGATCGATTTAGCCAGACTCTCTCCGTCCGCTGCCAATAGACAGCCCCTTAAATATTTTCTTTCCAACACCGAACAAACCAATGCGCTGATTTATTCACACATCGCCTGGGCCGGGTATCTAAGCGAATGGTCGGGACCTGAAGACGAAGAGAAGCCCTCCGCCTATATTATCCTCCTTATCGACAAAAACATAGCACCCGAGGTCGACTGCGATCATGGCATCGCTGCGCAGAGCATATTATTGGGTGCGGTTGAGAAAGGTCTCGGCGGTTGTATCTTCGGCTCAGTCCAGCGAGGCAAACTCAGCAAAGCATTGTCGTTATCACCGGAATTGGAGATCTTACTGGTCATCGCCATCGGTAAACCGAGAGAGGTGGTTGTGCTGGAGGAGGTGGGACCTGAGGGTGATATCAAATATTGGCGGGATGATGAACAGGCGCACCATGTACCCAAAAGAAAACTCGATGATATTATTGTAAGTCAGTAGAAATAGACCAGGCGTACTTTGCTGTCAGTGTATGGCTGAATCCGGCAGCATGATGAATCATTTTTAATCCTGTCTGGTGATAGCTCTTTATTTACGTATGAATATATGAGTCTCTGGCGATCCATTTATCTGATATTTAGCACGAATTCAATGATGATGTGTATCGATATGGTGATGCCTTGCAGAGTCGAGAAGACCTTGAGAAGGTGAATGGACAGGGTGTTGATCTATTTCAAACACGACAGAGATGAATTACGCTCCAAATTAGAGATCAGATTACAGAACACTAATGAAATACTTTTTGAAAGGATAAACTATGAGTGATATCAAATCGAAGTTGAGACAGATAGTTGGAGAAGATTATCTTTACACGAGTGAAAAGCCAGAATATTATGCCTACCTGTTCGGTGATGCGACGATGTATCGATCGAGGCCTGACTATGTGGTTTACCCCGGATCAGTCGATGAGATCGTGCAGGTCATCAAGTTAGCCAATGAGCACGATATGCCGGTTATCCCTGCTGCAGGCCTTACGGGATTATCCGGTGGCGCCGTATGCGATGGCGGGATTTTGTTAAATCCTTCACGCCTCAATCGTGTCAAGTCGATCGATATGATCAGTAGGACAGTCGTTGCCGAGCCGGGGATTAGTTGTGCGATGTTGAATTCGATTTTAGCGAAAAGCGGCATGGTCGTCCCGGTTGCGCCTGCCTCGCATGAAATATCCACTCTCGGAGCGAATATTGCCGAAGCCGCAGGGGGGACCTGGGGGATGTCGAAGGGCACGTTTAAAAATTATTTGCTCAGCCTGAAGGTGATCGATGGGGAGGGAAATCTCATCGAAACCGGTAAAGCCTGTCCGAAACAGAGCACCGGTCCTAACCTGACGGGTCTATTCCTAGGGTCCGAAGGGACGATGGGAGTCATCACCGAGATTACGCTCAGTTGCGATCTAGTGCCCGAGGATATGTGGACCATACGTGTAAGTTTCAGGGATGAATCGGTACTGCAATCGATTCATGAGGCGTTAGCAGAGCGGCGTATTTTATTATATTCGTTCGAATACATGGACGACAAAATGATGCATTGTATGGGCAAGGAGAATATGCTGCTGTTGCTTCAGACAGCCGGAACCGCGGCTGACGCGAAGGAACAGGCAGACCAGGTCGTAGAAATTCTAAAGTCGCTCGACCCGATCGAACTGAAATATACGAACGATCCGAAAGAGGCGGATCTATTATACACAGAGCGACGCAGTTGTCTGGGCGCATTAGCGAAGGCGGATAAGAATAAGCCCGTTATCGTGCAATTCGATCCGGTTATTCCGATACATAAACTGGCAGAGGGTGTCAGAAAAATGCGTGAATTGGCTGCGGATGAGGGACTCGAACTCATTATTTACGGCCACGCTGGTGATGGTAACTTGCACCCCAGCTTCATTGTCGCCGATGATTACGACGAAAAGATGAGGACCAAGAAGGTCGTCCGAAAATTTGATGAATGGGTTGAGAAGGAAGGTGGTTGTTACAGCGGGGAGCATGCGGTTGGATTCTTCTTAGGCAGAGATCAGGGAAAGATGAGAAACGTGACACAGTACCTACGCGTGATCAAGAACGCGTTCGACCCGCAGGGGATATTGAATCCTGGTAAGGTGTTTGATATCAAGGAGCCGGACATCGCCCTCGATCCGGTATATGAGGAGTACGCTGAAATCGCGCGGCTGTGTAGTCTTTGTGCCAAATGTCATCTATGTAAAAACGATAGCCCGAAATTTAAAGAAATGCCGATGGAGCACAACACGATACGGGGCAGAATTAGCATGATCGATTCAGCCACTCGCGGCAAAGTATCGTTCTCAGAGATCAAACCGTTCATCGAAGAGATGCGGTCATGGACTAAAAATATGAACTGTCCGACCTTTATAAAATTAGAAATGGAGAATCTCATCGAAAAAACCCTGTCGGCGGCTTGATTGTAGCTTGAATGATGGATTTTTGAATGGTCACACAGTCGTTAAAAAAGCAGGCTATTATCGTGACAGGTCAACATTTCAGAATGATGTTTAGCGGTTAATTTTCAGTTACATGCACATTATATTAAAATTAAATGCAGCGTTAGGTCGAATATGAGAATAATCATTGCGCCGGATTCCTTTAAGGGTTCATTGTCTGCGGAGATGGTTGCTGCTGCAATCGAGGCTGGGGTTCGCGCCGTAAATCCGGAAATTGAGACAATCAAGATACCTATGGCGGATGGCGGGGAAGGCACAGTCGATGCTCTCGTATCATCGACGGGAGGCAGAATTATTGACACGAAGGCAACGGATCCGCTCGGTGGTGAAATCATGGGACGTTACGGAATCCTTGGCGATGAAAAAACGGCCGTGATCGAAATGGCGGCCGTCTCTGGTCTTCCTTTGGTGCCCCCCAGAATGCGTAATCCGCTGAACACCACCACATTTGGGACGGGTGAGTTAATAAAGCACGCGCTGGAACTGGGATGTCGAAAATTTATCATCGGTATCGGCGGTTCGGCGACGAACGATGCAGGTACAGGCATGGCTCAGGCTCTTGGCGTCATTTTTCGCAAGCCTGACGGATCAGTGATTAACGACTATATGCGTGGCGGTTTGTTGAAGGAAGTTGCTTCGATCGACATGAGCGGGTTGAATCCATTGATCCGTGAGAGCGATATCACCGTCGCCTGCGATGTGGATAATCCGCTATTAGGCGAACGAGGTTGTGCCTACGTATATTCTCCTCAAAAAGGAGCCACATTAGAAGTCGTGAAAATCCTGGAAAGCTCAATGATGACGTTCGCGGATATTTTGGAACGCGACACCGGAAAAAACGTTCGTAATTACCCTGGATCCGGAGCTGCTGGCGGTCTCGGAGCAGGATTAATGGCATTTTTAGGTGCTACATTGAGGCCGGGTATCGATCTTGTGCTTAAAGCGGCACAATTTGAAAATCAGATCATTGGCGCAGACTATGTGTTGACCGGCGAAGGTAAACTGGATGAGCAGACGGTGTACGGAAAAACCATCGCCGGGGTCACCGCAGTCGCCAAGAAACATGGCATTCCCGTCATCGCCATCGTCGGTAAATTTATCGATAGTCAAAAATTGATCGACATGGGATTAACCAGTTACTTCTCCATTTGCGATGGTCCTAACAGGCTGGATTATGCAATGAAGAACGCCGCTGTGCTCATCGAGAGCCTGTCGAAGCGCCTCGTACGCCTGTTGATCGCTGTTCGATAAGCAATTGACCTCCTGTCGACCCCTCATCGACCCAGGGTCGATATCGTGTTGGCGCATGATGGATCTGATGTGAGGCGAATATCGGTATTATTTCGTCGTATAAACATAGGTGTTAAACAGCGAAGGATTGTGATCAAAATTACTTTGCTTCTGGATGGCGTGTCTGTTGAAGTATTGCATAGAAAAGAAGTATTGATACGACTCGCCATCCGTCTGGTGAAATTTTTTAACCTTAAATTCATTTCGTGGAGTGTAAACCATGGGAGAAGAATCTCAGAAGAAAGGCCTGTCTCGAAGGAAATTTATCCAGGGAGTAGGTACGGGGGTAATTGGTAGCGCTGTGCTACCCCATGTAATCAAGGCACAGCATGAAACCAGGGCTGCGGATGAGGATACGACGGGACAACTCCTTGATGTTAAGGTGAATGGTAAACGCTACCGTGTTGAAATCGATCCTCAGACCACTCTGGCCGAGTTCTTGCGTGATGAACTTAATTTAACCGGTACCAAGATCATATGTAACCAGGGTGAATGTGGCGGATGCACGGTTCTTTTGAATGATAAAGCGGTTTATTCATGTCACATGTTAGCCCTGGATGCAAATGGGAAAGAGGTCGTCACGATCGAAGGATTAATGAATGGCGAGGTAATTCATCCGCTGCAGAAGGCGTTCCTCGAGAAAGATGGTTACCAGTGCGGATTTTGTACGCCGGGACAGATCATGGCCGCGTATGCTCTGCTCAAAGAAAATCCTCATCCTACCAAAGAAGAGGTGATGTTCAACATGTCGGGCAATATTTGTCGCTGCGGTGCCTATCCGAAGATCGTTGATTCGGTCTTATATGCTGCTGAACAACAGTGGTCGAAAAAATCCTGATATAAAATTTGAATGAGACAATACTATGTATAAGCGTGAACAGGAGGAAAAATGTGTGCGCGATTCATAAAATCGAAACATTTTTTCGAAGAGGGTATGGTAGAGTCGTTGGCTGAGGTTTCGGAAGCAAACGGCAAGGTGTGGGATGAAGATGCGGAATTAGACGTTGTCGGCAAAGGCGTCAGCCGAATAGACGGATACGACAAAGTGAGCGGAACTGCAAAATATACATTCGATATTAAACTTCCCAATATGGCCCATGCCAAGATATTGAGATGTCCTCACCCGCATGCCAGGATTAAGAGGATCGATACCAGCAAGGCATTGAATTTAAAAGGAGTTCTGGCGATTCATTCGCATCAGAATACTCCAACGATACCCTGGTTCTGGAACATGAGCCAACTGTACGACGCGCATCTCCGTTATCAGGGAGATGAAGTCGCCACGGTGGTTGCTGAAACGGAACGCATCGCATCGGAAGCCATAAAATTGATCGAAGTGGATTATGAGGTATTACCCTTTGTGCTCGATCCGTCAGAGGCTATGAAAGATGATGCTCCAAAATTATATGAACAGGGAAACATTTTAAGGGGTAAGCCAGACATTTACGAACGGGGCGATATCGAGAAGGGAATGGCTGAAGCAGATATGATCGTGGAGGATAAATTTTCGACGCAGGTCGAGGTACATCATCCGACCGAGGTACATTGCAGCGTGGTGAATTGGGATGGTGATCGTCTGACCGTTTACGATTCGACGCAAGGTATATTCGCCGTGCGTGATACGGTTGCCAGCAGCCTTAAGATCCCGACGAGTCATGTGCGAGTGATCAAGAAATACATGGGTGGCGGTTTTGGCAGCAAGCTGGATACGGGCAAATATACGGTGATCGCCGCGCTCTTGGCACGGGAGATCGGGCGACCGGTGAGGATTGCAATGGACAGGAAGGAAATGAATCAGTCCGTGGGTAACCGGCCGGATTCGTTTCAACATCTGAAGATCGGTGCGAAGAAGGACGGTACACTAACTGCCTTATCGCACTATTCTATTGGTTCGTCGGGCGCGTATCCAAGCGGCGCGGGATGCAGTTGGCCGATGCGCTCGGTCTATCAATGTGATAACGTGAAGACAACCGATTTCTCGGTGCTTATCAATGCTGGACAGGGCCGGGCCTTTCGAGCGCCGGGACATGTGCAGGGGACATTCGGAATGGAATCGATCATCGATATGATGGCGGAAAAAATCGGAATGGATCCACTTGAGTTTCGGTTGATAAATTACGCGGAGCAGGATCAGGTTTCCAGGCAGCCCTATACAAGCAAGAAATTGCGCGAAGCTTATGAGCAGGGAGCAAAAGCGATCGGCTGGTGGGATAGACGACAGAAGGTACCTGGGGGCATGCCTGGTCCGTTGAAAAGAGGCATCGGCATGGCGACTCAAATATGGTGGGGAGGAGGAGGTCCGCCGGCTTACGCGACCATGAAATTAAACCGGGACGGCAGCCTTGATGTGCTCGCCGGAACCCAGGATCTGGGAACAGGAACCTACACGTTCATCGCCCAGGTGGCGGCCGAAGTCCTGGAGATACCGATGGATCAAATTTCGGTTATCATCGGGGACACTGCGACCTGCCCCTATTGTGCTTCGAGTGGTGGCAGCACCACGGCACCCTCGGTGGCGCCGGCAGTGAAAGATGCGGGAGAACAGATGAAGGAGAAATTATTATCCGCTGCAGCGGCGATCATGGAAACATCGCTTACCAATATGACGTATTGGGGCGGTAAAATTTCACTGATTTCTGATCCGTCAACGAGCATGGATATTTCCGCAATCATGCAGAAGATGAACGAACGTATATTGGTGACGACAGGCAGAAGATCGGCTAATCCGGATGGCTACGCTATCAATACGTTCGGAGCTCAATTTGCGGAGGTAGAGGTCGATATCCAGACAGGCAAGATCCATGTGCTCAGAATTGTGGCAGCCCATGATATCGGCAGGGTCTTAAACCAGCAAATGCTTGAGAATCAGTTTCATGGTGGGATTATACAGGGATTAGGTTTCGCGTTACTCGAAGAACGTGTGATGGATCCCTACACCGGAACGCTCTTAACGATGAATATGTGTGATTATAAGATGCCGACGATGATGGACACACCGCAGATAGATGTGATTATTGTGAGTAAGAGTGATCCTTTGATCAGCGATGTAGGGGCTAAAGGCATTGGTGAACCCGCGATGATTCCAACGGCTGCAGCGATAGCGAATGCAGTATACAACGCCATTGGAGTCAGGATGAAATCACTACCGATAACTCCAAATAAAGTGCTCGATGCATTAAACGCATGAATGGGATAGCACGAGATATATCGTCGCAAAATAAAACGGAGAACGCCATGAAGAATTTCACATATAAATCACCAGCGAGTCTGAAAGATGCGTCGCAACTCCTGGGCGATGACTGGAGTCAATCCATCGCCCTTGCCGGTGGAACAGATCTTTTAAACCTGATGAAAAATGAAGTGGAGACGCCGACAAGGGTAGTCAACCTCAAACAGATTAAAGAGTTAAATAAGATCGAGTACAACTCTGGTTACGGACTGAAGCTCGGCGCGCTAGCCACCATCGCGGAAATCGCCGCCCATCCGGTCATCAAGGCGAAGTATCGTGTGCTTCATGAGGCGGCGCGAGAGATTGCCTCGCCGCAACTGGGGAATATGGGAACGCTGGGCGGAAACTTATGTCAGCGACCACGCTGCTGGTACTATCGTAACGAATTTCCTTGTCTGCGTAAAGGCGGGGATATCTGTTACGCCATCGATGGAAAGAATAAATTCCATTGTATTATCGGCGGTGGTCCTTGTTTTATCGTTCATCCTTCCGACATGGCCGTGGCTTTAATGGCATTGGACGCAAACGTGACCATATTTGACGGAGAGAAAAATCATACCGTACCGATCTCTGAATTTTACCTGTTGCCCGAACAGGACATGTATCGGGAAACCGTACTGAAACCGGGTGAAATTGTGACCCACATCTATGTTCCCGATGTGGGTAGTGGTGAGAAAAGCGGTTATTTCAAATTTAAAGAAAGAGGCATCTGGGATTTCGCCGTGGTCAGCGTCGCTGTGATGCTGAGGAAAAAAGGGAAAACCATCCGCGAAGCCCGTGTGACACTCGGAGGTATCGCACCGAAACCGTGGCTTGAACCCCATGTCAGTGAGAACCTGATCAATCTCGTCCCTGATGAGGACAACGTGTCTGCTATATGCGACCAATCTCTACGCAACGCGTTTGATCTGGGACAAAACGGATATAAGATCCTATTAGCCAAAAACCTCATGAAACGAATGATATTAAAATTAGCGTCGTGATAGAATATGATTCAGGATACAAGAGTTCAGACACTCAACAAACAACTACAAAAGAACAGAGAATTTGTCTTATATTGGATGCAAGCCTCCCAGCGCACCGAATGGAATCATGCGCTTGAGTACGCGATCAGCAAGGCGAATGAATCCAGTAAACCGTTGATCGTTCTGTTCTGCCTCACGGATACCTTCCCCGAAGCCAATTTAAGACATTACCAGTTTATGTTACAGGGATTACGGGAAGTGGAACGATCGCTGCAGGAGAGAGGCATCAAATTCATATTGCAGCACGAGTCCCCGGAAATTGCAGTCCCCAAAATTTCGGCCCGTGCAGATATGGTGATTACAGATAGAGGCTACCTGAAGGTGCAGAGATCCTGGCGAAGCCATATCGCTCGCGAGATCGATTGTCCACTAATCCAGGTGGAGTCCGATGTGGTGGTTCCGATAGAAATTGTCTCTGAGAAAGAACAATATGCCGCAGCCACGATCCGACCCAGGATACTCAAATTAGTGCACGATTATATCGTCCCCGTGAAGGAACGTATACCCCTTATTCCTGCACCAGATGATGATTTTGAGTCCTTGAAGGCGGAGCAGTTCGAAAAGTGGATCGGGAAATTGAAAATCGATCAAAGTGTGCAGGCGGTAGATGATTACCAGGGCGGAACTTCAGCGGCCAGGCAATTACTGGACCGATTTCTCGAAGCTAAATTAGAAAAATACGATGAATTACGTAACGATCCCTCGCTGGATTTCACATCCCATATGAGTCCATACCTGCATTTCGGTCAGATATCACCCGTTTACATTGCCTGGAAAGTGTTGGAGAGAGGGAGTCGCGGTGAAGAAGCTTACCTCGAAGAGCTGATCGTACGACGCGAACTCAGTATGAATTTCGTGTACTATAATAAGAATTATGATTCATTCGACTGTCTGCACGAATGGGTGCAGCGCACGTTGCTGGAACATGCTGGTGATAGCCGGGAATATATCTACGATAGCGACGAGTTTGAACAAGCGAAGACTAATGACCCTTATTGGAATGCAGCTCAGAATGAGATGAGATATACAGGTAAAATGCACGGCTATATGAGGATGTATTGGGGTAAAAAGATTATCGAATGGACGACAAAACCACAGGACGCTTATCAGATTGCGTTGTACCTGAACAATAAGTATGAGCTTGATGGTAGAGATCCTAACGGATTCACCGGCGTCGCCTGGTGTTTCGGAAAGCATGATCGTGCGTGGGTCGAGCGTAAGATATTTGGAAAGATTAGATACATGAACGCCAATGGCTTAAAGCGAAAATTTGATATCGATGCTTACGTCAGAAAAGTAGAACAAAAAACGAGTTTTTGATCCAATTACACGATTATTTTTATTACCCTTTTATGCCCGCGGTGGGGGGACACCGTGGGCTTTTATTTTTTTCTTCCTGCCATCAAAATCGTCTCACCTGAGCAAATGATTGATCTATTCGACTAAAGCCTTACGCCTGGCAGGCAGTTGCCACCACGCAAGATTCGGGAACGCGTGATGCTCCCAATGGTAACCGAAGTGAAAACAGGTCAGCAATGAAAGCCACACGGGATATTCATTACTTCTGGCGCGATGTTTATCCTTGAAGCCCTGGCTCGTTTCACGATGAGGAAGATAGGTGCCGAAATAGAAAAGCTGAAATGTACTGGCAAAGGCGGGCACTATCCAGAAGATGATTAAATTTCCGACTGAAATTTTCAACAGATGGAGTAAAATATTGAAGGCGATCGCCATCCCTACAATTTGAGCCCATCCCATGTATGACCGCATGAATTTAAAATACCACCCCAAAAATGAAGTGTGGACACCATCATTGTAGTCAGGGTCTTTGCTGCTGGCAGGGTAGCGGTGATGATCCCAGTGTTTTTCCTGCAGAAATGAGAATGAGAAAAACGCGTACAGAGTGAGTGCGAGACGACCCAATAAGTTGTTCATCATACGATTATGAGGATAAACACGACCATGCATCGCATCGTGAGCCACGATAAAGAGTCCCGTATATAGCCATGTCTGCCAGAGCATACCTAAGATGATAAAGAAGAGTGAGGTGGATTTCAACTCGATGGTGAACAGAAAAATCAAACTGATCAGCCAGGCGATCAGTACGGCACCGTTAATAACAATTCCATAAACTGAATTTTTCGTTTTTGATGTCATTTTACGTCCTTATTTAAAGAAAATCATGATAAAATATATTAACTGAGCAAAATAGATATGCATCATCAGCCGGGACGGTTTTAGTTTATATATGTCGATGATTTGACCGATGACGATGAAGAGGAGACTGATGACAAACCAGGCGATGTAATTCTGGACAGGGATCTGACCTGATCGCCATGTCCAATAATTCAGTTTGATCGCTGCGGGTTCCATAAACATGTCGAAGACGACCATAAATAGTGCAATTAATAGTGTGCTGAAAATTGGATGGACTTTTAAACTGGCCGGCTTAAGATAATGAACCACCGCATAGGAACTGAGCAGCATACCCAGCCAGGCAAAGCCGATGGCGACAGGGACGTGTGCAATTTGTGGTTTTAAGAGAGAGCTGTATTTATAATGTCCGAAGATCATGCCTGATCTCATACCGACGAGTTCAATCAGGTAGCTGACGCAGACGATAAACACGGCGTATGCTACGATTCTGAAAATGAGTTTCGAAGGTCGCCCCGATCGGTTCAAGTGATGAGCGGAATTCTCAAAATAAAAATCGATACACGCGATAACGGCCAGCAGGATGATGATGGGTGCAGCGAGAGCGCGCATCAGGCTCTGGAAAACATTCAGAATATGCCATAATCCACCTGCGATCAGGAAGAAATAGATGGCTCCGGTCATCCAGACTCGATAGTTTAATTGCCAACTCAACAATGTTCGTTCAAATCTCGCCATAGCATTCCCACTTCGATTTAGTGTTAATCAGACATTGAGATCGTTCGATCTTTCCACTGGATCGATCCTTTTTTAAATTTAAGAAACGAATTGAATCCGATAATAGTGGTTGACAGGATCGCAAGCGGATGAAGGATGACGCTTATGAGAACCGGATGTTTATAGCGGACAGCCTGTATCAAGCGAATCGTTACATTGAGTCCGATAGCAAACGCTGAAATCGCAAAGAGTTCTCTGATAAAGACGGTGATATAGGGTAGTACGAAGATCAGCAGAGAGATGAGAGTGATGAACGCATAAGCGACATCATTGTTGCCGGTCAGGCCGTAGTAATGTCGTGTAAAACCTGACCACACTTCTCGCCAGTTATGATACATGCGACAGTAAACGGATTTCGTACCTATCGATGTGAGGGTTTTGATTCCTCTCTCTTTTGCCAGTCTGTTAAGTGTCGTATCTTCGACTAAAATTTGCTTTATCGCCTCATGTCCGCCGATTTTTTTATACGCATCTTTCGTAAATGCAATCCATTGACCGTTGGCAGCCGCTAATGACGGATGTTGGAAATAGTAAGTCGCCCATAAAGGGAGTGTGCCGTACACGAAAAGATCGATGATCGGTACGATCAATTTTTCACCCATGGTAACTGTGATTTGCTGCGGGAAAGCCGAAAACATGCCTAACGTATAATGCTGAATGTAGGATACGGTATGATCGATGGAGTAAGTCTCGTGTATATTATCCGCATCGGTGAAGATATAGATGTCGCCTGATGCTCTCTGCGCAAGTTGATGACATGCCCAATTTTTACCGAGCCATCCAGGGGGTAATTTTTCGCCCCTGATATATTGAACTTGCGGATATTTATGGGCATAGTTTTGAATGATCGCTTCCGTGTCATCGCTCGAGTTATCGTTTAGCACGATGATTTCGAATTTGGGATAGTTTTGCTTGAGCATGCTTTCGATACAGTGCGCAATTACTTTACCCTCATTTCTGGCAGGGATAAGGACGGAGACCATGGGGTAATCAGCCTGCCCTTTGGCCCTGCGTCTCAAATAGGGTCCAAACAGCAAGTTGATCCACGTGATACACAAGATAAAGATCAGACATATAACGCTAAACAGCAACACACTATGCACTATGCCTCCCTGTGTCAGCAGACGACGGTTATGTTGTATAAAATAGACCTCATCATCCAGGTTAGCCATTTTGCAGGCTATAGATAGGACTTAAACTGGTTCTATTCACGAAATCAGGCAAAAATCGTTACGGACGCTTGAATATTGAGATCGAGCATAACGATCTGAAGAGCCGATCTGTCACTCATGATAACCGTTTCCCTGATTCCTGTTGATGATATCGAGCTGCAGTGAGTCCAATAAGCTGGTCACTTCCTGTTCCAGCGAGTTCATCCCCGGGAAACTATTCGGATCGTAAACATGATTTTCACCGAATTTAAAGAATACATCGGCTTTTTGCTGGTTTAGATATTCGATGCGAAATACCACAGGCAACAGATTAATCTGACGTTGAGATTTCGAAATGATCCATTCGAGTCCCTTTTTAAAATTCAATGGTCGTATGGTCCAGGGTAATAGTTCACCCTGTGGAAACAATGTGACCAGTGGTGCCGGCTCTGTGTGAAGATTTATCAGATCGAGCGTGTAATTGAGGGATCTTCTGATTTCTTTGTAATCATCAGGATCGATACTATAGGCACCGACATGTTTAAAAAAGAAATATTTTTTTAATTGCTTCTCCAGCATCATGATGTAAATCTGTCGTTGGAAACAATACTTATTCAGCCAATAGACGAAAAAACCATCCCACCAGGTGCTGTGATTGGGGATTAACAGCAGTGGCAATTCCAGGTGAGTTGCAGGGCATCGATTGATCATGGTGAATGAATGAAAACTATGCTTCATCAATCTCATGATATAAAGATCGAAAATAAAATTGGCCCATTTTTTATGACTGGCTTCTATCATCTGGTTTTATTTTACGGTGATTGATTAAAAAACAATCAATTTTGACTGAATAGATGCAAGATCCGGCTCGCATTGATCGCTATCATTTCTCTGAAAATGATGTTAAATTTTTTCGATTGAGGAACGTAGACACGACCCAGGAACGGATTATAATCGTTCTGTTCTATTTTCTTCAATATACCGCTATATATTTTGCTGGCAGCCTTAATGGCAATCTGTGAATCGTAATACAGCATCGGGATGCCTATGGCAGCCTCATGATAGTATTGGTTTGCTTGCTCGATGTGAAATTTAATAAGATCCCGCAAATTATCGTTAACCGTTTCATTCAGAATATCCTGTTCGGTGAGGTTGAAGCGATTCAATTCCTCCAGTGGAATATAGATTCTATCGACATTTTTATCTTCCTGAATATCGCGAAGGATGTTGGTTAATTGCATCGCGATGCCTAATTTTTCAGCGTAAACAAATGCTTGTGGATTTTTATAGCCGAGCACATAAGTCATCATGAGACCAACGACACCGGCGACGCGATAGCAGAATACGTATAGATCATCGAACGTCTGGTAGCGATTTATTTTTATATCCATCTTCACCCCGTTGAGTAAATCGACAGGATATTCGATAGGTATGTTAAATTTCTTAGCCACCACGATAAACGATCTTATGATCGGATGTTCCGATTCGCCTGAGCGATAGGCGATTCCAAGTTCCCTGATGAGGTGATCGATTTCGGCGATCAACTCATCGTTAGAGCGTTCCCTGGGGTTATCGATTAGATTGTCGGCAAATCGACAGAAACCATATAACGCAAACGTCGCCCATCGTCTCTCCGGTGGCAGGACCATCGTTGAAATGTAAAAACTCTTCGAATAGTACTTTGAAGAGAGACGTGCGTGAAGAAAAGCCGGTTTTAATAACGGATCTGTCCAAAATTTCAATGGTTTCTCCTTTTGTCCTCGCATGTTGTGACTACTTCTCAGGTTGAGTGTTGAAATCCTGCACAATGGCGTTTTCAGTCGCTTCGGCCGAGAGTAGAACTCCTGGCACACCGGCTCCGGGGTGAGTACTTGCACCGACCAGGTAAAAGTTCTTGATGTCTTCACTTCGGTTTTTGGGTCTGAATATCGCTGTCTGCGTTAGTTTTGGCTCAAGACCCCATGCACTACCCAAATAATCATTACAGAGCGATTCGAAATCGTTTGGAGTAAATATTTCCATGACTTCCAAATTTTCCTTCAGGTCTGTCAGACCGAATTCATGTTCCAAAAAGTTGATGATTCGTTCGGCAAATGGCCTGGCCATATCGTCCCAATTTATTTTCGCGAGAAGGTTTGGGACTGGTGCCAACACATACATGCTTTCACATCCTTCCGGAGCCATCGATTTATCGGTGCGAGTAGGGACATGGCAATAGAGTGAAAAGTCATCGGCCAGTATTTTTCTGTCGAATATGTCATAGATCAATTGTTTGTATCGTTTTGCGATAATCAACGTATGGTGCAGCATCTTGGGATATTGTTTCTTTACACCGAGATACAGCATAAACGCGCTCATCGAGTAATCCATGTTCTTGACCTTGCGATCGCTCCATTTCCTTCTGGCCGAACGATCGATCAGGTCGAGATGGGTCGATGCGAAATGTGCATTAGAGACGACGGCATCGAACTTTAAATGCTCATCATTGACAACGACTCCGGTAGCAACGCCGTTTTCCACTGTTATCTTAGCAACCGGAGAATTTGTTCTGAGCGTGCCGTTCAAATCGATAAACAATTTTTCCATGGCTTTAACGAGTGAGTACATTCCTCCCTTCGAGTACCAGATTCCTTCCTCTTTTTCCAGGTAAGGTATCATAAGGTATACAGATGGCGAACGAAAGGGATTGCCGCCTATAAAAAGCGTATTAAAGGAGAATGTGAACACATTTTTAGGATGTCTAAAGAATCGCCTGACCGCCGTGTACGAGGGGAGAGGCACCATTAATCGTGTCGCTGCCGGAGTAAATTTCAACATAGTCGCCAGATCAAACGGCTTTTTCCCGAGTCCTTCGACGATTACTTTGTGATGAATTTTGCCGGCGAATTTGATAAAACGTTCATAGTTTGCAGCGTCGTGTTCATCAAATTTACCAAGTTGCCTTTTCATTTCTGCGGTATCACCCTGGTAATCGGTGAATGTCCCATCATGAAAGTAGATACGATAGAATGGATCAAGGGGAACCAATTCTACATAATCTTCAAGACGTTTATTTGCCGCTTTAAATATATCTTTGATGATCCCGGGTGAAGTGATCAGAGAAGGTCCTAAATCGAATGTATAACCATTTTTTTTCATTTGATAGGCATGACCACCCACGTGTTCATTCTTTTCGAAAAGTGTGACATCAAAACCGCGCGCCTGTAATCGCGCCGCCAGAGAGAGTCCGCCGAAACCTGATCCGATTACTGCTATTGTAGCCATAAATATATCTCCTATTGTTAATGCTCGAATGATTTCACTGTTGAAAACAGTCTATTATTGAAAATCAGTACTGCTACCGCTTTTTGTCATTTATCAAATCTGCACATATTTTTCCCGAGAGGAGAGTCAGCGGAACACCGCCGCCGGGATGAGTCGATCCGCCACAGAAGTAAAGGTTTTCCAGATCCCTGTTCCTGTTTGGAGGACGTCTGAAAGCAGATGTCCTGCTGTTGGACGATATCCCGTAAATGCTACCTCTGTTGCTGCCGTATTTTTGTTCAAAGTCGAGAGGTGAAATGACACTTTCGTGAGCGATTCCATCGCTCAGGTCGATCCCGAACTGCCCTAATCTGGATAAAACATGATGTCGTGTCGATTCGATGAGACTGCTCCAATCCTGATCCTCCGTTATATAAGGCGTATTGACCAGGACAAACCAATTTTCATGTCCTGATGGAGCGTGTCGAGGATCAGACTTACTGCTGATCGACACATAGATCGTCGGCTCTTCGGGCACTATTTTTTGTTTGAAGATTTGGTCAAATTCCTGTTGATAGTTAGATGCAAAAAATAAATTATGGTGCGCTAACCTATCCATCTTTTTTCTGACTGCCCATAAGAACACCAGTCCCGATGACGACGGTTCGAGTCGGTTTAATCGAACTCGTCTCCTTTCAAACCCGTCGATCAATGTGTTATAGGCGTTTACCACATCAGCGTTGCATACGATATAATCGGCGCTGACGGCCTCCCCGTTGACGATGACGCCCGTTGCTTTTTTATCGCGGTGAATTAATTTGTCAACCCTGGTTGATGGGTGTATTTTAACATCCATGTCCTGTAACAGATTGGATAATACGTCGATGAGTCTGTACATACCTCCTTTGATGTAGTAGCCACCCAGTTCATGCTCTACATATGGAATAATATTGAGTGTTGCAGGGGCTTTGAATGGATTCGAACCGTTATACGTCGTATACCGATCGAACAGTTGAACAATTTTAGGATCGTGAAAAAACGATCTGTTGGCGTTATGTACTGTGCGGAACGGATCAATTTCATAAGAATGGAAAAGTTTAGCGAGTGTTTCCCATCGCATCAACGAGCTGATCTCATGAATAGGACGGAACAGGAATAGATCGGCAGATAAATCGTAGATACGGCGTCCATATTTTAAATAGTTCACGTAATTTGACGCGTCTTTTGCCGAGATCATTGCCATTTGTTCTATCGATGTTTCGAGCGAATTAGACATGTCGATCGTGGTCCCATCATCCCAAAAATAGCGACAGATAGGATCGACCAACGTCAGATCAAGATAATCGGGACGGTGTAGATGCAATGTTGAAAATAGATCGTCCAGGATAAAGGGCATCGTCAATAAGGTCGGTCCGGTATCGAATCTAAATTCGTTCCACCGATGTTCATTCATCTTCCCACCCAGCCGATCATTGCTCTCAAATATTTCGACATGGAAACCTTTCGCTCTCAGATGCAGCGCAGCACTGATTCCGCCTAAACCTCCTCCTATGACAACGACTTTTTTATTCATGCTTCCTCATTTTTATTTTTTCATAGATCAGGGTGCATAACAGCAGATGACTGAATCCATACAGGAAATCTTCCATCGGGATAGTAAATATTTTCCAGTTCAGCTGGTAGCTGTAATCATACAGCACGACGGGTCTGGAGGTGAGATATCCATTGAAGATCAGCATCAGCAGGGCGATGATCATGATATAATAGTATGTTAGTGATCGGGAAAAGATACGTGTCTTTAAATGACCATCGAGTATGAATACGATAGATAAGAAGAACAGGACGATAGCAGTGTATTCTTTACCGACTAACGCGGAAGGAATTGAAAGTAGCAACAGTGCCACAGCGATATAATTTTGAAAGTTAGACTTTTTAAAATAATGGTTATTGAAGTAGGCATGGAGCACGTCCCACACGAAGAGTGTCGAGAAAGGGACGGTGATGAAGAACAACCACTCACCGGGTGGTAATTTTAATATTCTGGTGGTCATGACATATGTGTCGTTGAACCACCAGTGTCGGTCAGTGACGATGATATCCCAACTGATAAATATGAGCAATGGGATGGTAATCGATTTTAGCACATCGATCCAGCGAGTATAATAATGTACCTTGTTATCGAAGCTGAGCATCAGTGGGCCCGATAACACGATGATATTAAAAATTAGATATTCGTACTTCAATCGCCTCGGAGCTCCTTCTTAATCTCTGTGATTTGAACCGTCTCCTCTGTTGTTAAATTTATTTTCGATTCAAGAAATTCGATCATATTGAGTATCAGGCGGGGCTCATAACTTGAATAATGAGTGGGCAGTAATTGTATGATCGTCTGAAAATGTTCTTTCGCCTGGTGTTTTCGATTGAAGAAAAAAGGCAGATAATAACACGTGCTTCCGTGTATAAACAAAGCTTCAATATCTTCAGGGCTGCTTTGCAGGCCCTTGTCCATGATACTCAGGCCTTTATTTACCCATTTCATTTTGGCGAATGGTGAGAACACGTGTTTCCCTCTGATCGCATAAAGAGCACCGATATAAGTAAGCGCTTTTCCCTCTAATGATTCCGTTTTCGCGAGTTCTTCAAAGAAGTATATGGCGTCGTCAATTTTAGATTCATCTTCCAGAGACTCATAGAATTGATCCCTGGCTTGTGTCAAGAGGTCTGCATTATCCGTATCGTGTTCGGCAGGACATATCGGGCTTGCCAGAACGAGATGGAATGCAATCATTAAAATTATGTTTCGAAATGAGATCATAGTACCGTTTCAACTTCCAGCAGATGATAAATGAATTTGGTTTATACAATTTATTAAATTACGAAAATGAAAAATTATTGTCAAGCAGAAAGAGTTTTTTTATCATAATATCTTGACAAGGTATGGCAAATTTCTTATATTAATTGAGCCGTAGAGGTACGAAGGATTATCTAAATTTTTTTGACGAGTTAAGCCGCAAAGGAATTTACACTATATGGAGACTAAAAAAGAGATGTTAACGATTATGGAAACCGCATTAATTTTAGGTGTTAAGGTTTCCTATGTCAAGAAGATCGCTGAACAGGGTGATTTAAACTCCACTGTTTCAGACAAAGGTTTGATTCTGTTTACCATGGATGAGATAACCAGCTACATTAAAAAACAGGATATCGATAGCGACATAAAGCCTTTATTCCCAATGAATGACGATACAGAGATCAACGTATGCTACCATATCGTAAAAGGAGAATTCGCTCAGCTTATAAATTATTCGTATCTGCAGTCACTTCTTTTCAACAGGCTGCGGGTCTTCCAGGTGTTGAAGGGCCTTTCCGCTATGAAGCGGTCATTATTTGATATCTATGACGAACTCGTCGTTCCGATTCTGGACCGAAACCTGGAATTTTATAAACAAGGAAAAGTGACTGTTATGGAGATGCAGTTAGTGAAGCATGTGATCATAGATTCGATTATACGTCTTCAGGGGCTGATGGTGATTGATGATGATTACGTAGGAACTGTCTATTGCGCCACCCTATCGAAGGATTACATCGATCCTTTATTGAAGATGATGGACCATGTACTCGAACTGCGAGGATTCCGAGTCATTAATTGCGGAACTTTAGAGCCCACAACGAACGTTGAAAAGATATTTGATGATTTTTGTTGTCCTCAGAGAATTTACATATCAGTGCCTAGAGATTATGATGACAACGACGTATGCAAGACTCTTAAAAATCTAATGACGATAGTGTCGAAATATAATGCAAAGATCTTCCTGTTAACACAGGGCAGGAAATCATGTATGCGAGATGTAGATGGTGTTATTACTATAGTGCAAACATTTAGTGATATTGCGAACAGTTAAGGTGATAATTAAGAAGAAGGTTATAGGGTGAAAATGAAAAAAAAGATAGCGTCGATGCTTTTGTTGCTGATCTCAACAATCAATCTGCACGCGCAGGACGGAAACTCCATCATAGGAAAGATCATCGATTCCAGGACAAAAGAGCCATTAATCGGTGTGAACGTAATTGTACTGGATACCGATCGCGGTGCTTCCTCTGATATGGATGGGAATTACATTATATCCAATATCCCTGTGGGTACCTATCGTTTGCGTTTTGATTATATTGGTTACACGCAGCTATTTAAAACCGATATCGTAGTTAAGTCATCGCGACCTACTTTCGTGAATGTGGAACTGGATGAGAGCGTGATTGCGGGGGAGGAGGTTGTGGTAACGGCGGGTTATTTTGTAGAGGAAGAGAAAACCCAAACGAGCACAATTGCTTTATCTCAGGAGGAGATTAGACGATTTCCGGGGGGATTCGAAGATGTGGTGAGAACCGTGTCTACATTACCCGGTGTGGCGATCAATTCGGCAGGAGGAAGAAATGATCTTCTAGTTCGTGGAGGGGGTCCTGCAGAGAATTTATATCTGGTGAACAACATCGAGGTGCCTAACATCAATCATTTCGGTACGCAGGGAAACAGCAGCGGAAGTTTAAGCTTTATCGATTTAGATTTTGTCGAGGATGTCACTTTCTCCACAGGAGGATTCGGTGCTCAATACGGCGACAAGATGTCGTCGATATTAGCGTTAAAAATGATCGATGAACAGCCTAAAAATTTCGAAACCAGGTTAAACATATCGGCGACACAGTACGGATTCAATGTTCAGACGCCGGTCACTGATAAAGGCAATTTCGTATTTTCTGCGCGCAAGAGTTATCTCGATCTCATATTCAAGGCAGCGGGTTTACCGTTCGTACCGATTTATACCGATTTCAATATTATTTTGAATTACGACCTGTCTCCGAAGGACAAGCTGTTTATGATCGGACTTTCGGCGATTAATGAAGTGGACCGGGATCAGAGTTCATTAGAAAATCGTGTGAGGAACGCCGCTCTGCTTGACAATAGTCAATATCAGGCAATTTCAGGATTGAACTATCGGCGGTTACTCCAGAGCGGATATCTCGATTTAACCGTGAGTACGAATTTGTTCCGTTATCGCTTCAGTCAGTTAGACGATAAAGAAGAAGAGTATTTCAATACCAATGCTGATGAGCGTGAACACCTGCTCAAGGCTCAACATTACTGGCTTGTTAATAAGCGGATCGGTTTGAAGAGTGGTGTTTCCATGAAATACGTACAAAATGACAATAGCACGACGTTCGCTGACACGGTTTACGATCTTAGTGGCAATAAACTTCCGTTCGATGCGCTGGGATTAGCACGGCGGACTAACATCAAAACGGATGCTCAGAAATATGGTGCCTTTGTTGAATTGGAGTGGTTGCCCACTGATCTGTTGACAATCAATGCCGGTGTTCGGCTCGATTATTATACGTTCATCAACAGCAAAGCGTACATGAGTCCGCGTTTGTCCTTGAAGTACAAGGTGATGACGAATCATAGTCTGAGATTGAGTGGTGGATTATATCGTCAATCACCTTCTTATGTATGGGTGGCGAATCCTGAGAATAAAGAGTTAACGGCCCTGACGAACAGCATGGCGGTGTTAGGATGGGATTGTCTATATCGAAATGATATTAGATTATCATTGGAAACATATTATAAACAATATCGCGATCTGCCCGGTGGCGTTTTACCGGGGATCACCGATTATGTGGTCATAAACAACACGGGTACGGGTTATGGCGGACGGGAGGATAATTTCCAATCCTTTGGATATTTTACGCTGACATCCACTGCGAAAGGGGAAGCATATGGCATCGAATTTCTTGTACAAAAGAAATTTTCCGAAATTCCACTGTATGGATTACTCAGTCTGAGCTATGGTAAGAGCGAAATTAGGGCCAATAACGGGATCACCTATCCGAATCAGTATGACCAGCGCTTCATCTTGAATTTATCCGGAGGGTATATATTTAATTCGAAATGGGAGGTAGCCGGAAAATTCAGGTACTTTACGGGTGTCCCTTACACACCGGTTTACAGGCCCGATGAAAATCCGTTGCGTCCGGGCTCAATACAAAATTTTCCTGACGAATATTTGAGTGCCCGCCTTAAACCGGGACATCATCTGGACATCAGAATCGATCGCTATTTCAATTTCAGTAATTGGACCCTCATCGTCTATGTTGATATACAAAATGTATATAATTATCGTATACCACAGAAACCGAGATACGATTTTTGGGATAACAAGATAAACGATGCAAGCGACATAGGCATACTACCATCGATCGGAGTAAGCCTTGAATTATAATGCAGTCAGATAATCAACTTGCAGATTAATGACGGTATTCACACTGAAGTAAATAATCGGGTTGCTTTCAGCCATCGTCTGGTACGGCCCGGCGCGCTCGGATTTCCGGGTTTGCATACTGGGACATTATTAAACCGATAAAACGGGAGAGGAAATGGAAGTGCTGACGAAATTGTGGTCCAGGGGGAAAGAGTTTCTGGGAGTCGATTATCCGATAATGGCTGGTGCGATGACCTGGATATCGAATTATAAACTCGTCTCAGCTGTGAGTAACAACGGCGGTTTTGGCTGCTTAGCTGCTGGTAATATGCCGCCTGAATTACTCGCGCGAGAAATCGATCTGACTTTTGCAGCGACAGCTAAACCGTTTGCCACCAATTTAATCACGATAGCCCCCAACTACCGGGAACATATGAAAATAGCAGTCGATAAAGGCGTACCGTTTATCATCTTCGCCGGAAGTTTCCCACGCGGTTCGGATATCAAAGTGGCAAAACAGAACGGCGCAAAGGTGCTGGCGTTTGCATCGAACGAATCGATCGCGCAGCGAATGATCGATTCCGGGGTTGATGGTTTGCTGCTTGAAGGAATGGAAGCAGGCGGACACATCGGACATGTCAGCCTGATCATTCTCTTGCAGCAGGTGCTGTTTAATATAAAAGATTTTCCTATTTTTGTAGCAGGAGGAATCGGAACAGGTAAACTGGTTGCTCATCTCTTGTTAATGGGAGCGTATGGCATACAGATGGGCACCCGGTTCGTTGCTACGGAGGAGTCTGAGGTTCATCCCCGATTCAAAGAGGTTTTTTTAAAGGCCCGTGCTCGGGATGCTATCGCGACTCCGGCCGTGGGTTCAGAACTCAATGTGGTAGCGGTACGGGCGATAAAGAACAAGGGCATGAATCTCTTTGCCGATCTGCAGATGGAGCTTATCCAAAAAAACAGACGCGGCGAGATCTCGAAACAGGACGCTCAATTTGAAGTCGAACATTTCTGGGTCGGTGCACTGCGTAAAGCGGTTCAAGAGGGTGACGTGGACTATGGGTCGTTAATGGCGGGTCAAAGCGTCGGGTTGATCGACAAGGTACAAACAATCCGCGAGCTCTTCGATGAAATTATGACCGATGCTGAAGACGAATTGCAGCGTATTCGAGTTGCTCTCGGATGAAGTAGATGAGAACATGCTCTGCAATTAGTTTTAATGTCGCGGATTAATTTAGTTCATTATTTAAGTAATATTTTGGAACGATTCGATAGCTTTCGGACGTGATTTCATCGTAGTCAACGAATTTTGAACGATCGAACGGTTCAAATTTTTCCGGCGATCGAACGCGACTGAAATAGACAATATCCGGATCAACACTTCCCCCGTAACCATCGAAATATTCGCTGCTATAGTTTATCCCATTGGTTGAACCTTGAGTGGACCAGTATCTGATTCCTATCGTGTCGTCGTTGGTGCTTGTTAGCCAATCGATGAAGATCACAGAATGGCCAGAACCACTCGTCCTCCAAAATTGCAGGTAATCACCCTTAGTCACATCCGCCCAGTTCATGATTCGGTCGCCTAAACCAAATCGTTCCAGGGCGACCCCCGGTCCATCTCCCCACATTCGTTCGACAAACCAAAGATGGAGCAGATATTTCATATCGGCGACGCTCATCGAATTAACGATGTCGGCTCTATCGAGATCGTCTAATAAGCGCAGTATCGATCTGAGAAAAACCTCAAACGTTAGACCACAACAATAACAACTTTTGCTCCCATCAGGGTTGGCGTTGGCGATAAGTTCTCCCAGATAATACAGATTGCGGGTGACTCCAGAGTAAGTGTTGACCCATGCGTAGGGATGCGTGCCGTCGCGCGGATATTCTTCGAGTACGTCGATAGTATATTCATTGAAATGGATATTTACTGGCTCTCTAATCGACAGGTAGACAGAGTCCGGTACCAGGATGTTTCGGTCGTCCAACAACTCGAAAAAGACGTAGTCATCGAATAGTTCGATCGGATTGCCTGATAATTTGAAATTAACAAAACTTAATTGCTGCGGGAGATCACTGATCAGCTGAATCGTGGCCATACCGCGGTTATTTCGTATAAGAGCCAAATCGTCATACGCAATATTCAAATACCCGCGTCTGAAGCGATCTCTGTCGATTTTCAATCGGGGCTCTACCTGATAATTCAGTATATAATACGACACGTGACTACTGCCTGTTTCGTTCAATCTCAGATAGATCGAACTCGTTTCCACCTTCTTAATAAATAGTGAAACGATATCGTTATCGATAAATTCCCATTCGATGGCAGCGTGCTGTGACGATAGTTCGACTTCTTTCTCGTGGTAAATCTCGAGTGTATCACGAACACTCTCTCCGGACATGACGATTTTCGGTTTCGAAGATGTTCTTACGAACGGATGAACATGTACGACGATCTCTCCCAATATTAAGGTGCTGTCATTGACATCGTATTCGATAGTGAGGGTTGTGTCGGCGATATCTCTGTCGCTAATCTGAACCGTTAGCTCGGCGCGGGAGATTACTTTAGACAAATAATCGGGAGTATTGTTTATAGTGAAGACAGGCACGGCTTCGCTTGCTAATAAACACATTTTCTTAATATGGGTGACCTCATTGAATTTCATCACGAAAAAATAGGTTCCCATGGTACAATAATTCTTAAATTCATCGCGACCATCCCATAGCAGTTGGTATGTACCGGGTAATTGATAGCCTTCGTAAACTGTCCGTACCTTTTGTCCGAGAATATTGTAGACAGCGATTTGTATATTCCCTGTTACATGGGTATGGTAGGAAATGGTGGTGTAGCCGTTGAAGGGATTCGGATAATTATCGAACAACTGAAATTGTGTCGGTTTCTGCTGAGAATGCTTCTTAACACCGGTCTGAATAAATAGGAAATAACCGGTACTATCGGTATACGTGCTGCCGATCAATTCTCTCTTCTCATAAAAAGCGACGCGCACTCGATCCAGTCTTTCGGTTGTACCCAATCCGTTTATTAAGTGACCAGAAATTGAATGGATTTGGCTAAAGGCGTTAGATATCATCAACAGTGATATCATAGTAATAATTGCAGCTAATCTTCTCACGATCACGCTCCGAATCAATACATGGGTTTCAACGATCTATTCATGTTCAGTATATTGATCAATCGTTTCCTGATAGCTCTGAATGAGTTTCTTATTGATGTAGTCCCAGTTGAATTCCGCAGAATATCGCTTCGCATTCGCGCCCAATAACCTCCGCTTTTCAGCATCAGTCAATATAGTACGGACGTGTTTTGCAAAATCGGCAGGATTATTTGATTTGGCGATAAATCCGGTTTCGCCGTGTTTGATGAGGTCGGCGACTCCGCCTTTATCCACACTGACAACCGGTATCCCCGATGCATAGGCCTCGAGGATCACGTTTCCGAAAGTTTCCGTCGTAGACGGAAATACGAAGATATCGGACGAAGCAAACAATCGTGATAAATCCTCGTTATGAAGATACCCGGTAAAATGGGCTTCGGGCAAATTCTCCTCAAGTTCCTCGCGCATCGGACCATCTCCAACCAGGACCAATTTATACTGTACACCGTCTTGTTTGAGTATTTTATCCATTTCGACGAGGTCATCTAAATCCTTCTCTTTCACGAGTCTGCCGACGAAGAGGAGAATGCAGTCGTCTGTTGAGGCACCCAGACTCTCACGCAGCGCATCACTCCTGTATGTCGGTGAGAAACGTGACATATCGATCCCGCGCTGCCATAATTCAATGTTTTCAAATCCTTTCTGAGATAGTTCATCGGCGGTGCTTTTCGATGGGACGAATACACGATTGAACTGATTATAAAACCATCTCAAATAATTCCAACCCACGCTCTCGACTAAACTCAGACCGTAGTACTTGAAGTATGACACGAAATGTGTATGATAACTGGAAACGGCAGGGATGTTGTTGTGTATGGCGTAGTTTAATCCCATCACGCCAAGAGCAGTAGGACTTACCGTATGAATGATATCGGGTGCGAAACTATCTAACACGTCTTCGAGTTCCAATCGATCCAGTAATGGCAAGCTGAAGCGATAATCCCGATACAGGATAAAGGGGACCGATGAAACTTTATAGACTTTGTCACTCCACGGGATGGAATTCGACGGTTTGAATGGAGAGATAAATCTAAATTCGATATGATTAGTCTCCAGAGTTTGGATCAAATTGACTAATGTTCTTGCTACTCCATCCGTTTGAGGTGGAAGGCTCTCTGTAAAATAGGCAACTTTCATAAATTCCTCATCAAAAAATCAGCCACATTCCTAATTCTGCAGAAATAAAACCTAACACGATCCCTGCTAAAACATCAAGAGGATAATGAACACCCAAATATATTCTGGAAAATCCCACCAGGCCTGCCCAACTCCAAAGCGGGATTTGTAAGAATGGTAAGAATTCACCGGCGATATTAGCGAACAGAAAAGCACCAGCGGTATGACCCGATGGGAAACTGTATCGATCCGGAGGACGTATTAAACTCGATACTCCCGGCAATCGATCGAACGGTCGTCCCCGTTTTACCCAGTGTTTTGTGACCTTCTGAATGAAAATCTCCAGAGAGAAGGCAATTAAACCGGCTAAAAATAATTTGAACGATAAGGGATCCTTTGAAAATAGTAATAAAATACTTGCGATACCGTAAATAAAACCGTCACCACTCCTGGATAACCAATAGACGATATTGTCTATCATTCTGCGTCCGTTCCAACTGAATATGTGTTGAAATAAGAATATATCAAATTTGTAAATGTATTCCCACATGTCAATTTATCTCATATAAATGATCAATTTATTTAGATAAAGTATACATCATCAAAGTAAAATTATGATGAAATCTATATTAAATTTATGTTAAGATGAAAAAAAATTAGTTGCATTCGCACCATGGTCATCAGTTTTGCAGTAAAACGGAGATCAAATCCGTTCACGATCCGATATATAATCACATGCAAGCCTGATTATGCACGTTGAAAAAGAGACTAATTCTTATTAATATAAAGAAAAACATCGTTAAATCCAAACATATTCTGAAAATAAAAGAATCAATCGTTCGGCTTCCTCATAACGGTCGTTTCGTTCTTAATTTTGGAACAATAGACTTGAATTTCAGTAAAAAATTTCTTAATATAGAAGTAATCGTATTCGTGGATAAATGAAAACATATTAATTATATTGATCATTTTAAAAATAATTAAGATCGTTGAGGAATGCATATGAAAAATCTATTAAAAATGATTTTATTGCTGGGTGTCTTGTCATGGATGAATCTGATCGAGACCCCAATTTATTCTCAGGTAGACAACGCCCCTAAAAACGTGATTTTAATGATTATCGATGGTTGTAGTTACTATCATGTTGACGCTGTCAGTTATTATGAACACGGTGAAAAGGGAGCTCAAATTTACGAGCAATTCCCGGTTCAATTAGCGATGAGCACATACAATATAAATAGAAGCTATGATGCAGATAAAGCCTGGAGCGACTTCGATTATGTGAAAGAGAAACCCACCGATTCCGCTGCTGCTGCGACGGCGATGTCGACCAGTGTGAAGACGGTCAGGGGGTACCTGGGAGTAGACGAAAAAAATCAACCGTTGGAACTGATCACCGAGCGGATGGAGAAGCATGGTAAATCCACCGGTGTCGTCACCACCGTCCCCATCAGCCACGCAACCCCGGCCGGATTTGTCGCTCATCATAATAATCGAGGCGACTATGCGATCATAGCCAATCAAATGCTTAGAGACAGCAAGGTCGATGTCATCATCGGCGCCGGACATCCGTTTTACGACGATAACAGTGTCGAAGTAGACACCCCTGAATACCGATACGTGGGGGGCAAAGATACATGGGACTTACTCGTAGATAAAAAGCTGGGAAATAATGCTGATAACGATGAAGAGATCGAGTACTGGCAACTGATCACCGAGAAAGAGGAGTTCAAACGCTTGATGAGTTGTCCTACTCCGGAACGTATCTTCGGTGTTTTTAAGACTCGTAGCACACTGCAGCAAGGTCGATCAGGAGATGCCTCAGCTGACCCGTACGCCGTCCCCCTAACAAAGGATCTTCCAGAATTATCCGAACTTTCGTTAGCCGCTATCAATGTGTTAGATAATAATCCCAATGGTTTCTTCCTGATGATCGAAGGAGGAGCAGTCGACTGGGCCAGTCATGCAAATCAATCAGGGAGAATGATCGAAGAGCTTATGGACTTCAACAAGACAGTCAATCAATTAGTCGCATGGGTCGAAGAAAACAGCAGTTGGGATGAAACGCTTCTGATGATAACGGAAGATCATGAATGCGGTTATCTGACCGGGCCCCTGTCGGGTACGAATTACACGGCTGAGGGTGATTCGGGAAAACCCCAATGGGCACCCATCGTCAATAATGGAAAAGGCGTTCTTCCGGGAATGGAATGGCATAGTAATAATCATACCAACTCATTGGTTCCGTTTTACGCAAAGGGTGTCGGGAGTGAACTGCTGAGCGAATACGCCGATGAGCAAGATCCGGTCAGAGGTAGCTATATAGACAACACAGAGATCACAGAGTTATTATTTTCCCTTTACCCGTAATCATCAAAAGAAAATATGAAGAAGAGCAGCTATACCTTTTAGTATTTAACTGCTGAAACGTGATATTACAGGACGGGGAATCTAACAAAGTGAAACCGGCCACGACCGGAACATTTAGTCGCTTTATCAAGTAACAACAGTGAGTTGACCATCTAGTAAACATCTTACCAACAGGTGGGGGTGCTTGTAAAGAAAAATTTTACAGGCTGAGAACACACCCCTTGAACCTGAACTGGGTAATGCCAGCGAAGGGAATCAGGTTATCAAATAGAGGGTATTTTAATCAATTAACCGTTCCGATGCTGGAACGGTTTTTTTTTGATTGGAGGATTGAATAATGGCTTCTGAATTACCGCAGATCGGTAAAGTTTCGGCCGATATATTTAACGAGATCATCTTACCCTATTTGGGAAGAAAGAGAAAATCTGTACTAATCGGACCCCGTAATGGAGTCGATGTCGGTGTGGTTGATATCGGTAATGACCAGGTTATGATAACGACGACGGATCCGATCTTCGTCGTGCCTCCATACGGATGGGAGCGTTCAGCCTGGTTTGCCGTTCATATTTTGGCATCTGATGCGGTCACCGCTGGGATAATGCCGCAATACATCACGTTCGATCTGAATTTACCGCTGTCAATCACTAAAGACGAATTTGAGATTTTATGGCAGGTAATGCATCGGGAATGTGATCAGATTGGCATGTCGATCATCTCGGGTCACACGGGACGCTACGAGGGCAGTAACTATCCGATGATTGGTGGTGCCACGGTGATCGCCATCGGGTCGAAAAATGATTACATCACCCCGACCATGGCCCGACCCGGCGACGTGGTTATCATCACCAAAGGCGCTGCTATTGAGGCCTCTGGTCTTTTTGCGGCTACCTATCCTGATCGAGTGGCTGCTGCATACGGCGAACAAGCAGCTAAAGAGAGTGAAGAGCTGTTCTGGCAAATGTCTGTTGTGAAGGATGCCCAGGTTTCCATCCAGGCCGGCGTAAGAGACAACGGCGTTACGGCGATGCATGATGCGACTGAGTGTGGTATTTGGGGAGGGCTCTATGAAATAGCACAAGCTTCAGGAGTAGGACTCGCGATTGATAAACAGAAAATCATCGTTCAGGACGTTGTGTCAAAGATTTGCGAACTCTTTAAAATCGATCCCTATTCCTCAATCAGCGAAGGGACGCTCATCATGACCAGCAGACCTCATAAGGCGCAGGAGATTTTACAACGTCTTCACGATGAGAATATTCCAGCCAGTGTGGTAGGTGAAATTGTCGATCAGAGCAACGGCATGTACTATTTTGATGATCATAAGAAAATAAAACTGGTTCACCCGCAAGTCGATCCTTTTTGGGGCGCTTTCGGAAAAGCCGCCGAAGGGAAGTAATTTATCTGTAGAATGAAACGTAGACGGAGAGTTTCCAATGTGTAATTTTTATGCAGAGATACGATTAAAGACCGAACCCATATGGCAAAAAATTCAGAATCATCCGTTTGTTATGGGAATCGGTGATGGTACACTGAGCAAAGATCGCTATGATTTTTTCTTGCGACAGGACTACCTGTATCTGATGAGCCTCAGCCGATTTTACGCACTCGGCGCGGCGAAGGCTCCGACTCTTGAAGATATGACCTATTTTTCATCGTTACTTCACACCACGCTGCACGTGGAAATGGAGTTGCATCGCAGGACTTGCGCGGCATTCGGGATAGTGTCGGATGAATTAGAAAACACACAACCCGCGTTTGTAACGGAGTCGTATACAAACCTGTTGTTGAGAACCGGGTATGAGGGAACATTCGCTGACGGTCTGGCCGTTCATCTGCCATGCACGACCGGCTACGTGGAAATCGGGAAGTTACTCAAGACCAGAGGATTACCCGACCATACATTTTATCATGACTGGATAAATACCTACTCTTCCCGCGAATTCGAAGAATATGCCATGTGGCTGATCGAACGGTTCAATAAAGCCGCTATTGACGCGTCGAAAAGGCAACGGGAACGATGGTTTATTTTATATCAAACGAGTCTCAGGCTTGAATATTATTTTTTCGAAATGAGCTGGAAAAAAGAGCTCTGGCCTGAGGGATTGTCGGAATTTTCATGTTTATAAAATGTTGAGAGGCATGCAATCGATGAATATAAAAGATGCGATCAAAGGATGGGACGTCTATGTCATTACTGATGAAACACTGGCCAATGGCAGATCGAACGTGGACATCGCCAGAGCGGCATTAGATGGTGGAGCCAGAGTAATCCAACTCAGAGATAAAGTCGCCTCCAGTCACAAACTCTACCATGATGCAATCGCTATACGTCGACTGACGCGGCAAGCTGGTGCAACGTTCATCGTGAATGACAGGCTTGATATTGCACTGGCATCAGATGCAGATGGATTGCACATTGGTCGCAAAGACCTGCCTGCACAGATCGTCAGGAAATTTTTAGGCGTCGAAAAAATATTGGGAATCTCCGCAGCTTCATTGGAAGAAGCAGAAGATGCATACAGACAATCTGCCGATTATCTGGGCGTCGGACCCGTTTTCGAAGCGAGGCAAACAAAATCCGATGCAGATCCTCCGATTGGATTGGAGAATCTAAAGTTAATATCGAACTTGATTCATCTTCCGATCGTCGCCATCGGTGGGATCAACACACACAACATAAACGACGTAATAACAGCAGGCGCAGGTTCAGTGGCGATTATCTCTGCTATCGTCACCGCAGAAAATATCGCTGATGCCACTCACCAATTAATCCGGAAGATGAAACATGGTACATAACCGACAAACTATCGGTGATATAGGAGAATTTGGACTCATAGAAAAGATTAAAACATTGATTCCCCAATTTCCGACGAACGACATCGTCTTACATATCGGCGATGACACCGCGGCGATTAAAATCGATGAGGGTAAGTTGCTGCTTGTCACATGTGATATACAACTCGAGAAACAGCATTTTTATCTTGAACATACCACACCCTACAACCTCGGCAGACGGGCGATGTCGATAAATCTCAGCGACATCGCAGCAATGGGAGGAAGACCGACCTATGCCTTGATTTCTCTCGGACTACCGGCTCGTTTTTCATATCAAGATTTCAAGGATCTTTATCAAGGTTTCATCGATCAGAGCATAAAATATGATTCGATCATTGTCGGAGGAAATATTACCAGATCGGAATCCTGTGTTGTTATCGACATCACACTGATGGGAGAGATTGAGCCCGACCGATTGATCAGACGCGATGGGGCACAGGTTGGCGACCGAATCTACATAACGGGTGATCCCGGGTTTTCAGGTGCAGGTCTTCAGATATTAGGACGATTTGGCAACGATTACCCAAAGGACCTGGCACCGTTCGTCGATAAACATCTTAATCCGGAACCACGTGTGACAACGGGTCGGGAGATTTCGATGAGGAGGATAGCTAATTCGATGATCGATGTCAGTGATGGGATAGCGAGTGATTTGAACCATATTTGCGAAGCGAGCGGTACAGGAGCCGTCTTATATATCGATAGACTTCCGGGTCGTGAACAGCTCGTTGCTGTAAAGCGATATATGGAATTGGATATTCAGGACGTCCTTCTCCACGCAGGTGAAGATTACGAATTATTGTTCACCGTTCCCACGACTGTTCCGGCCTCTGAAATCAGTGATGTCCAACAAAAGACAGGAATTAAAATAACAGAGATCGGACAGATTATCGATTTAAACGAGGGATATTATCTAATCGATGATACAGGGGTAACGTATGCGCTCAAACCGTCAGGTTGGGATCACTATAAATCAGCCTCATCGATTGGATCGAACAAAACTGATGAGAGAGAGACCATCTAATTTATAATACACACAGGAGGAAATTCTGCATCATGCAAAAAGCACTGACCATAGCAGGTTCGGATAGCGGCGGAGGAGCAGGGATTCAGGCCGACCTGAAGACTTTTACAGCATTCGGTGTATACGGTATGTCGGTGATCACTGCTCTGACAGCGCAAAACACACTCGGCGTCCAGGGAATATTTGAGGTTTCGACTGAATTCATAGAGGAACAAATCAGAAGCATTATGGCGGATATGGGAACCGACGCAGTCAAGACCGGAATGTTGGCAAACGAAGCCATCGTGAGCACTGTCGCCAAATCGATCAAAAAATACGACATGAGAAATCTTGTCGTTGACCCGGTTATGATAGCAAAAGGAGGAGACTCATTGTTATCCGATTGCGCTCGTATAACGATTATGAACGAATTGATACCGCTGGCTACTATTGTGACCCCCAATCGATTCGAAGCAGAAGTCATGCTTGATATGAAAATCACCTCCATCGATTCCATGAAGCATGCGGCAAGAAAATTAAAAGAGTTGGGCCCGCAATGGGTAATCCTGAAGGGCGGTCACATTGATGAGAGTTCGGATATGGCGATCGATGTCGTATTCAACGGCGAAGAGTACTTTCTACTCGAAGCGGAGCGCTTTAATACAAAAAATACGCATGGCACGGGTTGTACATTTTCATCGGCGATCGCAGCCGGTTTGGCGAAAAAGTACGAGCCCATCGAGGCGATCCAACGTGCTAAAGTCTTTATAACCCGTGCCATCAAAGAAAATTTCGAACTGGGCAAAGGACACGGACCTACCAATCATTTCGTCGGTACGACCACTGAATGGTAAAAATTAAGGGAAGTCGTTACCCAAAATAGAGCAGCTGAATGGCGTCTCCGACGTTCGACCGATGAAGACATCATTCAGCTTCGGTAATCCATATCAGGAAGCGATGTGGAGTCCAACAAACAGTAATCGGATTGATGCTGGATCCCCGCACTTTTACTTATACAGAGAAGACGATCCAAATCGAATGGATGATAATGATTAAATTACATCATCGTCATGACTGTAACTAAATGGTACCCAGCGGCTCTTCTCGGTACCGATAATCGTGCTGTACGAGTGCAGCATACCGTAATTGGAACAGTTCACCAGATACCAATCGATATGTTTAATTTTTGCCAGTGCATGTTTAATCTCATCCGTCATCATGACGCTGGATTGATTCTCAGTATGTACTTTCTGGATGATGTGCAGCTGATCGTCCTCGCTGAGGAATGAATAGATTGGAGATAACGAACATTTATCGACAATATCGACCAGATCTTCAGGGAAGATCGGTTTGGTCGATTCGACTTCAATATCCACGAGGCTTAGCTGCCCGAAGAGTCCCCCTGGTTTATCAGGAGCGGATCCTGGATACGTTGTAATACAGGGGATTTCCATCCCGAAGATAATTCTGGGCTCGGCTTCTATCGATCGCAACTTGGCCGTATAGCGACAATTATAGCGTACCAGACATTGTTGTTTAGAAATGGGTGTAGTTTTCGTGATAAAGAACGGGTAATCGAATGTGATGGTGACAGCGCTGGCTTCCAATTCTTTCATGTAATCATAGATATTATGGCGCAGCGTCTTCGTCCCGATCCTGTCTCTGTGGTCATGAACTATTTGTATAAATTTATCAATCCACCTGGCTTCAAATTCCTGCATGATGATCGCTTCGATAGATATATTTGCGATCGTATATTGACCTTCCTGTTCATTTCTGGAGAGCACGTGCATAGGAAAAGGAAGATTTTGCATTCCGACATTGACTAAATATTTTTTTTGATTATCCATGTTTTCACCATAATTTTCGTTACATTACTGTTCAGATTACCATCGATTACACGTAAAGAGAAGACGGTCAGCGACTATCAGTTACAATGCATACTAAATATTACGTAAAATAATTCACTGAAGCAAGTAAAATTTGGAATAGTGTAATTGTTCCTTTTCAAAGTCTTGCAGATATTTCACCTCTACATCGACAATTTCACCCTTTCGATTGTATTGGGGTTGCAATATGGGCATAGAGAAACCGAACGATTCGATTACGGGTCGTTTTTTTCGTATCTCTTTATAGCGTTGAACCATATGGTCACGCCAATCCCTGTTGATTTTGATCCCGTATGTTTCGATCAATTCTTTAGCTGCCTCGTAGTCACCGTTCGCTTTGATTGTCATCACCTTTCTCAGCAATTCGCCGACAGCCTGTTGGAACGCATCGATGGAGGTAATCTTAATAAACATTTCACCTTTAATTTTATTAAGGACTAGCGCATTGCTATTATGAAAAATATAGTCCATGATTAAATGCCGCGCACGTTCATGATCCTCCTGAATGGTCGTGCGATTTTCCATATGTGCGAGCTTCAATAGATAGTATCGTGCCCATTGTCTAAATATCTCATCGGCGGAAATTGGGTTATCGACCAGTCCAATTTGCTGTAATCGGGGATCATGGATCGACCATAACGCCATCAGTTCAGCACGTGCCTCTTCGATTGTAGCGTAATATTCTTTTAATCGATAGGAAATTTGGGCGGACAGAGAATCGGACGTTGAACCAGATCCATGACCGATTAACTCGTGCAAACATACCATGGCAAAGTTTGCATCTTCGCTTATATTATTTAATTCTTTTATATCCAGCGGATGGAAAAAATCATACACAAAGCGACGGATATAATTTCGATCGCCGATGTAATTGTTGCCGCCGCTGATACCCATTACGTTAGTAAAGATCAGATTTTTGGATCCGTAAAGCTCGCTGAATTTTTGATCGTTGGGTAAATTGATGCCAGCCGGCGGGATCGCGCCGGCGTCACCAGCGCCCGATATAAGGAGTACAGCCTGCACTTTAGGCTTCGGATCGAAGTCTTTTCTTTTAAATTCATCCGGAAAAGGTGCTTTTGATTCGAAATATGGTGCCAGGTCGACGAGTTGTTTCATCAAAGAGGTACGATGCGGATCGTTGAAATAGACGACGCTTTGAAATGTGCCCTTCTTACCACGAGGATCGAGATAGACTTCGATGAATCCCTGAAGGAAATCGACCTCACTTTCGTTCTGTAACCAGTGAATGATGCTTTCGTTCATGTACTTGTTTTCGCCGGTTTTATAAAAGTGTATTAAATTTTCAATCATTCGTTGTTGTTCAATTGAAGCGTGGTCGTACGCTTTCTCCAGAAAATAGACGACCTGCTGCAATGGGTCAGCGTACAGTCCAGGTGGTATACCGGATACGTCATCTCCGATGCGATAAACATGTTCTGCGATATGATCACCCTCTTTAGTCACTCGGGAATTTGCCGGATAACGTTCGAGTCCCGCCCGCTCCCACGCATCTATCTCATCGACGGAGACACCGACATAAAGGTTGTTCGCGCTGTGTTGCAGAATATCGACGCCTGTCTGTTGTTTGATCGTGAGCAGTGGAAGATATGTCGAATCGAAGATATCGTTCTGCAGATCGATTATGTACTGTGTTATTTCTTCGATGTTCAACGCCTTATTGATATGGCTTTTTGTTTTTATTGCGGTTAATAATTCCGATGCAGTGAAGTCGGGAGTAAATTTTTTATGAGTAAAGTGATCGTATTGACACGAATTGATCCAAAACCGATGAAGATATGATCGTACGTCAAGTCTCATCTCCGAATTAAAATAGCGCGATAATACGACCAGTTCTTCGAAAAGGTTTCTGATCCTCAGTGCATTTGAATAATTTTGATCATAATAAATATCTCTACCGGCAATACCTGCACGAGTCAGATAATAAGCAAGGATTTTATCGTTTCTCTCCAGCTTCTCGAATCCGTTGATATAGAGCTGTCGCGTCTGAGTATTGCCGACGACTTCGAGCATTACTCTGGAACTGCCGATGGCTGCAGAGCTCATCATCATGGTGAAGAGCAAGGGGATGATGAGGGCACCAAGATTGATATGGTTAGATCGATGAGAACCGACCGTACGGAATAAAGAAACAGATCGCCTGATGAACATGATAATTATCTCGCAGTACTCGATTTGAAATGTGATTTCATAACGAAACGGCTATAATATATATACGTTATTAAACGGATCTGGTTCATCGAAATAGGGACAATTACGTATAATTTAGAGTCAGAATCATGAGAGTGTACACCGAGTAAGCGGTTGAGTATCTGATTGTGAACGATTGAATTCTATGTACGGTTTTTCCCTGAAATCGAAGAAAGGGATGAGATTTCCACAGGGTTCGAACGTTAAACTCCGACTCGTGTTAAGGCGAATTATGGCTGTGATCGCGTTGAAATAATTGCATTATATAAATTTCTTATTGATTAAATTAAATTTATTTAATAAATTGAACCATGGTTTAATTACAATATTTCATTCATTCAGCTGAAGGAGTGTTATTATGGGCTTTATCCGTCGGGAATGGACGGCAAAGGAAGCAGATGAGTGGAGAAAAGAAGATTGGTTTGCTATCATCTTATCTGCAAGCTCCTATGTACTCTTGACCATAGGGAGTGCTTTGTCTTTTTTGCTCTTGCCGGTTGGATTCGTTATTCTTGGCATCGGTATCATCATTACAATCCTTATGTATTGGATAATCGATCCAAAACTTAAAACCATCTCAACTGAGTATGAAAAGAAACAGAAAGAATATCTCCTGCAACTTGAAGAGATACAAAAATGGGAGGTTGAAAAATGAACAGAGCGCTTGCGGTTGTGATCGGAATGTCGATCGCTTATGTGGCATCGTTGCTTGGAATGATTTTCGCTTATATATATTATAAGAAAAACAAGGCAAACGCTGAAATTAAACGAGGGAGCGAAACTAAATGATGTCATTCATTCTTGCAAATACCAGAATCGGATCACCTGTACTGGGAATCATACTTCCGGCTCTGATCTTCTGCATATCATTTCTTCTCACAGTCTATCTGCTCAGGCATTTTATGAAACAGAATAAGGATCATTAGGTCATAGAGTTTCTGCACATATACAGGGATATTAATTTAGCTACAGGATCATTCGAGTTTTAAAGAGAAGTTCTATTGATTGGAGGTCTTCATGGTCACATTTGCCTTCTTGGATTGGTTATGGCTCATTTTATATATTTTATTGATGGTGGGGTGTGGGGCATTATTCTACCGTTTAGGTAAACGGTCGCAATCAGATTTTTTCCTTGCAGGACGAGGATTACCGTGGTGGCTGCCGGCTTCTTCGGTTTACGCTACACATACTGCGACAGACACGCCGATTTGGGTAGCGGGTGTTGTTTATAAATACGGACTCTCAGGATTGTGGTACGCCTTTTTTGCAGCCTGGTGTGCCATCAGTGCCTTTGTTTCGACGAGGATATTCAGACGATCTCTGGCGTACAGTCAAGCAGAGTGGCAGAGTTTGAGGTTCAGTGGATTGGGAGCTGAGATGCTGAGGGGATGGGTTGCTGGCTGGCAGGTTTTTATGAACATGTTTATCCTTGGCTGGGTGGGTATCGCCATGGGCAAGTTATGCAATATGTTGTTTGGGTGGGACCTGTGGATCGGATTGGTTATTTTTACATCGATTGGTGCGATCTATGTGCTGATGGCCGGGTATTGGGGCGTCGTGATGGCAGATTTTCAGCAGGGTGTGATCGCGCTGTTGGTGATCATCATCGTTTCGATCTGGGGAGTTATGGCTGCCGGTGGTCCGCAGACGATAATCGATAAATTGAAAACATATAACAGCACCTGCGAATGGAGAGTACCTGCCGACACGCAGGATGGCGCGCAAGGTCTATTACGGATCAGCGACTCCGGGACATCGGAAGTTCTTGGCGCGTCGGCGCTTCCATTTACTTTTTCAAATGCGTTCGATGAAGCGAGGTATGTTGAGACAGCAGACGGCGTGAAAAAATATGTACAAAATACACATGAATCGGAAACGAATTCTTTGATTCTATTTCCTTCCGATGCGGACGTTCTTTATACGGGGAGGGATTACACGATCGTCTGGAAAGCGAGTGAAGGAAAACGACTCGTCAATGTCGAATATTCCACGGATAACGGTGCTACGTGGATCATGATCGATGAAAATCATCAGAACGGGCAACGTTGGCGTATCAATCCTCTGAGTTTCACCGGCTCGTTTAAAGGTCAATTCCCGGTAGCATGGTTTGTTACGATGTTATTTATTGCACTTCTTGGTGGTTTCGGAATGGGAACAAATATCGACTGGTATACTGAGGCGCAGCGTATCCAATCGGCGAAATCGGTTCGCGATGCGTCGTATAGTATATGGGCTGGGACAGCCCTGGTGTTGGTCCGAAATTCAATATGGGCGGCCGCTATACTGGGATTTTTCATTCTGTTCCCTCATCTCGCATCCAGCGCCGAGTATGAGATGGGATGGTACGTTGTCGGATTTAAATACCTGCCCATCGGTATGGTGGGTTTCTTATTCGCTGGTATTCTTGCCATTCATTTGTCCACTGTATCAACCCATATAAACCTTGGTGCCATGTACGCGACACGGGATTTCTATCATCATTATGTCAATCCAAAAGCCTCTGAAAACAGACTGGTCGTTGTAGGTCGTTTATCGACGTTTATCATTCTCATCGGCTCTTTTATTTTTGGGACTATCATCGGTGAAGAGATTACACAATGGTTGATTTTCGCCTTGTGGATCATGGCAGCAGGAATTTGGCTGCCGAATATTTTACAGGTGATCTGGTGGCGATTTAATTCCTGGGGCTACTTGAGTTCATGGATCGCTAATCTTGGTCTTAGCTGGCTTGTGGTGTGGATTCTTCCCCGTTTCGGAATCATCCCCGAACTGCCTGATTACATGCAATTCTGGTTGCTGATCGTGTTAAACGCGCTCATTTACCTGCCTGTCACGTTTCTCACGAAACCGGAGGATATGGATCATTTGGTGAGCTATTACGTCATGTCGCGTCCCATCGGTTTCTGGGGACCCGTGCGAAGAGAGGCTATTAAGCAAGGGCTGTTATAAGGTTCGAGACCCATGCTGCTCGGTTCTGCCGCCTGGACCAGTCCATGCTTATTGATTGGCGGGGAAAGTCAATGAATCAAAGTGGAATAGAGACATTGTGTCTGATGAACTTCTCCGAAGGTAAATTATGCGGAGAAACTCATCAGACGTTCAATCGGTATCACGTAATAAATCGATTTTCGGCGTTTATCTCAATAGGTCAGGGGAAACTTGATGAATAACATTCTTGAACATCGTATTAAAATAAAATCGTTTGATGTCGGTTATGACGGAAAGATAAAATTATCCTTTATTCTGAACCATATGCAAGAGATCGCGGGCGAACACGCTGCCCTGTTGGGTGTTTCCATCCGGAACCTGCACGAAAAGAACCTCGCCTGGGTGTTATCGCGTTATCACATCATCTTCAATGATCACCCTAAATGGGGCGATGAAATCCTGATCAGGACATGGCCATATGCAAAGGAAAAACATTATTCATTGAGAGAATTCGAAATATTGGATAGTACTGACGATCAGCTTCTCCGGGCTACGAGCTCCTGGATGATCATCGATTTATCGACCAGAAAACCCGTACGTCCAGGAGATGTATTGCCTGATTATCCCGTCAATCCGGTACGTATGATCGAAGATAAATTTGGTAATCTGCCTGTCTGCGACTCATATGAAAACGGGGTTCGATTCGATGTGAAGTTGAACGATCTGGATGTGAACGGTCATGTGAACCATACCGTATACGTGGAGTGGGCATTGGAATCGATCCCTGTAGAATTTCGCAAAGATCATACGCTCAGGGAGATCGAGATTGCTTACAGGGGGGAAGCATTTTTGAAAAACAGCATCAAATCGTATTCACATTATCATTATGACGAAGAACTTAAACAAGCCGCTTATCATCATCAGATCATCCGCGAGGATGATATGAAAGAACTGACGAGGACGAGAACTCTCTGGACTCCCTGAACTAACCGTGATGATGACCTGTAGATGATCGTTTACATCCACCAACGCGGCGGATCAGTCGAAAAATCTTATCACATAGGGGAGGAAAATAATTATTCCGATCAATGCTGAGCCAAATGCAGCGATCAGGACTGATCCGGCACCGATGTCCTTTGCTTTTTCGATCAACGGATGTTGATCATGCGTCACCAAATCCGCCAGATACTCGAGTGCGGAATTGAATCCCTCCGCAACCCAGACGATCAGTATCGCACAGGTGATGAATAACCATTCGACCATGTTGATATTAAAGAAAATACCGACCAGGATAACGATTAAAGTCATCGACGCATGAATCCATGCATTATGTTGGGTTTGAAACAAATGCACGATTCCGTTGAAAGCATACCGAAAACTATCCAAACGGCGCTTAATAAAGCTATTTTTTTTCATATGATGGTCACTCTTCCGTTTAAAAAGCTATGAATAGATTAAATCTGAAACTATCTGATTGGGGTTTATTGATTTGATCTGTACTGTTATTCTTCTGTTCATGAGTCCGGAGTACAATATACGTTATTGCAGTTCCGAAAATTGCACCCGTGATCACGTCGGTTAAATAATGTTTACCGGCTTTAATGCGTAAATAGGCGACGAATGAAGCACTGCCTAAACATCCCAGTTGTATCCAGGGAGTTATATCTGAATTCGGATGATATTTGTCATAGATTGATGAAATAAAGACCGCTGATGTAAAAGCTAAAGATGAGTGTCCTGAGAAAAAAGATTGTCTGCCATCTCTGGATCGCTTATAGCTGTAGGGTAGGTTTGCATTTAGAATATAAGGCCTTGGTCTTTTGACCAAATTCTTCGTCAGCAACGTGCCTCCGAATGTCAGCAGAATCGATTCGAGATAAAGAGTGTTTAATACATGGTCATCCTCCTTGAGTCTGGAGTCGGTAGATACACCGATGAGGGGTAATATCATGAGGGACGATAGCAATACATCGCTGACGCTTGCAGCGGTTGGTGACCATTGTTGAGTCGCATACCGATCGATGAACGGCTGTGACTCAGGCGATAGGCTTTCGATCATAAGCGAGTCGAGAGCTTCAAGCTGCTGACTCCAAAACAGCCCGACCGAAACGAGCGACATACCCGCATAAATGACTGGTATATCATGATGCATGTCTAATGCATAATGAGTTTGAGATCGTAAATCGGCAGAATAGACGATGGTGTGAATGATGATGAAAATGATCGATAATTTTTTCATTAACGGGTCCGGTGGATGAAGATCTTCAGATAAAAACTTTTAATCACTTAAGCGTCATTCCTGGTATTCGTTTCAACTGTATGCAGTATCAAATTTATCATAATGAATGATGAAATGCAATATTAAATTTTGTTAATTTTTCTGAATTGACTAAGAGAATTACTTTTTTCTAAATGTCGATGCAAGAATGCGGGACGAAAATTGCTTAATTCCAATCGGAGTGATCGACATAAAATCAATTATCGCTATGAATTAAGACTGTCTTAAAATTAACATGTTTTGATGTATTCCGATTTTAATTAACATAGTCATGAAAAACATCTTGATATTGAAATGGAATTTTACTATTTTTTTAAAATGCGATAATAATTTACAGTCAATAGAGGAATTCGACTGATATCGATTCATACTCGTTGAAGATGCGTTTGGTGAACATGCATTGTTGAAATCCTTCCCGGATTTGATCATACGCATCATGTTATCCTGCAAGATAATATTTTTCAGAACTTGAGCGAAGGTTTACATGAAGATCAAAAAATATCGATCCACAATTTGGGATTACAGAGAAGAACTGGATGGTCTGGGTTGGGTTACTTTTAAGGCAAATACGCGGATTCATAACCTGCGATTGCGGCTTTGTACGGATGGAGAATTAATAATTGAATATCCGTCGAGAGTCGGATATAAACATGCCCGGATGTTCGTTCTCGAAAACAAGGATTGGTTCATTAAGCGTAACCGTGCACTTCGGAAAAGGTTTGATTCTGAAATACACATTCAGCGATTTAAAATGTCTCCTAAATCAGACCAGGCCAAAAAGATAATTATGGAGCGAGTCGCTCAGCTCGCGTGCTCCAATGGATTCTTTATCAAAAGGGTGTCGGTTCGGAATCAAAAATCCCGATGGGGCAGTTGTTCGAGTAAGAATAATATCAATCTGAATATAAATTTGATCCAATTACCTGATCATCTCATGGATTATGTCATATTTCATGAATTAGTACACACCCATGTGAGAAATCATGGACCAAATTTTTGGAAGGAATTGAACAAATACGTCAATGAAGGAAAAAAAATAGATACAGAGTTAAGAAGGTATCGATTAGTCGATTAAATCATCCAGGAGGAACGATGGAAGAGTATGTAAGGATATTAATTTTAAAGAATGAGATAGAATGGCATGTCATGAAGAATGTGTTAGAAGAGAATGAGATACCTTATGTTATGAAATCGTATCACGATTCAGCATACGATGGGATATTTCAATTTCAGAAGGGTTGGGGTCATGTCGAAGCTCCCGTGGAATATAAAGAAAAGATCTTACATCTGTACGATCAGATGATGAAAAACCAGTAAATATAAAATCACTGTGATATTAAAAAATACAATCATGGCACAAATCATCATAGTAGATGGATACAACGTGATTCATCAAATCAAGCAGTACAAAGATTTATTACATATCGATCTGGAGACGGCACGGAAGAAGCTTATCCACGACCTTAAAATATACAAATTCCGCAAGAAAGTGAGTGTGATCCTGGTCTTTGATGGTGCTGCAGATATCCCGATCTATTATCAGGAACGTGAGATAAGCGGATTAGAGATAATCTACTCGCGTGCTCCGATAAAGGCCGATCCTGTGATCAAGGAAAAAATCAGTTCTCGAAATAAGAAAGATCAGATGATTGTGGTGACGGATGATGGCGATATCAGAAGATTTTCCCAAAGCTACGGAGCTATCGTTTTATCGCCTGTGGAATTATATTCGCGTATTACTGACAGTGAAACTGATATGAAATTGAAGGGCAAATACGAGAACAGCATGACTCCAGATGAATTGGAGTTATGGAAAAAATTGTTCGGTATTTCTTGAACGCGATTCTTATTGATTAGTGGGTGATGCGTCTTTCGAGAACGGATAATGTTTCCCGCACAGCACAGAAATATTGAGCATGACCGTATCGGTGATATCGCTGTATAACGTATTGATAATAATATTTTTTTGATCTTTCGAAAGTGTTTTCGAGCTCAGCGTTTGGAAGTAACGCTGACTCTCATCATGGAAACTCAAAGCACTGCCTGCTCTGAAAATGATGCGTCCGAACTTCGGGATTTTCCCTTTCTTGATTCGCGAGGGGAAGTCGATACCTAGAGGGATTACCGGGACATCTGCTTCCAGGACTAATTTTACTAATCCGTGTCTTGCTCGTTTTAATTTATAGGGGTGTTTGTTACGAGTTCCTTCAGGGAATATGGCGATCGCCTGGTTCTCCTCAATTTTTCCCTTCGATGCATCGAGCACATTTTGTATCGTCAACTTTTTCTTTCTTCGCTTCATAAAACTAAATGTCGCGGGTTTAGTGAATACGAAGATGGGTTCTGTTTTCCTTACTATCCATCCAAATACCGGAGCGTAACCATACATCCAGTCGACCAGAAATGCGACTTTCCTTCCGTTGCGCAGGTAATGAAGACATGCAGCGACCAGAACTGTCTCATAAGAAGAGTTATGATTAAAAGCGAAGATCACCTTATCATCAGAGTTCATTATGAACTCTTCATTCTCTATCGTGATCAGATCTTTACACAAGAATAAAATGGATTTTATGAGAAAACGTTGAAAACAGGTTACCCTGGTCAGCGGCGCACGCAGCAGCCTTAGTCGGTTTATTTTGATGGTGAGCACCTCGTCTTTAAGTTACTAAATAGTAATTGCCAGATTACCATCGATCAGACTTAGTTAAAATAATGAAAATATGGATACGAATCAAGTATAAATGTCTCAGCATGATCATATTTCTCCGGCAATTTGTCGCTTTTTATGATGATTGAATGTTTTAATGTAACGTTTTTAACGAATTTTATCAAGGTAGTCATAAACCATCGGAGTTGTTTTTAATTTCGAAACTAATTCTACTGGATTTCGTAATTATTTTTATGACAAGGGGATAGTACTGACTGTCACTTAAAAAGGTGATGAAGCCGTCACCATCATTAAATCTTAATCCAAACGGAGGTAACCGTGAAGAAAACGCTTCGACTTACCGTTATCATGGTCTGTGCATTATTAGTAGCAAATACCTTGATTGCTGAATCGGTTGAATCATATGTTAAAAAAGCAGAGGGATTTAATCAGCAGGGGAAACTGGATGAGGCAATCAATGTAGTTAAAACCGGTCTGACTGAATATCCGGAGGATGCTTTTCTGACCAGTTATCTTGGTTTTTATACCGGGATGAAGGCGGGCAGAACTGAAAACTACATGGAAGCAGGGCGCCTTGTTCAGGAGGCGTTCACGCTTCTTGACAAAGCGGTGCAAGCCATGCCTGACAATTATCTGCCGCACTTCCATCGAGGGATACTGGGTGTAAACGTTCCTGCATTTCTCGGAAAGTTGGATACTGGCGTAAAAGATCTTGAATTTATCGTTAACCGGGCTGAAGCGAAAACAGAACCGATTGATGCGAATATACTCATCGCATCGTATTCGGCCTTAGCTGATGCATATGAACAGAAAAATTTAAACGACAAAGCGACTGAGACGTGGACAAAGATCGTCTCTCTGGCTCCTGATTCAAGAGAGGGTAAGAGGGCTTCAGCGCAATTGAAAGCACTCGCCGAGAAAGAACAGCCTGCGAAAAGCGATAAATTAACCGCCGATGAAATGAAGAAATTGGAAAAAAGTGTTCTGAATGAAAAAGATCAGCATAAATTAACTGCTTTAGGCTATGCGTATATACAACAGAAGGAGTTTGAAAAGGCCCGGGAGACGTTTAATACAGCGATCAAACATGACTCGACCGACTCAAAAGCGTATCTGGGATTAGTCGAAGCCATCGGTGCGCTGGCTGACAAGGGTTATGATGAGACGATTTACAGTGATACCGATTACCGGACTAAACTGGCCTTTGATGTCGTCAATATCACCGACATAGCAGCACGAAAATGTCCGGAGAACCTGGAAATTCGGTTGATAAAAGGCAGTATCGGTGTTGGAATGCCATTTTTTGTCGGAAAATTGGATCAGGCGATGCAGGATTTACAGTGGTTGATGCAAAATGAAAACGCTTCAGATGAGATGAAGGCCCAGGCATTATACTATCTTGGTCAAGCACATCAGAAGAAGGCGATGACAAACTGGATTAAAATTGTCACAGATTACCCGGATGCTGGAATCGTTAAGGACGTTTTTAATGTGATGAGCCCTCATATGGAACGGATAAATGAAGATGAGTTGAAAAAGCCTGTGGTGCTGATCGATTTCATTCTGGGTTTTCAGGATGAGCTGGCACCGCAAACTGCCGTATGGATGGAATCGAAAAGTGGCCAGTTTGTAAAGACGGTATATGTGTCAGGCTTCAGTGGTTACGCCAAAGAAAAGCAGGTGAATTTATCCCACTGGTCTGAATCATCGGATTATAAGGATGCCGATGCCGTGACCGCTGCAAGTATCGATATCGGTCATCATATCTATTCGTGGGATTTAAAAGACTACACCGGAGTCACAATCAAGCCTGGGGAATACAAGGTTAACGTTGAAGTTGCTTACTGGCCCAGTATGCAATATCAATTCGTTACCTCGGTCGTAAAGATAGGTAACACCAGGACTAAAAACGTGGTCGAAGAGGGTAATTTGATCCCTTATTTAGAGACCATTTACTTACCACAATAAAGTAGGTTGACGCGCCAGCAAAAAAATGGGAGTAAATCAGCAGCAGGGTGTATAGGGACGCAGACGATAGTTTAAAAATGATGCTGTAAATTATCGCGAATAGTCTGTGTACACCGGCTGCTGGTATGCTCCCATTGTTGTTCTTCAGAAGCTAATGTTCGATTCAGGACTCTGTCGGGTTTTGTACTTTCCCCATGAAAAGAATTAGATTGGTGCTATTCTCACGTATTAAGAAGATGAACGGTCGATCGACGACCATTCTGAATTCATCCGGGTCGACTGATACTGCTTTCATGGTGACACTTGTCACGGCGGCCGCTTCGCTACCCTCTTCATCGACGACTAAATACGCCTTGTGCAGAACATCACTGATGTAAAACTGATACGATTCGATTATCTTTGAAAATTCTGCTTCATCGGCTGAAAAGGCACGTCTTATGCCTATATTTTTAAAATAGTTGTTCAGAGAAATTGCGGTCTCGATCTTGAATTTAGGCAGAAACAAGGTCCCTTCTTGCAACGACAATCGGGCGATCCATTTCTCAATGTTCTGATAAGATATATCCGTTATAATCTCATTTAAGTCGTCATCTCGTCGAGGCAGGATGATAGTCATGCTGAACACATCATCGCCGTAGGGAAGATCGATGACCTTTACGCTGTCGTTCTCAAAATAGCGATACTCATTATGATTGCGCATCATGTCACATTGCACGTGGTTCGATGGATTGATGTAAAAATCATGTTTCTGAGTCGCTTTTTCCTTAAATTGATGCTGCCATAATCCTTTGAAATAAATAGCGTTCATGAGGTACATGACATCGCGGGCTGAAATTTCTTCAATGATGCGGTCGATTTTTCCTCTTGTTTTGGACTGAACCCAGTCGTTGATGATTTTTACCGAATTATGGTCGCTAAAATTCAGGCCTCTTATCTCTGCATTGAAATAATTTTCTGTGTTGCTTATAAATTGTGAGTTCAGATTTAAATTCTGGCGATACCAGATTGAATTTGCCAGGGAGACACTGGTTTTGTTATCAAGCATGGGGATCTTGCTGATGAAGGCAGCGTATGTGTCGTTTATCTGGTCCAGCGAATACTGTTCGATTTCAAACGCCCTTCTAAACTCCTCCAGCGTCAATCCATCGGCCCCATTGATTACCATACCCATGGCGGAGACGATGCTGGCAGGTGAGATAAAAATATTCTTGCTCTCCCGGTTCGAATTTATTAATTTGAATAATTTCAATCCAAGTCTATTATCTGCGTTAATAATTTCCAAGTTTACCTCTTTTTTGAAATTTGGTTTCTTTTTAGGATTATTTGCAGGCTCGACGGAGCATGAAGAGATCGTGATACTGATAACGATTAACGTCAGTAGATGTTTTAGCATCTTAAATCCTCCTTTGATGCGTTTTTCACTACTATTTTACAAATAAAAGATAAAAATGTTTCTCGTTTAAAAATAAGCTTGACTTTATTTTCTATAGTTCACTATATTAACATTATCGAAGCTTGGACATTATCCGCCTTGAGCAGTTTATCAAAGATAAAGAAGGAGTCGTTTAAACATGCAAATACGCTATCAGTGTATCGAGTGTGGACGTAAATATGAGACCAACTCCAATATTATGTATGTATGTCCTGTCTGTTCAGCCTTTCAAAATCCGAAAGAACCGATGCATGGAGTGTTGAGACTGTTATTGCCTTACGATCAACTGAAAACACAAATTGATCAATTCTCTTTCAGTCCGGACGAATTGATGCCGGTCGATCGTCAGTTCATGCCAAACTATCCCGTAGGCAACACACCTTTATTTAAGTCTGATAGGATCGCTAAGGAATTAGGATTTGAAAATCTCTATTTCAAGGATGATAGTAAATGTCCCACAGGATCGTCGAAAGACAGAGCATCTCTGTTGGTTGCCGGTTTTGCTGTAAAGAACAATGAGTCCAAGGTTGTCCTCGCATCGACGGGTAATATTGCGGCTTCGATGGCCGGTGTCTCTGCTGCTGCAAATTTGAAGTGCATTACTTTTGTACCCGCTACCATCTCGAAGGCTAAACTGGCTCAGATAATGATCTATGGCGCACAAGTGGTGCTCATAGACGGATCATATGATGACGGGTATGAACTGGCGATAGAATATATGCTTAAATATGGTGGAATTTGTCGAAATACTGCTTATAATCCGCTTACCATCGAGGGCATGAAGACGTTATCACTTGAAATTTACAAACAGCTTGATTATTCGGTCCCGGATTATATCTTCGTACCCTGCGGAGACGGTACCATGCTGTCAGGCATTTATAAGGGTTTCTATGATATGTTTCAGTTCGACTGGTTCGGGGAAATGCCGAAGCTGGTGGCAGTTCAGGCAGAGGGATATGACGCTATCGTGAACGGATTTACGACGGGCGTCATCAAGAACAGTGCTGAAAAACAGACTATTGCTGATTCCTTGAGTGTTAAAATACCACGAAATGCATTTCTTGCTCTAAAAGCTTTAGAGTCGACCTGCGGGCTGGGAGTAACGGTTTCAAATGAGGAGATTCGATCCGCCCAACATTATCTGGCAAGAACTATTGGTATCTTTGTGGAACCAGCGGCTGCAGCTTCTTTCGCGGGTTTTCGAAAACTGAAAAATAAAATCGATAACAACGCAAAGATCGTCCTAATACTCTCCGCTTGCGGCTTAAAGGATATTGATAGCATCAGCCAGAATATCCGCATACCAGATCCTGTATCACCCAAATTATCATCACTACCTGAAGAGTTGCGGACATGATTAAATGCTGCTTAAACATTTCCCACTGAATTGATTGATCTCAATAATACAAGGAGAGCTGCATAAAATGGATTTGAACTCTGAAATTTTTAGTGCGTCAGCTCGCAGGGCGATCGACTGGATTATACACTATTTCGAACATACGGATGAGTATCCGGTATTATCGCGTGTTAAGCCTGGAGAGATAAAGTCGCAACTGCCGGAACTTCCGCCGACCCTGTCGGAATCGTTCGATACGATTCTCGATGATTTTGAAAAAATCATCATTCCCGGGATCACTCACTGGAATCATCCCCGATTTTTCGCCTATTTTTCGATCACTGGTTCCTATCCTGGTATTATCGGTGAATTTTTATCATCGGCGCTCAATGTGAATGCGATGAATTGGAAGAGTTCTCCGTCGGCGACTGAATTGGAAGAAGTTGTACTGGAATGGTTTCGCTATATGGTTCAGTTACCAACCACGTTTATGGGAATTATTAATGACACCGCATCCGTTAGCAGTCTCTGTGCCATAGCAGCAGCCCGGGAAGCTACTGCATTCAATATTCGCGAACTTGGTTTGTCCGGTCGTCCTGATCTGCCTCAACTAATTCTTTACGTCTCTGAAGAGACCCATTCATCGATCGAGAGGGCTGCGATGGTTCTGGGGATCGGACAGAACAATGTGCGAAAAATTAGCACTGATGCTGTTTTTCGAATGAATACGGATGAATTAGAGCAGAGAATTCGTGTTGATATTGATAACGGATGCAAACCGATAGGCGTCGTGGCGACCATTGGTACCACGTCCACAACGAGTATCGATCCAGTGGCTGAAATCGCCAGCATATGCCGGAAATACAATCTTTGGTTGCATGTTGACGCGGCCTATGGCGGACCGGTATCTATCTTGCCCGAAAAGAGAGATTACTTCGTCGGTTGGGAGTTGGCTGACTCGATTGTAATTAATCCTCACAAATGGATGTTTACCCCTATCGATTGCAGCGTTCTGTTCAGCCGCAGACCCGACATGTTAAAAAGCGCGTTCAGTCTTGTACCAGAGTACCTGCGAACCGCTGAGCAAGATGTAGTAAAAAACTATATGGATTATGGAGTAGCCCTGGGACGTCGATTCAGGGCACTGAAGTTATGGATGATTATTCGATCTTACGGAACGAACAAAATTCAGAAAACCCTCAGGGAACACCTGAACTATGCAGAGAAATTTAAAGCTAAAGTAGAGGAACATGACGATTTCGAATTAATGGCACCTGTTCCGTTTAGCACTGTTGTTTTCAGACTAAATCCCAATCATGGTAAGCATTCCCTCTCAAACGATGAATTGAATTCGGTGAACGAAAGGTTGATGAATAAGATCAATGCGACCGGTGAAGTTTTCCTGTCACATACTAAATTACGTGGTAACTTCTCTATCAGACTGGCGATCGGAAATATCAAAACGATCGAAGCAGATATCGATTTGGCCTGGGACATCATACTCAAACAGGCGAAAGAATTCTGTTCATAAATTCTACTGGTCAGTATAATAGTCAGGGTTGAGCGACTTCATTCACTCTTATCCGATGATGTCCTGTAACGTCAAGATCGCAGCTGCGATGCGGCCAATGGAAATTCATCTGTAATGATCATTTTTTTTTCAAAAATCACGCGGAGAAATCTGTTAATCGCTTATTTAGAACAAGCTCTATACGAAGATAGCACGATAAGCAGATCGATTAAAAATTATTATAGCAGTGAAAGCATGGTTAAGGTAGAAGTAAGAAAAATTTGATGGGAAAACAGCGAGTTATAACGATCCTCTTTCTTGGCCTGGTCGCCATTTCGTTTGGATCGATCTTTGTAAAATTATGTGATGCACCCTCTTTCGTCATCGCGTCGTACCGACTCGGAATTGCCTCGCTTTTTTATCTGGGTACGACATGGATGAGCCGTGATCGAGTCTGGAAGGGCCTTCCCTGGTCGCAGCGGAGAGTTGCAGTAATTTCAGGTTTATTTTTAACGCTGCATTTTACGACCTGGATCTCGTCGTTGAAATATACATCCGTAGCGAGTTCTGTGGTATTGGTGCAGACTGCTCCGATTTTTGTGGGTATAGGTAGTTACGTCTTCCTTCGCGAGAGGCCAGGTAGGTTTACGATCATGGGTATCGTTATCACACTCAGCGGAGCCGTGATTATTGGCGCAAACGATTTTGCGATCGACAGTGCATCAGTCTTAGGGAATGGTCTGGCTGTGTTGGGTGCTATCGGTGCTGCAGGTTACATGCTGGCAGGCCGCAAATTGAGAAGCTCGATGAATACCAGGGTATATGTGACGATCGTGTACTCTATCTGCGCTTCCCTGATCATCTTCATGACATTATCGAGTGGTAAATCGTTTACAGGCTACGACTCGTCCACATACATTTATTTAGTCGCAGCGGCTTTGTTACCTCAGATAATCGGTCATACGATATTCAATTGGGCGCTGAAATTCTTCACCGCTACGACAGTTTCCGTCGTACTTTTAGGTGAACCCATAGGTGCAACCCTTCTCGCCTATCTCATTCTGCAGGAAACGGTCTCGCTACAGCAGATAGTAGGGGGAATCATCATTCTGGCTGGTGTTTCACTTGTATTGTATAATGAAAACATAACGATGCGTTTAAAAAAAGATTGATCGAAAATCAGATCGATCGCTCATCTGTTGCTATCATGTCATCAGAACAAAAAAATGAAATTAAAGCGTTCATGGAGATGCGTATATGAAATTTTACATTCCGTTCTTACTAATGGCCGTAATCTTGTCGTTTTCGGTCTGTACAGATAAATCGTCTGACGTTAAGGAGTTGGAGCAGGCTATCGTGTCGTTGCTGCGGTCTCCGGACTGGGAAGTAGCAGTGGCATTTGAAGATTTGGTAACCGGCGAAAAGTTATTTATCAATGAAAAGGAAGTCATGCATGCGGCCAGCACGATGAAGACGCCGGTGATGGTGGAAGTGTTCAAGCAAGCAAACGCAGGTATTTTCTCTCTCGAAGATTCAGTTACTATTCAAAACAAATTTAAGAGTATTGTCGATCAAAGTGAATATTCGCTTGGCGAGGATACAGAAATTAATGATCGTGTATTTAAGTCTATCGGGGGGAAAATGACGATCAGAGATTTAGTCTTTGAGATGATCACAGTCAGTAACAATTTAGCGACGAATATTCTTATCGAGCGGGTAGGCGCTCAGAACGTGATGTCCAGCCTGAAAGATATCGGTGCCGTTGATATGCAGGTGCTTCGTGGCGTGGAAGACTTGAAAGCGTATGAAGCGGGTCTCAATAACGTGGCGACCGCCTATGACCTGTACCTCATCATGAGGTCGATAGCGCTTCATAAGGTGGTCGACCCCGGATCATGTGAAGAGATGATAAACATATTAGTGGAGCAAAAGTACAGAGGAAAGATCCCAGCGTTGCTGCCGGACGATGTGATCGTTGCGAATAAGACAGGGAATATTACAAATATAGATCATGACTCTGCGATCATACTGCGAGAAGGTAAGCCGCGATATGTCTTAATAGTGATGACCCGTGGTATAAAAGATCATGACGAAGCCAGTGGCTTGATCGCCCGGGTGTCAAAAATAATCTATGATTCAACAAATTGAAAGTGTTCTCATGAAACTTACACTATCTAAATTTCTTAAAATAGAATTGCTCATTCTGCTGACCGCGATTTTAATATTAATGGTTAACGGTTGCATTCATCACGATACGTTTTTTAAGACACCGGCTGAGACGGTTATGACGCGTGATTATATCGAAAATGAGCTATCTGAACGATTGAATATCTCATCAACGTACTTAACCCAATACAACGCGAGGGAGCTGGAGATAATCAACCGTTTGGGATGGAACGGATTACTCGCGCTTGAGAAAAATCGGACAGGTATGAACCGGTTGTACGAAGAGTTGAAAGATTTTGAGTTATTTTATGAAATAATCGAGGAATATGGACCTCATCACACGGTGCCGGTGTTAGATTATTTTTATGAACAAGGGAATATCGCGACTAAAATTGAATTAGCGCTTGCCGATGTCATCGAAAAGGTGTTTGATCGGGAGTCGATCGAGGAAGGTTCACTCACAGAACGACAGAAGCGTTTGTTGTTGATATTGAAGGAAATTGAATATCAGAAGCATAATTTCCTGTCGCGATTTGCGTTTACCCCTGCGGGTGCGGAACGCAATTACGTGACGACAGTGACCAGTACACTGGTCAATTTTTTTACTGGTGGTCTGGCGAATTTCAACGCGGCCGTCATAACCAGGGGGATCGAAGAGGTAACGACCGCAGAATTGATCGATGCCGGAATCGATATTCTTATTTTAATTCCTTTCGCTGCCTATCTCAGCAAATC